>CABMQL010000008.1 GCA_902388735.1 uncultured Eubacteriales bacterium | reverse complement strand
ACTTCAGGTCTGCCGGAGCCTGCAAATAAATTTGCGCATAAATCTTGACGGGACCCGCCATTGAAATCAGTGGTTTTTGGAACTTTTTCAAAGTTTCAAAAACCAAAGCAGCGCGTCGAAAAGGATTTTCGGCGCGCTGCGACCGCTTCGGCGGTCTTTATTTTTTTGCGCTGTTCCGAAAACGGGAGACTAACCATAACGGTTTGGGCGCGGCGTGTGACAAGGGGGCGGTGTGTGGGCAAATTTTTCGCGTGAAGATATTTTTTTCGGCGGTCCATGGCAAAAAAGGAATTTTTCCGCAGAAAGGTGGTGATTTTGAATAATTTGTCTTTGCATTATGGCGTGAAGTATAGTATACTAATGCTATCTATTGTGGTTTCCGTCCCCGCATCCTGCGAATAGCGGCGGGCCATAAAAACGGAAGGGAGGGCGAAAACTTGGATAGACCGTATGCAATTGAAATGCTGCACATCACAAAACGGTTTCCCGGTATCATCGCCAATGACGACATCACGCTTCAGCTGAAGAAGGGTGAGATCCACGCCCTGCTGGGCGAAAACGGCGCGGGTAAATCCACGCTGATGAGCGTTCTGTTCGGCCTGTACCAGGCTGAGGAGGGCATCATCAAAAAAGACGGCGTGGAGGTGTCCATCAAGGACCCCAACGACGCCAATGCCCTGGGCATCGGCATGGTCCACCAGCACTTCAAGCTGGTGGAGTGCTTCACTGTGCTGGATAACATCATCATGGGCGTGGAGCCCACGAAGATGGGCTTTTTGCAGAAGAAGGAGGCCCGGGCCAAGGTCATGGAGCTCAGTGAGCGCTATGGCCTGAAGATCGACCCCGATGCACTCATCGAGGACATCACCGTGGGTATGCAGCAGCGCACCGAGATCCTGAAGATGCTGTACCGGGAGAACGAGATCCTTATTTTTGACGAGCCTACCGCCGTGCTGACCCCCCAGGAGATCGATGAGCTCATGGAGATCATGCGGAATTTGGCCGCAGAGGGAAAGTCCATCCTGTTCATTTCCCACAAGCTCAATGAGATCATGGCCGTGTCCGACCGCTGCACCGTGCTGCGCAAGGGCAAGTACATCGGCACCGTGGAGACCAAGGACACCAGCGTGGAGCAGCTCAGCGCCATGATGGTGGGGCACGACGTGAACTTCCATGTGCAGAAAACCCCCGCCAAGCCCGGCGAAGTGGTGCTGGATGTGGAGCACATGACCGTGGCCAGCAAGCTGCATAAAAAGAACGCCGTGCGGGACGTGAGCCTGCAGGTGCGCAAGGGCGAGATCGTCTGCATCGCCGGCATCGACGGCAACGGCCAAACGGAGTTTGTCTATGGCCTGACGGGGCTGGAGCCGGTGGTCTCCGGCAAGATCACCCTCTGCGGCCAGGACATCACCCATATGTCCATCCGCAAGCGGAATATTTTGGGCATGTCCCACATTCCCGAGGACCGGCATAAGCACGGCCTGGTGCTGGATTATTCCCTGGAGGACAACCTGGTGCTGGAGCGGTATTTTGAGCCGGAGTTCACCAGCAAGGCGGGCTTCCTGCGCCGGGACAACATCCGCAAATATGCCGAAAAGCTCATTGACGAGTACGACATCCGCAGCGGCCAGGGCCCTGTGACCATTGCCCGCAGCATGTCCGGCGGCAACCAGCAGAAGGCCATTGTGGCCCGGGAGATCGACAAGGATCCTGAGCTGCTGGTGGCGGTGCAGCCCACACGAGGCCTGGACGTGGGTGCCATTGAAAACGTACATAAAGAACTGGTGGCCCAGCGCGATGCCGGCAAGGCGGTGCTGCTGGTGTCCCTGGAGCTGGACGAGGTAATGGATGTGCCGGACCGCATCTTGGTCATGTATGAGGGCGAGATCGTGGGTGAACTGGATCCCAAGGCTACCACCCAGGAGGAGCTGGGTCTGTATATGGCCGGCGCCAAGAGAGATGAGGTGAGGGAATGAAAAAGAATCTCTTGAAAAATAACGGCGTGCAGTCGCTGTTGGCCTCTCTGGCCTGCGTGGTGCTGGGCCTGCTTATCGGCTACATCGTTCTGCTGTTCATCAACCCCAACGGCGCCGGCGAGGCCATCGCCGCCGTCATGAAGAACTTCCTCAACTACAGCAAGTCTGCGACCCAGGCCAAATACCTGGGCAACACCCTGGTCAAGACCGCACCGCTGCTGCTGTGCGCGCTGTCCATCCTGTTTTCCTATAAGGTGGGCCTGTTCAATATTGGCGCGGCAGGGCAGTACTGCGCGGGCGTGGCTCTGAGCCTGTACGCCGCCCTGGCCTGGGGCTGGGGCTGGCTGCCCTGCATGCTGCTGGCGATGCTGGGCGGCATGGTTCTGGGTGCTATTTCCGGCCTGCTGAAGTCCTACTGCAATGTCAATGAGGTCATTTCCGGCATTATGCTCAACTGGATCGTGCTGTATCTGACCAACATGCTGCTGACCAATGTGAAGGAGGAAACCAGCCCCTACACCTTCGTGCTGGCACATAAGAATCCCTCGGCGGTCCTGCCCACCTTGGGCCTGGGCAGCCTGCTTAACAACAACCAGTATGTGGGCCTGGCCCTGCCGCTGTCCATCCTGGCGGCGGTGCTTGTGTGGGTCGTGCTGGAAAAGACCCGTTTCGGTTATGAGCTGCGGGCCACCGGCAACAATAAGAATGCCGCCAAATACTGCGGTATGGCGGAAAAACGCAATATCATCCTGACCTTGGTCATTTCCGGCGCCCTGGCCGGCATGGGCGCGGCCATGCTGTACCTCACCGGGTATGAGCAGTGGCAGTGCTCCACCTCCTCGGTGCCCGGCATGGGCTTTAACGGCATCGCTGCGGCATTCCTGGGCGGCCTGAATCCCTTCGGCACCATCCTGGCGTCCTTCTTCATCCAGCATATCACCGCCGGCGGCGCCTATGTGGACAAGACGATGTACTGCGCGCAGATCTCCGATCTGATCTCCGCTATCATCATCTATCTGTGCGGCTTCGTGCTGTTCATGAAGTACGCTATGAACGCCGCCATTTCCAAGCGGGAAGAGAAGGCCGCGCTGAAAGAAAAGGAGCAGAGCGAAACACCGCCTGCTGACGCGAACACGGAGAAAGGAGGCGATCAGTAATGGTACTGCTGCTGCAATATACACTGACTTTCGCCTCCGTGCTGATCCTGGTGGCCCTGGGCGGCTGCTTCTCGGAGCATTCGGGCGTTATCAACCTGGGCCTGGAGGGCGTTATGATCATGGGCGCCCTGGGCGGCGCGCTGGCCATGCGGTATATGCCCAGCGGCTCGTCCCACTTTGCGATGCTGCTGGTGGTCCTGCTGGCGGCGGCGCTGATGGGCCTGATCTACTCCAGCTTTCTGGCTGTGGCCTGCATCAATTTCAAGGCGGACCAGACCATCGTGGGTACGGCGCTGAACATGCTGGGCCTCGCGGGGGCAACGGTGATCGTGAAGGCCATCAACACGGCGGCCAATCCCGACGACGTGTCCTCCACCATTCAGTATGCCGGCGCCAAAAAGGCGTTTTTGGTGAACATCGGTTCCTTCGAGTTCAGCTGGTTCATGCTGGTGACGCTGCTGCTGCTGATCGCGTCTTATGTACTGCTGTATAAGACCCGCTTCGGCCTGCGGCTCATGGCCTGCGGCGAGCATCCTCAGGCGGCCAACTCCGTGGGTATCAGCGTCTATAAGATGCGCTGGGCCGGCGTGCTCATCTCCGGTGTGCTGGGCGGCCTGGGCGGCATCGTGTTCATCACCGCCGGCGTTTCCGAGTGGCGGTTTGAGTACGGCGTGGCAGGCTTTGGCTTCCTGTCCCTGGCCGTCATGATCTTCGGCCAGTGGAAGCCCACCCGCATTGCCCTGGCGGCGCTGCTGTTCGGTATGTTCCGGGCGCTGTCCAACGTGTATGCCGGGTTCGAGTTCCTGAAGGCCATGAATATCCCCAGCCCCGTATATAATATGATGCCCTACATCATCTCCCTGGTGGTGCTGGCCTTCACATCCAAGAAGTCCCGCGCGCCCAAGGCGGAGGGTATCCCCTACGACAAGGGACAGAGATAACACATACTTAGCAAAAAGAGTGCCCACTGCAATACCGGGTGGTCGTAAAACAGTAAAATCAGAAAATGGTGAAAACGTTGTGTTTTCAAGGGACGGCGTGACTTCGGTCACGCCGTTTTCTTTTTTATCCGTTCATTCAGAGGGATAAAGCCCAGACCATCGCACTTGAAATGAATGTGCTGTACCCGCTTGCCGCAGGATTTGTCCGGCGCGTCCACATAGATGGCAGACACCAGTTCACGCAGCGCATAGCCGTCCAGTTCTTCAATGCCAACATACTTGCGCCCTTTCTGAATAAGCTTTTCAATGTTTTTGTTCTGCCGTTCCTGTATCCTGATCTCCTGCTGCAAGGCGATCGCTTCCGCTTCCAACTGCTTCTGCTCTGCTTTATAGGTTTGGCTCAGCATATGTGCGTGCGGGTTGCTACCGCCTGTGCCGTGGATATTGAAGTCTGCGCACATTCCTTTGGAAACAGATTGAGAGGAACAGTACGCACGGACAAGCCGTACATGTTCCTCCCGGGATAACTCTATGGGCAGGGCAACCTCTAACTCCCGCGCCAGTTGGGAGTTGCACGCCTTTTCAATTTGCTCTACGCTGTTCCAAAGCGTTCCCCGGTCATGATTTCTTTCCTTTCTTGGCGGACTTCTTGATCTCCTCATGGTAGAAGAAGTTCACCATGGTGGGCGGTGCCTCAAAGGACTGTGTGAAGCTGTCATCATCCCGCACATAGCGAAGTCCCTGCTCCTGTGCGAACGCCGACAGGCGATCGTTCAGCGTTTCCCAATAGCGGCGGTTCCCGCGCTGATAGATCTCGCCATACAGCGGCATCAGCTGCGAGTGCTTTTTCCGAATGTAGTCGAGTATCACTTTCTTGTAATCCCCACGCAGATTCAGGTTTTCCAGCCAGATCAGATTGCATTGCCCCTTCACTCGGTCGATGATCGCTTCTACATCGGTGATACCGGGAAAAATCGGAGAGATAAAACAGGTCGTGCGGACGCCCGCATCGTGAAACGCACGATTTTATTCCGGCGGTCTGTGGGGGATTCTTCCATCGACACATAGCCCTGTTTCAGAAACTTTTTCATGATGGCGCTGACTGTCTGCTTGGTTGCCGAAAGCCGGTCGCAGATGTCCGACTGCAGGCAGCCATCCGGCGCAAACCAGAGGATATCCAGTACAAATAGCTCCTTCGCCGTCAGAGCAAGCTGCCTTGCGTCCATCATATCAGGCATGGCTTCAAATGGTTCTTTGCTTATAAAATCTCCTTTCCCGCATGAAGATGCAGCAGCTGCCATTTCAGTAACCGCCGCTTCTGCGTCCTTTTGCCTGTTCAAATGTTTCTGATACTCCGCTGTCACATAGTTTTCATAAGCATCGGCGGTTTTGGTGATCCGCTTATATGACATGAGAAAGGCTGAATTGTTCCAATACTTCCAGACTTTTTTGAAAAAATCCCGGAATGGAGTGGATAGGATTTATTCAAGGCAATTTTATACCTGAAAGCTGCGGATAGATATATTGCTTTTTGCTGCCAACAACGCCTGACAGATACTCATTTTGTAATTTCGGTATAAACCTGTTTTGCGAACACCTGTCTAAAGCGGGCACACTTTTTTGCTTTTAGGGTGTGGACATATGGACAGGGGAGTGGTTTCCAGTAGATGGAAAAATTCCGAATAACCGGACGAAAATTCTGCATTACAGAACAATTGAGTTGAACGAAAAAATAAAAAACGCTATACTTAACTGTGAATAACGAAAATATAGTGTGCAGGAAAGGAAAGAAGAAATATGAAACGCAAAGCGGCGTGGTGTGTGGTGCTGCTGGCGGTGCTGCTGCTCACCGGCTGCGGTGCGGATATCTCCGCCTATGGGGATCGGCAGATCCGGGTCAGCGGCCTGCTGGAGGAAGACTTTTATGTGACGCCCAATGAACTGAGCCGGCTGAAATGCGTCTCGGAGACGGCCACCGGTGCAACCGCAAAGGCTGGCACCGTAACGGGCTGGGGTCCGACGCTGGATACATTTTTGGAGAGTTATGGCCGAGAAAAATCGGAATTTAAGTGCATCCGCTTTACGGCATCGGACGGATACGAGGTGGTGCTGGGCCCGGTGACCTGGGACCGACGCACGGTGATCCTTTCCGTCGCCAATGGCACGGAGCCCCTGGAGGAATATCAGCAGCCCCTGCGGCTGGTGATCCCCGGCGGAAACTCCGGCAACTGGGCGCGTATGGTGACGGAAATGGTGTTTGTACCTTTGGAGGGTGAATCATGAAACGATGGAAGGACTTTCTTCCGGCGCTGCTGCTGGGGCTGGCGCTGCTGCTGATCTGCCGGCCGGAAACAGCGTCGGCCACCACCGATTCCATTACGGTCAAGGTAGGCTACTTCGGTGGCCCGTACTACGAAAAGACCGTGCTGACCATGAGCGACCTGGAGCGGCTGGAGGAGCGGCACGAGCAGTATACATTCCTGGATCGGGGCGGTTTTTTGGCCTACGCGGACGCCTATGGTTACGCGCTGATGGATGTGCTGGAGATGGCCGGGGTGGATGTGCAGTCCATCAGCCGCTGCCACTTCAAAACCGAGGACAGCTATGGCGGCTATTTCGTCAGCATGGACGCCGATACCCTGTTCTGGTCGGATCGCTATGCGTTCCCCACGCTGTCGGAGTATTATGGCCGCCTACCCTGGGAGATCAGGCGGCAGATCACGGATCCGGACGCTGTGTGGTCCAGTGCCGTGATGGTGCCGGCCATGCTGTCCCGCTACGATAACTACAGCCGGGTCAGCGAGTTCCGCCCCTATGATCCGGACGACTACGACTACACCGGTGAAAAGGGCCTGCGGCTGTTCTTCGGCCAAACGGCGCCGGACACGGTCAACGCCAATCAGATGGCAAAATATGTATATGAGATCGATGTGGAGTTCGGCGGCGCACCGACCATTAACGTGGATCAGGACCAGCTGAAGCTGAAGGTGGGCAGCGACTATCGGGTGCAGGTCTCCGTCACCTCCTCCGACGAGATCATCACCCAGGCAGTCCTGCAGGGCTTGGAGTGGTCCAGCAGCGACGAGAGCGTGGTGACGGTGGACCAAAATGGACAGATCACGGTGGTAGGGAAGGGCGCGGCCTCCATCACCGTCCGCTCCACGGTCTATGACAGCCGCTGGAGCGATGCATATGGCGGGATGAAAGCGGCCACCATCCATATTGTCGCCGGAGACGATGAAAATCTGAGCGGCGGCGGCACCGGCACCGGAGACGGCAGCGGTACTGGGTCCGGCGGTGACTCCGGTACCGGGGATTCTGGCACCGGCGACTCCGGCACCGGGGTGGACGATGGCTCCGACCAAAGCGGTACGGAAAACGGCAATGATCCAGGTACCGGCGGTTCGGGGGATGTAGATGACTCCCATGGGAATGACAACACCGGCATCGGCGGCGGCACCAATCAAGGCGGCACGGGTGCCGGTACTGACCCGGGCAAGCCGAACAGGCCAGACAAGCCGAATGAGCCGGATAAGCCGAACAAACCGGGTACAGGCGGCAGCGGCCAGGGTACTGCCGGCACCGGCGGCGGTACGGACCGCAGCGACACACAGGACGGCACCACCACTCCCGGAAAAGACGAGAAAGAGCCTGGCAGCGAGCCCTCCGGCGGGAAGATGCCCCCTGCAAAAAAAGATGAGATCATCGAGAAGTATATTGAGTCCCAAACCACACCGGATCTGACCAAGGAGACGGAGGAGCTGCAGACCCTGCGGGTGGGCCGATTGTCCGTCCGTGCCGGAGCGGCAGACCCGGCGGAGGCCCGTGGCGGCAGCACCGATTCCTCCGCATCGGCGGAGCAGGTATGGCGTAGGCAGGCCATGGCCAGCGATGCCACAGCACTGGGGCTGATCCTGCGGAAAAATCCCCTGGCGGTCCTTGTGGCGGCATCGGCGGTGGTGCTGATGCTGCTGGGCGGCGGGTGGATGTATATTCGATTCAAACGGGAGACAAAGGAGTAAAGAGAAACCATGCATATATTCAGTACATCCAATCTTAATGGCGTCCTGCGGGCGGTATCCAGCGGGCTGCGCTACCCGGTCATCATCGTGCTGATCCTGATCATGGCGGCGACCCTGATGCTGCTGGGCAGCCTGCTGGTGGAGATATTCACGGAGCGGCGGCAGCTGAAGGTGTCCATGCCCCGGTTGGTAGACCAGCTGCGGACTACCGGAAGAAACGGGGAAAAGGCTATGACGGAGGCCATTACATCCAGCGGCCTGCTGCGGCGGCAGAAGACGGTGCTCACGGAGCTGATCCGGCACCCGGATCTGACAGCGGAAATGCGCCAGGCCCTGGCGGATCGCCTGGTGGAGGAGGAGCAGAGCCGCTTGGAGCGCATCGTGAAACTTTCCGATCTCCTGGCGAAGCTGGGCCCCATCTTCGGCCTGCTGGGCACGCTGATCCCCCTGGGCCCCGGCATCATCGCCCTGGGCCAGGGCGACACCTATACCCTTTCCCAGTCTCTGCTTACCGCCTTTGATACCACTGTGGCCGGCCTTATCAGCGCGGCGGTGGCCATGGTCATTTCTTCCGTGCGCAAGGGCTGGTATGCAAACTACATGTCCATTCTGGAAACCTTGGCGGACTGTGTACTGGAGGTGGAAAACGACCATGCGGCACGGGAATAAGCGGCGGCGCCGGGCGATCTTCTCCGGCGCGGAGGATGTAAACCCCATGAATTATCTCAGCAATCTCTCTGATGTGATGCTGGTGCTGGCGGTGGGCATGATGCTGGCGCTGGTGGTGGCGTGGAATGTGGATATTGTCAACAGCGTGCCCAACCCCAGCGACATGACCCAGGCCGAGATCAGCCAGATGGAGGAGCTGAACCGGCAGGATCTGAACGCCCTGCACACCTCCGAAAACCCGGATAACAGCCAGACCTCCGTGGAGGATTTCGGCCTGACGGAGTATGGCGTGGTGTACCGGGACGCCGACGGCAACCTCTATGTGCTGGAAGCGGACACCGAGAAGTAAAGCGCGAATGAATTATGGGCGTGCCCAATTCAGATAGAATCAGAAGAAAGGACGAAAAAGATGCAGAAAACAAGCAAAAAGGCACTGTCTCTGCTGCTGGCGCTTATTATGGCGCTGGGCCTTGTGTCTCCTGCGGCGCAGGTGGCCTGGGCTGAGGACCCGGCGGCAGTCCCGGTGCCGGAAGACAACGTCATCACGGCAGGGGGAACCTACTCCCTGGCGGATGACGCCACCGGGACCATCACCATCGGCACGACGGATCCGGTGACCATTATCGGTGCCGGCGTGACCATCGATGAGGCGGGCAAGATCACTTCGGATGCCTATGAAAATCTGAAGTTCGACTGCTCCGGCACCCCCGGCGCGAAGCTGACCCTCAAGGACATGTTCCTGGAGGATCGCGACGACACCAGCCCCCTGGTGAACTTTGACGGGGCTGATAACGAACTGAACATTGAGGGCACCGTGGTCATGGATAAGTACGGCGCGGGCCGCGGCACCCATGCCAACATCCATGTGCCCCAGGACGCGGCACTGACCATCGGCGGCAGCGGCACGCTGTACCTGTATAAGACCTCCGGCGGCGCGGGCATCGGCGGCAGCATGAACGAGATGAACGGCGAGATCACCTTCGCCATGACCGGATCCGCCTTTATCAAGGGCACCAAGCAAGGCGCCGTCATCGGCGCGGGTACCGACGCCAAGGGTGCCGGCACGCCGGGCAGGGTGACCTTCCTCTCCGGCGAGTATAACCTCATTTCCAACAGCCGCGGTGCCGTCATCGGCGGCAGCGCCGGCGGCGAGGGTGCCTCCCAGGGGACCGAGGTCTACTTCCGTGGCGGCACGGTGAACATCAACACCGACTTCTCCGGCTCCTCTGTGGGCGGCGGTGGATATGATTCCGGCAATGACTCCTCCGGCGGCAGCGTGTATTTTACCGGCGGCTCCGTGCGCACCTATGTGGATAAGAACGCCGCAAAGAACGTGGGCAGCACCGGCTACTACAAGGGCCTGCCCATGCCCGAGGGCGTCAACAACGTCAGCATGACCGCCCTGCGCACCAACGAGGCGGGCGAGGACGTGTACCTGTGCATTGTGGATACCAAGGACATCGCCCCCAATGCCCGGGGCCTTTACAACGTGAAGGTGGACGGCGCAGACTACTATACCGGCGGCCTGCACCAGTACGGCTTTATCCAGGAGGGCCTGGACAAGGGCGAGCAGCTTGCCATCACCTCCACCCCCTCCAACTGGTATAAAAATGGCGAGACCCGGCTGTTCCTGTATCTCACCGGCCAGGATCATACGATCACCATCAACGACAAGCTGACCTGCACGGCAACGTTTAACGCCTCGGCGGTGGGGACCATCGCCGAGTGCAACGGCGGTGCCTTTGCCCAAACGGCCATGACGAGCGTGGAACTGGACAAGAGCGAGGTTTGCCTGGACAAGGCGGGCGACACCGTCCAGCTGAAGGCGACGGTATTCCCCGAGGGCACGCCCGTGGCGTGGTCCTCCGCCGATGAAAAGGTCGCCACTGTGGACGAGACCGGCAAGGTCACCGCCGTGGGCAAGGGCTATACCACCATCACCGCCTCCTGCGGCGCGGCAAAGGCCACATGCATCGTTTCCGTGGAGTATAAGCGCGTTTACATCTGCCCGTCCCAGGCGGACGCCCAGGTGACGATCAGCAGCGGCATCGTATATACCTATCGGGAGGATACCTTCCCGGGCGAGGCAGTGGAGGCCCAGGGAAACCGCCCTGCCGGCATGGCCTATGAGCTGCTCCCCGGCAACTACACCGCCACCATTACCAAGGACGGCTACTATGCCTCCCAGTTCTCCTTTGCTGTTTCCAAAACCGGCATCATCGCTGCGGTGAACAGCAATAAACTCAACGGCAACCTGGCAAATTACCTGCTCAGGGGCACGGTGAATGTCCTGCCCATCCCCATGACAGAGTTCGTGGCCTCCACCAATCCCGGCGCATGGGACGGCAAGACCCTGGACGTCAGCTGGTACAGCGAGACGGCTAAATCCATGACCATCACCACTCCGGCCCAGCTGGCCGGTATGGCTGCCATCGTCAACGGCATCTATAACGCGGAGATCACCCGCATTGTGGACGACGCGGACGGCGACGGCGTTGCGGAGAACTACGCGCCTGCCGAGTATGCCCGGCTGGCGAACCGCAAGATCATCGCCGGGGCATCCTCCGGCGATACCAGCGGCCCCAACGGCAACAACATGGTCACCACCAATGACTATTGGTACGGTGTGAAAGCCGATGGTGTTACCCCCGCTGACTTCAAAAATCAGACGGTGTATATCGGCTGCGACCTGGACATGGGCGGCTGGCAGGATGCAGACGGTAACTGGACCGGCGCCCGCTACATGCCCATCGGCGGCCAGAGCCTGATGCACTACATTGACTATGGCTCCACAAAGTCCGACGGCCTGTCTCACCTGGGCTCCAGCTTCAACGGCAGACTGGACGGCCAGGGTCACATCCTGAAGAATGTGTACTGTGACCGCTACGCCGATGGCAGCAACTTCGGTGATAGCCAGTCCGTGGGTGTTGTGGGACGCCTGGGCATCCACGACAACGACTACAGTGCGTGGAAGGCGGATAATACCAAGGGCAACTACCCCGCCGTGAACCCTGCCGTGCGCAACCTGGCCCTCACCGGCTATGTCTATGCCCGCCGCAGCGTGGGCGGCATCGTGGGTAAGATCGGCCAGACCTCCGCCAGTAACCTGGGCGACGGCACTACCGGCGGCATTATTGAAAACTGCGTGAACTTTGCCACCGTCCACAACACGGACTCCAAGGGCTGCGGCGGCATTGTAGGCGCAGGCTGGAACCGGGGCATTATCCGCAACTGCGCCAATTTCGGCAGCATTTCCACCATTTACAATAACCCCACCGGCGGCATCGTCGGCTCTGACGAGGTGCTGGTGAAGAACTGCTACAATATGGGCCAGATCAGCGCAAAAAACACGCGCTACGCCATGGCCATCGGCACCAACAACGCCGGTGCCAGCTGGGAGAGCTGCTACTGGCTCACCGGCTCTGCCCCCGGCGGTGGTGTGTATAATCCCGGCTCCTATAAGAGCGAGATCCATGAGATCACCGATAACTATGACGGCACCACCCTGACGGCGGCTGCATTCATGCAGTCCGATAGCTTTGTGAAGCTGCTCAACGGTGCCAGCGGCCGCAGCTACCAGCTGCCCGGCAATTCTCCCATCCAGGCATGCCTGGCCGCCGCGGGCTACCCCAACGCACCGGTGCCCACGGTCTTCACCCAGAGCACGGCCACCGTGGAGAAGGTGGAGCTCCAGGCTAACCCCACCAAGCTCGCCTATGTGGAGACCCAAAAGGTGGACGTCACGGGCATGCAGCTCCTGGCCACCTGGAGCGACGGCAGCAGCGAGCTGCTGGAGAACTACCAGTTCAGTGTGTCCCCCGCGGTGCCCCTGACCCTGGCGGATACCAAGATCACCGTTTCCGGCGTCTATGGCGGAAAGGCATTCAGCTTTGACATCCCCATCACCGTGGAAAAGCGCGTGGTGAGCGATCTGCGCATCAGCACAGAGCCCGACAGAACCATGTTTGCCCAGGGCGAAAAGATCGACCTGACCGGCATGAAGGTGCAGGCCAGCTACAGCGATATCCCCGGAAAGTACATCAATCTCAGCACAGAGGAATACACCACCTCCGTGAATGAGACTGGCCTGGTCACCGTCACCTACACCTATGCCGGCGTGACCAAGGAGGCTGCGCTCCAGCTGACCATGCTGGATACCCCCGCCCCCGCGCAGGATGAAGTCGGCAGCTACCTGCTCGCCTGCGTCAATGACGTGCTGTGGTTTGGGGGCCTGATCGCCAGCGGAAAGACGGATGCCAATGCTAAGGTCATGGCGGACATCACCATACCCGATACCTTCAAGGGCATCGGCGGCAACGCCACACCCTATAACGGTACCTTCGACGGCAACGGCCATACCATCACCGTGAATGTGAATACTGCCAGCTCTGCGGCTCTGTTTGCCGTGGTCAAGGGCGATGCGGTGCTGAAGGACCTCACCGTGGCCGGCTCCGTCACGACCACTGCCTCGTCCACCGGCGCGGCGGGCCTTGTGGCGCAGGTCAGCGGCAGCTCCGGCACCATCACCATTATGAACTGCGTGAACAAGGCCAATGTCACTGCGCCCGCATATGTGGGCGGCCTGGTGGGCAAGAACACCAGCTCTTGGGTTTCCGTGAACATCATCGGCAGCTCCAATGAGGGCACCATCACTTCCACCGCCGCCAACAATGCCTATACCGGCGGCCTGGTGGGCCACTATACCAAGGGCATGATCAACGGCTGCACCAACAGCGGCACTATCAATGCCAAGGCCAATAGCGTGGGCGGCCTGGTGGGTCAGGTCAAGGGCAACAACAGCGGCATGATCTGCCACAGCAGCAATACCGGCGCCGTCACCGGCAGCCATAACGTGGGCGGTATCATCGGCCATGTGGACTCCGCAAACCCCGTGGTTTCTGAGAGTTTCAACACCGGCGCCGTCACCGCCACCGGTAATAACGCCAACAGCGGCGTGGGCGGTATCATCGGCTACAGCAAGGGCACCGTGTCCGATGTGTATAACCTGGGCACCGTCAGCAGTACCAACGCCCAGGCCACCAACTTCGGCGTAGGCGGCATCATCGGCCACACCATGGGCTACGAAAAGAAGCTGGTGACCAACGCCTATAACGCCGGCGAACTGGTGAAGGCCAGCGACAACGCTTATCTCGGCGGCATCGTGGGCCGCACAAGCGGCTATGCAAATGCGGAGCTGGAAAACACCTACTTCCTCGAGTCCGGTGAGCTGGGCCCCGTGGGCGATTATAACGGAAGCCCGCTCAAAGTTACCGGCCAGCCCAAGACCTCCGACGAGCTGAAGGCACTGGCCCCTACCCTGGGCGATCAGTTTGCTTCCAACAGCGCCGGCTATCCGCTGCTGCGCTGGCAGACCATCACCAAGGTAGAAGCAGTTCCCGCCACCTGCACCCAGCCCGGCACGGCAGGCTACTGGACGGATGCAAACGGCAGCCTGTACAGTGATGCCCAGGGCCTGAACAGCATCAACGAGCCTGTCATCATCCCGGCGCTGAACCATAAGAATGCGCAGAAGACCGAGGCTCAGGCCGCTACCTGCGGTTCTGCCGGCCACGAGGCCTACTGGACCTGCCCGGACTGCGGTAAGTACCTGGCCGATGAAAGCGGCCAAATGGATACCGGCAAGACCTTCGACACGGCGGATAGCTTTACCGTGGCCGCCACCGGCATCCACACCTGGGATGACGGCGTGGTGACCGTCGAGCCCACGGTGACGTCCGAGGGCGAGAAGACCTACACCTGCGCAGTGTGCAGCGCCACCAGGACCGAGAAGCTGCCCATGCGGGTGCTCACCGAGGTGAAGGCGGTTCCTGCCACCTGCACCCAGCCCGGCACGGCAGGCTACTGGAAGGATGCAAACGGCGGCCTGTACAGCGATGCTCAGGGCCTGAACAGCATCGACGAGCCTGTCATCATCCCGGCGCTGAACCATAAGAACGCGCAGAAGACCGAGGCTCAGGCTGCTACCTGCGGTTCTGCCGGCCACGAGGCCTACTGGACCTGCCCGGACTGCGGTAAGTACCTGGCCGATGAAAGCGGCCAAATGGATACCGGCAAGACCTTCGACACGGCGGATAGCTTTACCGTGGCCGCCACCGGCATCCACACCTGGGATGACGGCGTGGTGACCGTCGAGCCCACGGTGAAGGCCGATGGCGAGAAGCTCTACACCTGCACGGTGTGCAGCGCCACCAGGACCGAGTCCATTCCCAAGCTGGCGGACAGCGGCGAAAAGCCCGGCGACAGTGGTGAAAAGCCCAACAACGGCAGCGTAGAGACCGGCGACAGCGGCGTACTGCTGTGGATCGCTCTGTTCTCCGTGGCCGCATTGGGCACCTGCGTACTGACGAGAAAAAAGCGCGAAGCGTAAGCGCATTTTCCAGGTATAGGAAAAGCAAAAAACCGGGGTATAAACCCCGGTTTTTTGCGCCAAGTTTCCGGATAAAGAAGAAAACTACAAGGACCAAACACCGGGGCACGTGCCCCGGTGTTTGGCATCTCACGGAGGAATTTGAGAATTTCTAAAAAAGCCTCTTGACAGGTAACCGATCGGTTGCTATAATAAAAGTAACCGAACGGTTACATATGTAAAAGGAGTGAGAGCATGGCCGGAGATACCAAGGAGCGCATCCTGGAAGCCGCCCTTGCGCTGTTCGCGCAGAGCGGATATTTGGGGACCTCCATGAGTGATATAGCCAAGGAACTGGGGATCACAAAAGGTGCGCTGTACAAGCACTACACCAGTAAGCAGGAGATCCTTGACAGCATCGTGGAGCGGATGAATCAAATGGATCATGAACGAGCCGAGGCCTATGAAATGCCGGAAACGGGTCCCGACGGCTTCGCGGAGGCGTACCTGCACACGCCCATTGAGAAGATCCGCGCATACGGTATGGCGCAGTTTGACCACTGGACGAAGGACCCGTTTGCCTCAAATTTCCGCAAAATGCTGACCCTGGAGCAGTACCGGGACCCGAAGCTGGCGCAGCTTTATCACGACTACCTTGCCACCGGGCCCACCGGATACATGGCAGCGATTTTCCGCAAGCTGACACCTTCCGATGACGCCGCCATGCAGCTGGCGTTGGAATTTTACGGCCCGATGTTCCTGCTTTACAGCGTTTACGACGGGGCAGGGGAGAGGGAAAGCGTTGCGCCTATGCTCTGCGCGCACATAGACCGGTTTATTGCCAAGGTCGAATCCGCCTGCAGAAAGCCGGGTGTATCGGCGGGAGAGAAGAAAGAGGAGGGTTTACAATGAATTGTCCCAAATGCGGAAAAGAAATGAGAGCGGGCTATCTGTTCAGCAGCAAGGACGGCGCGTTCAGCTTTGCACCGGTGGTGCCGGGTCCCTTTGAGAACGCGAAAAACACCGCGGGCTTTGTGAAGATCACCGCCCTGAAGGTGGGCGGGCGGACCAGCGTTCCCGCATGCTGCTGCGATGGATGCGCCATTGTCATCCTGACATACGGAAAGGAAGCGAAAGAAGTTTGAAGCTTTATTTTGGAAACACCGTAACAACGGTGACGACGGTTATGATCCTGGCCCTGCTTGGCTTTATCGGCTGGTCGGTGTTCAGCCGCGGGACCGTTCAGTATTGGGGCCGCAGAACTGTTTTTGTGCTGATTTTCGGCCTTGTGATCTGCTGCTTTGCAGCGGCGCGGGACGGCCTGGATAAGACCATCCAGCACGCCATCGACGGCAGCTGTGCGCTGGGCCTGTTCCCGCTGGTCAGCATCCCCACCATTGTCGGCTGCATCGGCGCATTGCTGATCGTCGTTGCCGCCATCGCCACGCCTATTGCAAAGACGCAGCACTGGCGGGAAATTTGGTTCTACCTCATGTCCGGCGGCGCGGTGCTGAAGATCGTGACCATGGAGATCGCCCGGCTCATGCTCTGAAGCGGAAAGGGAGGCAAGCTATGCCGCAGATGAATAAGGGCGGAAAATTTATTTTCGGCGAATCGGTGATCCGCCCCGATGGCCGGGTGCAGTTTCCGCCCCAGGCGATAGCGGAATATCATATCGCGTCGGAGGGAAAGGTATATCTGTTTACCGGGAGCAAGGTCACGGGCGGCTTCTGCGTGACGCGGCAGGGCCTGCTGCTGCCGTCAAAGCTGGGCCACATTCTGACCGACACGCCGCTTCTTTTGCGATATGAAGCCCCGGCCGGCACCTTTATCCCCTATAAAGGGCGGTCCTATTGCTGGGCAGCTGTTTCGGCATCCGGCGAGATCGCGCTGACGGAAGAAATGCTGGCGTTTCTGCAGCTGGAGCCCGGAATGCGGCTCCTGTCCATCCGCAGCAGTGACATTGCATTCACCATGGGGGCGAAGGGGCCGCTGCTGAAAAAAGCGGCACATTTCCAGGGAGAAATGCCGCTGTTTTAACTGCGCGGAAGTTATAAAGGCGGTATAGCGATGATGCATAAATTTTTGCCATACGGGCATCCTACCCTCAAGAAAAGGAGGGGGTCGCTATGACGCTGCAAAATTCGCCCGACGAGGAAAAGAAGCAGGACCAAAGATCGGAGCAGAAAACGGACCGGATCGTGGAGCTGGGCTCCTCCGTGGTGACCAATCGCCACGGCACCATCCATTGCCTGACCATCATCGGCCAGATCGAGGGGCATACCAACGCCCCGGATAATGCCAAAACCACGAAATACGAGCATCTCCTGCCGCTTTTGGCATCCCTGGAGGAGTCTGACGAGGTGGACGGGGTGCTGATCCTGCTGAACACCGTAGGCGGTGATGTGGAGGCAGGCCTGGCCCTGGCGGAGATGATCGCCGGCATGACCAAGCCCACGGCCACCCTGGTGCTGGGCGGCGGCCACTCCATCGGCATTCCCCTGGCGGTTTCCGGCCGCATCAATATGATCGCGCCCTCGGCCTCCATGACGGTGCATCCGGTGCGCATGAGCGGCACCATGATCGCCGCGCCCCAGACCTACCGCTATTTTGATAAGCTCCAGGAGAGCATTGTCCGTTTTGTGGCGGCCCACTCGCAGATCCGGGCGGAGACCTTCCGGGAGCTGATGCTGCGCACGGATGAGATGGCCAACGACGTGGGCAGCGTCCTCTATGGGGAGGATGCCGTGGCCCTGGGGCTCATGCAGCAGGTGGGCACGCTGAAGGATGCCCTGGCGGCGCTGTACCGGGCCATTGACGAGGATAAAAAGCAGCGCGATAAGAACTGAAAAATCATGATAATAGCAGAGCGGCGCACAGGCATTTGCCTGTGCGCCGCTTTTGCATGTTTGCGCATATCAATCTAAGAGCCGCTGCATATCCTCCGGCAGGGGGGCGGTGACGTCCAGCACCTCCCCGGTGATGGGGTGGCGCAGGTGTACGGTGTAGGAGTGCAGAGCCGGCCGGGAAATGAGGGCCTTGTCCTCCGTACCGTAGAGCCAGTCCCCGGCCAGGGGATGGCCTATCTCGGCCATGTGCAGCCGCAGCTGGTGGGTGCGGCCCGTGCGGGGCACAAGGCGCAGCAGGGACAGGCCGTTTCGCTGCGCCAGCACTTCGTAGTCCGTATGGGCCGGTGCGCCCTGGGGGTCAATATGCCGCTTGAGCAGGGAGTCACGGTCCCGGTCGATGGGCAGGTCAATGTGTCCCGCGGTGGGATCCGGGGTGCCCAGGCAGATGCCCCGGTATTCCCGGTAGAAATCCCCGGAGTGGAGCAGGGCCATGCACCGGGCGTGGATATATCCGGATTTTGCCACCACCATGACCCCAGTTGTGCCCCGGTCCAGGCGGTTCACCCCGTGGTACTGGTCGCTGTGAAGATAGTGGGCCACGGCCCCGGCCACGGTCACCGGCTCCTGGGTCAGGGCGGCGCAGTGTACGGTGATGCCTGCGGGCTTATTGAGGATCAGCAGGTCCTCATCCTCCCACAGGATGGAGAGGGGAAAATCCACCGGGTGCAGATTGGGGTTGTGGCAGGGCGGATCGGACACATCCGCTGCAAGCCGGTCGCCGGTATGGCACAGGGCGGCCACGGTCACCGGTACGCCGTTGAGGGTGATGCCGCCCTCACGCCATTTGATGGACTTGAGCAGGGAGGAGGACAGGGCAAAATGCCGGCGCAGCAGGAATTTTACCGCAGCGCCGTCCTCCTGGGCGGTGACAATGTGCGTAAGGATTCTCATAAATCGGAGCCTCCGGGGGTGGATTTTTTTGCCCAAATATGATACCATGACCCTATCAAGCAAGAAAAGGAGCTGTTTTTATGGCATCTAAGGTGTATTGGGCGGATTTCCGGGCGGATTTCCGGGAAAACTTGCAGCAGAAGCTGACCCGTCTGATGAAAACCGCCGGCATGGGCGAAATTGACTTCGAGAACAAGTATGTGGCCATCAAGATGCACTTCGGCGAGCCGGGCAACCTGGCGTTTCTGCGTCCCAACTGGGCAAAAACCGTGGCGGATTTCGTGAAGGAGCGGGGCGGCAAGCCCTTCCTTACCGACTGCAACACCCTCTATGTGGGCGGCCGTAAGAACGGGCTGGATCATTTGGACACGGCCATGCTCAACGGATTTAACCCCATGACCACCGGCTGCCAGGTGATCATCGCCGACGGCATCAAGGGCAACGATGAGGTGGAGGTGCCGGTAGAGGGCGGCGAATATGTGAAGAATGCCAAGATCGGCCGGGCCGTCATGGACGCGGATGTGTTCATTTCTCTGACGCATTTCAAGGGCCATGAATCCGCCGGCTTCGGCGGCGCGCTGAAGAATATCGGCATGGGCTGCGGCAGCCGGGCGGGCAAGATGGAGCAGCACAACGCCGGCAAGCCCCATGTGGAGCAGGAGCACTGTGTGGGCTGCAAAATGTGCACCAAGATCTGTGCCCACAGCGCTATCACTGTGGAGGATCGGAAGGCGTCCATTGACCACAGTAAGTGCGTGGGCTGCGGCCGCTGCATCGCCGTGTGCGCCCGCAACGCCATCACCGTGAATTTTGACGAGTCCCACACCAACCTGAGCCGGAAAATGGCCGAGTATACCAAGGCTGTGGTGGACGGCCGGCCCTGCTTCCACATTTCCCTGGTCATTGATGTGTCGCCCAACTGCGACTGCCATGCGGAGAACGACGCGGCCATCGTGCCCAACGTGGGCATGTTTGCCTCTTTCGACCCGGTGGCTCTGGATATGGCCTGCGTGGATGCCGTGAATGCGCAGCCCATTCTCCATGGCTCCGCCGCCGATGCTGGAGATTGCCACGACCATGACCATTTCCACCGCATCCACCCGGACACCGATTGGGCGAGCTGCCTGGAGCATGCCGAAAAGCTGGGCCTGGGCACCCGGGCGTACGAGCTTGTAAAGATCTAACGGATAAAAAAACCGTAAATAAGCAGGCTCACATTTTAACAAATGTGAATAATTTGAAAAGAATCTCTCCTTCGACAAAATAAACTTGAAAGTTTTCACAACATATGTTAAAATCGGTTAACATAATTTTTTTGAAAAGCGGAGGAAGGAGAGGTTGTGAAACAGAAATTTGTTCCCGAATATGAAGGGGAGCTGCGAAAGCACGCGCTGCAGATCCCGCGGTGCATCAGTGAGTGCAGCGGGATCCGTGTGTTTGGGCGGCGCATCAAGTCCCTGGTTTTTTCCACGGATGTGGCCATTATCAAGAATATCAATGCCGATGCGGTGATCGCCGTATATAATTTTACACCCCAACCCAGCATTACGCAAGCGATTATCAGCGTTTCCGACGTGCCGGTGTTTGCCGGGGTGGGCGGCGGCTATACCAATGGGCAGCGGTCTGTGAATATGGCGGCGGCAGCGGAGCAGCTGGGTGCCTTCGGCGTGGTCTGCAACGCTATGATCACCAACGATACCATCCGCGACATCAAGAGCATGGTGGAGGTCCCGGTGGTGTTCACGGTAGTTTCGGAGCATGTGGACCTGGATAAACGGCTGGCAGCCGGCGTGGACATTGTGAATGTGTCCGGCGCTGCCCGGACGCCGGAGATCGTGGCAGAAATTCGCGCCAAATACCCGGAGCTGCCCATCATCGCCACCGGCGGTCCCACAGATAAGACCATTTTGGCGGCCATCCGGGCCGGGGCCAACGCCATTACATATACACCGCCCAGCAGCAAAGATCTCTTTGCCAAGGATATGCAGGAGTATCGGGACTGGTATGAGGCCCACCGCAGCCAGGTGGATGAGATGCTCAATGAGGAGTAAAAAAATCGGAGAGGTTTTTCCCTCTCCGATTTTTTGCGTAGTTTTTGGCTTACATGGCCAGATAGGCATCGCACTTCTGATTTGCCTCAAAGGCGACCTTTTCCTCGTCGATGGTCACCAGCTTGCCGTGTTCCACAGTGACCTTTCCATTGACCACGGTGTAGTCCACGGGACCCCGGACGCCCACGGTGCCCAGCACGGACTTGGGATCGTAGCACGAGCCCACCAGTTCCAGGCGGCGGCTGTCGATCATGAACAGGTCGGCGCACTTACCCGCAGCGATCTGCCCGATGTCATCCCGGCCCAGCAGACGTGCGCTGCCCCGGGTGGCCATTTTCAGGATGTCGTAGCCGGTGGGTGCCTCGCGGCTGGAGTTCAGCCGGTGCAGCAGGAAGGCCACCCGCAGCTCCTCCATAAGGCTGGAGCCGTCGTTGGAGGCGCTGCCGTCCACGGCCAGGCCCACGGGCACGCCCAGCTTCAGCATCTCCGGGATCCGGGCGATGCCGGAGGAGAGCTTCATGTTGCTGATGGGGCAGTGGGCAACGCCGGTGCCTGTCTTGGCCAGTACCCGCAGCTCCTCGTCATTGAAGTGGATGCCGTGGGCGTACCAGACATCTTCGCCGATCCAGCCCAGGCGCTCCATGTACTCCAGGGGGCGCACACCCTCCCGCTGGAGCATGAAGTTCTCCTCGTCCTTGGTCTCGCACAGGTGGGTGTGCAGACGCACGCCGTACTGCCGGGCCAGGATGGCACTTTCCCGCAGCAGATCGGCGGAAACGGAGAAGGGGGAGCAGGGAGCCAGTGCCACCCGGTGCATGGCGCCATAGGAGGTGTCGTGGTATTTTTCAATGACCCGGGCGGAGTCCTTCATGATCTCGTCCACGGTCTGTACCACGCTGTCCGGGGGCAGGCCGCCGTCCTTCACGCTCAGGTCCATGCTGCCCCGGCTGCAGTACATACGGATGCCCAGTTCATCGGCGGCGGCAAACTGGGTGCCCAGCAGGTCGCCGGCGTGGGCGGGGAACACATAGTGGTGGTCAAAGCAGGTGGTGCAGCCGTGCTTCATCAGCTCGCCCATGCCCGTCAGAGAGGACAGGCGGATGACTTCGCTGTCCAGGTTTTTCCAGATCTCATATAGGGTTTTCAGCCAGTCAAACAGTTCCATATTCTGCACCTTGGCCAGGTTGCGGGAAAAGACCTGATACAGATGATGGTGGGTGTTCACCAGGCCGGGATAGCACAGCATGTGGGAGCCGTCGATGATGCGGTCGGCCTCGGCATCGAGGTTCGCGCCGATTTTTTCGATGAATCCGTCCTTGCACAGAACATCTACGTTCTGAAGGAACTGGTCCTTGTCATCGCAGGTGACAAGTTGGGAAATGTTCTTGATCAGCAGGGTAGACATAGTTTATCCTCCTTAAATTCAAAGAAAAAAGAGCAGGCCCATACGGGCCTACTCTTTTTATACGGTGTCAGCGTTCCTCGCGGAAGTAGGAGAGACCGAGGGACGCAGGGGGCTGATCCTCGCGTTTCTTACGCAGGGACACAACGATCAGCACGATCAGCGTGATGACATAGGGCAGCATCTTGTACAGCTCCTTGATGGCCATCTGACCGCCGGGGGTGGGCAGATAGATGTTCAGGATGTACAGGCCGCCGAACAGGATGGAGGCCAGGATGCTGACGTTGGGACGCCAGATGGTGAAGATGACCAGCGCGATAGCCAGCCAGCCGCGATCACCGAAGGCGTTGTTGGACCACACGCCGTTGGCGTAGTCCATAACATAGTACAGACCGCCCAGGCCCGCGACCATGGAGCCGACGCAGGTGGCCAGGTATTTGTACTTAGTAACATTGATACCGGCGGCATCGGCGGTGGAAGCACTCTCGCCCACGGCACGCAGGTGCAGGCCGGGACGGGTATGGTTCAGGAAGTAGGAGGCGACCACAGCCATAATGATGGCCAAATACGCCAGGAAGCCATAGGACAGGAACAGTTCGCCAAACCAGCCGGTGGTGGTGGCGCCGGGGAGAGAAGTCTTGAAGAAGTTGCTGGTGGTAGTGAGGGCAATGGAGGGGACCTCACTGCCGGTGAGCTTAATGAGGGAGCCGCCGAAGAAGTTGCCCACGCCCACGCCAAAGGTGGTCATGGCCAGACCGGTAACGTTCTGGTTGGCCCGGAGAGTGACCGTCAGGAAGCAGTAAATCAGGCCCATGAGCAGGGAACCCAGCAGAGAGCAGAGGATGGGGATCAGGATCGCCAAAAAGGCGCTCATGTCTGCTGCCGGCACGGCCTGCTCATAGAAGAATGCGCCGATAACGCCGCTGATGCCGCCCACATACATGATACCGGGAATACCCAGGTTCAGGTTGCCGGACTTTTCGGTGAGAATTTCGCCGGTGCTGCCGAACAGCAGGGGGATGCCCTGCATCACCGCACGGGGGAAGAAAGATATAAAGCTAAAATTCATCCGTTACGCCTCCTTCTTGCTGCTCTTGCGCAGGGTGACCTTGTAGGTGATAAAGAACTCGGTAGCAATGATGAAGAACAGGATGATACCGGTAAGAATATCAGCAAAGGACTGGTTCAGGCCCAGGACGCTGGACACTTCGCTGGCGCCGCGGTCCATAGTCACCAGCAGCAGAGAGGCAGCGATCATAATAAAGGGATTGAATTTGGACATCCAGGACACCATGACAGCGGTAAAACCGCGGCTGTCCACGATGGTGGTGGTAAGGGTGTGGTCGATACCGGCTGTCATAAGGAAGCCCATCATGGCGCACAGGGCACCGGAGAGGATCATGGTGCGGATGATGACCCGGTCCACCTTGATGCCGGCATAGCTGGCGGTGCGCTGGCTCTCGCCCACCACGGCGATCTCATAGCCGTGTTTGCTGTATGTCAGATAGATGTACATAAGGCCGGTCATAAGAGCCACGATCAGGATGGGCAGCAGATACTCGTTGCCCAGCTCCGGGAGCCAGCCGTCCTTGGAAGCCTGGTTGACGATACCGATCTTACCGGCGCCCTTGGGCACCTCCCAAATGATGATGAAGTAAGAGGCAAGCTGCATGGCGATGTAGTTCATCATCAGGGTGAACAGAGTCTCATTGGTGTTCCACTTGGCCTTGAAGAAGGCGGGCAGGAAGCCCCACAGGGCGCCGGCCAGCAGGGAAGCAATGAGGGAAATGAGGATCATCACGACGGTGGGGACCTTACCCTCCAGCAGGATCATGCAGGCGGTGGTGGCCAGGCAGCCTACCAGGGTCTGGCCCTCGGCGCCGATGTTCCAAAAGCGCATTTTAAAGGCGGGAGTCACAGCCAGGGAGATGCCCAGCAGGACCGCCACATTACGCAAGGTGACCCAAATACGGCGGGAGGTACCGAATGCACCGGAGAGGATGGTACCATACACGCTGAAGGGGTTTTTGCCGGTGAGGATGGTGGTGATCAAACCGCAGAAAACCAAAGCCAGCAGCAAAATGCCGCCGCGGATCAGCAGCGCCTTGGACAGAGGCAGCGTATCACGCTTAGAGATCTGAAACAAAGACTGTTTTTTATGCATGTACCTCGCCTCCTTCCACACGGGTCATCAGTGCGCCCACTTCGCGCTTGTCAGTCTTGCGGGCGTCCACTACGCCGGAGACCTGGCCGCCGCAGAGGACCACGATCCGGTCGCACAGCTCCAGCAGCACGTCCAGGTCCTCGCCGACGTACACAACGGCTACGCCCTTCATCTTCTGCTCGGTGAGCAGGTTGTAAATGGTATAAGAGGTGTTGATGTCCAGGCCGCGGACGGCGTAAGCGGTCATCAGCACGGAGGGCTGCTGGGCGATCTCGCGGCCCACCAGGACCTTCTGCACGTTACCGCCGGACATACGGCGAACGGGGAAGTTGGTGCTGGGGGTGACCACTTCCAGCTCCTGCCAGATACGCTGGGCCAGCGCCTCGGGATCCTTGCGGTTGAGGAACAGGCCCTTGCCCTTGCGCCAGGAGCGCAGCATCATGTTGCCGGTCATACCCATGGAGCCCACCAGGCCCATGCCCAGGCGGTCCTCGGGAACGAAGCTCATGGCGATGCCGTTTTTGCGGATGTCCATGGGATCCAGACCCACCAGCTCTTTATCCTTGCCGGTCTCGGGGTCATGGTAAATGACAGAGCCGGACTTGATGGGATACAGGCCCGCGATGGATTCCAGCAGCTCCCGCTGGCCGGAGCCGGCGATGCCCGCGATACCCAGCACTTCGCCGGCGTTCATGGTGAAGCTGACATTGTCCAGGCGCTTGACGCCCAGCTCATCGAACACGGTGAGGCCTTTCACCTCCAGCCGGGGAGTGACATTCACCGGCTCGGGACGGTTGATGTTCAGGGTGACGCTGTGGCCCACCATCATGTCCGTCAGAGACTGCTGGTTGGCGTCCTTGGTCATTACGTCGCCTATGTACTCGCCCTTGCGCAGCACGGCCACACGGTCGGATACGTCCAGCACCTCGTGGAGCTTGTGGGTGATGATGATAAGGGACTTACCGTCAGCCTTCATGTTGCGCATAACGGCAAAGAGCTTGTCGGTCTCCTGGGGAGTCAGCACGGCGGTGGGCTCATCCAGGATCAGGATGTCAGCGCCGCGGAACAGAACCTTCACGATCTCCACGGTCTGCTTCTGGGAAACAGACATATCGTAGATTTTCATGTCGGGGTCGATGTCGAAGCCGTACTTCTCGCAGATATCCTTGACCTTTTGGCGGGCGTTGTTCAGATCCAGCTTACCCTCCAGGCCCAGGATGATGTTCTCCGTGGCGGTGAAGATGTCGACCAGCTTGAAGTGCTGGTGGATCATGCCGATACCCAGGTCAAAGGCATCCTTGGGAGATGCAATGGTCACGGGCTTTTCGTGGATGTAGATCTGTCCCTCATCAGGGAAGTAGATGCCGGAGAGCATGTTCATCAAGGTAGTCTTGCCGCTGCCGTTTTCGCCCAGCAGGGACAGGATCTCGCCCTCGTACAGTTCAAGGTTCACATCTTTGTTTGCGATGACCTTGCTGCCGAAGCGCTTGGTGATGTTCTCCATTCTAATTGCGCATTTTTTTTCCAAGGCTGTCATCCTTTCTTTCGGCGCAGTTGGCTGCAACACCTCGTAAAACGCCGGGGGGTAGATTCAATACGATTTATTTTACCATAGATGTCGAGGATTGTAAATCAGAAATTGCAAAAAAATTGTTAGGTATGTACAAAGAATGTAAGGTTACACAAGAATAGAAAACCGTCTTTGTGCGATTTGCCGATGGAGTAAAAACGGTGTGATAAAGCATCATTGAGGAGATAAAAAATTTCCATCTGCCGGTTGCATTTCCAATGGAAAGACGCAGAAGTGCGGCAAAAAAGATGGACTGCCGAAGCAGTCCATCTTTTGAATCGGTGCTATGTATTAGCCGCCGAAGTTCTCGTCCAGACGATTGATGCCATCGATGGCCAGATCGAAGTAAGGAGCGGAGCGCTTAGCGGACTCAGCGAAGTAACCATCAGTGATGACCTCGGTCTCATGCTCGTAAGCAGCGTCGGTATCCACATCGGCCAGGTAGCTGGTCAGGTGCTCACCGTTAACGGTGAAGGTGGAGCAATCGAACACGTGCAGCTCGCCGCTCTCCAGCTTGGCCTTGGCGGCCTCGATAGCCTCTGCGGTGCCCTTGGCGGCAACAGCGTCGTTCAGGTCGGTCAGAACCACGGAGTTGGTCTTCAGGTTGCCGGTCCAGTCGGTGTCGATGGTCTTGCCGTCGATGACAGCCTGGATAGCATACTCATAGTAGGGAGCCCAGTTGATGCGGGAGGAAACGATGAAGGTGTTGGGGCAGTCCTTCTGGGTGGAGCCGTTGTAGGAGACGTTGGGAACACCGGCGTTCTCGCAGGCGGTAGGAGCACCCAGGGAGTCAGCGTGCTGGCTGATCAGGTTGCAGCCGCCGGCGATCAGCTTCTGAGCGCCTTCCTTCTCCAGAGTCTCATCGTACCAGCTGCCGGTGAAGGTCACGTCCATGGTGACGGAGGGGCAGACAGAGCGAGCGCCCAGGAAGAAGGAGGTGTAGCCGGAGATAACCTCAGCGTAGGTGAAAGCGCCGACGTAGCCGATCTTGGCGTTGTCAGCGGTGACCTTCACGCCGTTGATCTCGGTGCCGTTCTCGATCATCTCGTTGAGCTTCATACCGGCAGCGATACCGGCCAGGTAACGGCCCTCATAGATGGAAGCGAAGGCATTGTGATAGTTGGCCAGGCCCTCGGTGTGAGCGCGGGTACCGGTGGAGTGGCAGAACTGGACATCGGGATACTTCTGAGCGGCCTCGATCATGTAAGGCTCATGACCAAAGCTGTCGGCGAAGATGATGTTGCAGCCCTGGTCGACCAGGTCCTCAGCGGCAACCAGGCACTCCTGACCTTCGGGAATGTTGTTCTTCATGACGTAGTCAGCGTCCGTCAGACCCAGGTTTGCAATGGCCTCTTTAGCACCATTGATGAAGTTGAGGTCGTAGGTGGAGTTTTCATCATGCAGGGTGATGAAGCCGACCTTGACCTTAGCCTTTTCGGAATCGTTGTTCTTCTGACCGCAGGCGAACAGGCTCAGAGCCATAACCAGGGAGAGAAGCAGTGCCAGGAACTTTTTCATTCAATTTTCCTCCTTTAGAATATGTGACGGCCGAATGAAAGAAGAGTAAATTTTTCGGCAGTCTGAATAACGGGTATGCACCCGACATTCACTTGGAACAAAGCTATTATAGCGTATGCCCCCCAAAAATTCAACCAGGAATTTCAATTTTACCAAAATAATTTTTTTGAAAGCCGAAATTATTTGTGACATGTGATAAAAATTGTGAAAAACGCCATAAACGGATGGCCGAAATTTGTTGAAAATGGGAATAAAAAAATGACACCGGGGATAACTCCGGCGTCATTTTTCATAAAGAAAATTTTCAAATAGCTGTCTGCAAAGCGGTTTACTGATGGATCCGGGTACCGGTCTTGCCGGCGATACCATGGCAGCCATGCAGCCATGGCGCTTTTTGGCAAAAGCGGCCCAGGATTTCATGTTAAGGACGGTAATCGCCTTCGGGAACTTTTGGACCTCCGGTAAACCGGCACTTGAAGAAGCTTACTGATGGATCCGGGTGCCGGTCTTGCCGGCGATACCGTCCTTGGCCTTCTCCAGCAGGGTGATCAGGGCGGTGCGGCCGGCCTTGGACTCGGCAAACTTCACCGCGGCCTGGACCTTGGGCAGCATGGAGCCCTTGGCGAACTGGTTCTCGTCCATGTAGACCTTGGCCTGGGCGGGGGTCAGATCATCCAGACCCTTCTGATCGGGCTTGTTGAAGTTGATGGCCACCTTCTCCACGGCGGTGAGGATCACCAGCACGTCGGCGTCCAGCAGCTCGGCCAGCAGCTCGCTGCCGAAGTCCTTGTCGATGACGGCGGGGGTGCCGTACAACTTGCCATCCTTGCGGATCACGGGGATGCCGCCGCCGCCCACGGCGATGACCACATGGCCGGCGTTAAACAGGGCCTTGATGGACTCGGCCTCCACGATGTCAAAGGGCTTGGGGGAGGGAACCACCTGGCGGTAGCCGCGGCCGGCGTCCTCCACCATGGTGTAGCCCTTCTCGGCGGCGATGCGGTCGGCGGTCTCCTTGTCATAGAAAGCGCCCACGGGCTTGGTGGGGTTCTGGAAGGCGGGGTCATCCTCGGAGACCACGGTCTGGGTGACGATGGTGGCCACGGGCTTGGTCATGCCACGGGAGGCCAGCTCGTTGCCGATGGCCTGCTGCAGGTGGTAGCCGATGTAGCCCTCGGACATAGCGCCGCACTCGGGGAAAGGCATGTCGGCCTTGATGGCGCCGGCCTCGGCGGCGGTGGAAAGGCCCAGGTTGATCATGCCCACCTGGGGGCCGTTGCCGTGGGCGATGACCACCTCGTTGCCCTCGGCGATGAGGTCCACGATGGCCTTGGCGGTGTTGCTGACCAGGGCCAGCTGCTCGGTGGCGGTGTTGCCCAGGGCATTGCCGCCCAGGGCGATGACGATGCGCTTGCTCATATTCAATATACCTCTTTCTTGCAGGCGGACAGGGTCGTCCGCCCCTACAGGTTTTTGGGGCGGGCCGATGCGCACACCGGCCCCTGCGGGCTGCGGGCGGGATGAGCCGCCCGTGCATTTTGCCTTTTTAAGTGCGATAGCGGGAGCGTTTGGCAGCACTCCCGCTATCGGTTGGTTCAGGTCAATTAGTGCAGCTTACGATGATTGTCGGCGGCGTCCAGCTCCATCAGGGTCTTGACGGGATCCTTCACCTGGGACATGAAGATCATAGCGGCAATAATATAGGGCTTGTAGGAAGCTTCCTTGTACAGGGGCACGATGTAGCGGTCGAACACGGAGTTGTCCACTTCGCCTTCCTTGCAGCTCAGGCCGGTGATGTCGGCGGGCAGGCAGTGCATGTACAGAGCCTTGCCGTCCTTGGTCAGCTTCATCATTTCCTCGGTGCAGGCCCAATCCTTGTGCTCGGCGTTCTGAGCCAGCAGCTTCTTCTCCAGGGCGTCGATACCGGCCTGGTCACCGGCGGAGTACAGCTTGGTGCGCTCCTCCATGGCGGCGAAGGGAGCCCAGGACTTGGGATACACGATGTCGGCATCCTTGAAGGCCTCGGCCATGCTGTTGGTCTTGTGGAACTTGGAGCCGTACTTCTCGCAGTTCTTGCGGGCCACTTCCTCCACCTCGGGCATCACGTCGTAGCCATCGGGGTGAGCCAGGGTCACGTCCATGCCGAAGCGGGTGAACAGACCGATGACGCCCTGGGGCACGGACAGAGGCTTGCCGTAGGAGGGAGAATAAGCCCAGGTCATAGCGACCTTCTTACCCTTCAGGTTCTCCACGCCGCCGAAGTAGTGGATGACATGTAGCATGTCGGCCATGCACTGGGTGGGGTGATCCACGTCGCACTGCAGGTTCACCAGCGTGGGGCGCTGCTCCAGGATGCCCTGACGATAGCCGTCTTCCAGAGCGTCCATGAAGGTCTTCTGATAGGTGTGGCCCTGGCCGATGTACATATCATCGCGGATACCGATGACGTCAGCCATGAAGGAGACCATGTTTGCGGTCTCGCGGACGGTCTCGCCGTGAGCGATCTGGGACTTCTTTTCGTCCAGGACCTGCTCCTCCAGGCCCAGCAGATTGCAGGCGGAGGCGAAGGAGAAACGGGTACGGGTGGAATTGTCGCGGAACAGGGAAATGCCCAGGCCGGAATCAAAGATGCGGGTGCTCTTGTTGCGCTCGCGCAGGTCGCGCAGGGCGTCGGCCACGGTGAAGATAGCGTCGATCTCGTCATCGGTCTTGTCCCAAGTCCAATAGAAATCGTTCTTGTACATGTTGTTGATGTGCAGGGTTTCCAGATGGCGGGCCAGTTCAACGGTCTTGCTCATGTTGATTATCTCTCCTTATATTGTCAAAAGTTGAATAGGTTCTAAACGCCCTTCACGGTGAAGGCGGCGCACCGCCCTCACCGGAAGGATCAGATCAGATGAAATTACTTGATGTCGTTGCCGGTGAGCTCCTGGCGGAAGGAGGTGGCGGAGCCGTCCTTGTTCTCGGGCTTATACAGGCCGGGAACGGCGGCGTACAGAGCGGCGCAGGTCACCAGATCCTGCTTGAAGGTCACTTCGTTGGGCGCGTGAGCCTGGGACTCGGCACCGGGGCCGAAGCCCACGCAGGGGATGCCATAGCGGCCCTGGATGGACACGCCGTTGGTGGAGAAGGTCCACTTGTCAGTCAGGGGACGGCCCTGGCGCTTGGAAGCGGCCAGCTCGCAGGGCATCAGGCGCTCGGTGCCCCACAGGGCGTGGTGGGCGTCGATAAGGGCCTGGACGTGGGGAGCGGACTCCTTGTTGATCCAGGTGGGGAAGAAGCACTCGGTCTCATAGACGTGGCCGGTCCAGGCGGGACGGTCGTACATATACATGGAGACCTTCACGTCCTTGGCATACTTCTTGCAGGCGGGCAGATCCTCGATCTCCTTCAGGCAGGACTGATAGGTCTCGCCTGCGGTCATGCGGCGGTCGATGGAGATAGCGCAGCTATCGGCCACGGCGCAGCGGGAGGGGGAGGTGTAGAAGATCTGGCTGGTGGTGCAGGTGCCGCGGCCCAGGAAGCGGGCGTCCTCATAGTGCTCGGGGTTGAACTTGGGATCGAGCATCTTCACCAGGCCGTTGATCTCGGTGGAGCCGTCGGCGGGGTTCTCGTTCAGGTCGCGGATGTTCAGAATGACCTCGGCCATTTTGTGGATGGCGTTGTCGCCGCGCTCGGGAGCGGAGCCGTGGCAGGACACGCCGTGCATGTCCACGCGGATCTCCATGCGGCCCCGGTGGCCGCGATAGATGCCGCCGTCGGTGGGCTCGGTGGAAATGACGAACTCCACCTTGCTGCGGGCGTCCTCAGGACCGTTAAAGTACTCGTTCACGATGGACTGCCAGCACATACCGTCGCAGTCTTCCTCCTGGACGGAGCCCACCACCATCAGCTTGTAGCCTTCGGGGATCAGGTTCAGGTCCTTCATGATCTTGACGCCGTAGGTGGCGGAAGCCATGCCGCCCTCCTGGTCGCTGCCGCCGCGGCCGTAGATCAGGTCGTCGGTCTCGTAGCCCTTGTAGGGGTCAGCTTCCCAGTTCTCGATGTTGCCGATGCCCACGGTATCGATGTGGGAGTCGATGGCGATGATCTTGTCGCCGCTGCCCATCCAGCCGATGACGTTGCCCAGCTTGTCGAACTCGACCTTATCGTAGCCCAGGGCCTTCATTTCCTCGGCGATGCGCTTGACAACGCCCTCTTCCTCGCAGGATTCAGAGGGGATGGCGATCATGTCCCGCAGGAACTTGACCATAGCGGGCTTATAGCCCTCAGCGGCCTTTTTAATGGCTTCAAAATCCATAGTGAACCTCCATATTTTTCAAAATAAAAAACATCTTCATGCAAGCGGCTCGAGAGGTGTCGATTCCGCTCACAAACCTATCATATCACAACTTACGCCGATGTCAAACAAAAATTTATCAAACCAAATTATTTTTTTGGAAAGGGATTGATTTTTACAAAAAGTATGATATTATGATATTGACGCATAGAGCGCGATTATATAAGGAGCGGTGCAGCGCGGCTGTGCCGCCGAGGAAAGGCGGGGCTATGGAGACAAAACGATTGGAAGCACTGAAGCAGATTGCTGACGGCATTGCCGCACAGTTCGGCAGAAACTGCGAGGTGGTCATTCACGAGGTCAACAGCAGCCGGATGGACCACACCATCGTCTACATTGTAAACGGCCATGTGTCCGGGCGCAAGATCGGCGACGGTGCGTCCCAGGTGGTGCTGGAGCAGATGCTCAACCACGAGGCGCAGCCCCAGGATCATTTGGGCTACCTGACCAAGACGCCCGACGGCAAGATCCTCAAGTCCTCATCGCTTTATATCCGCAACAATAAGGGCATAGTGGTGGCCATCCTGGCCATTAACTACGACGTGTCCGCCCTGACTATGATCAGCCAGACCATAGAGGAGATGCTCTCCACCCATGACAAGGCCCAGAGGGAGCCGGAGCGGATCATCAACGTCAACAACGTGCTCGATGAGCTTATCGAGCAGTCTGTGGCCCTGGTGGGCAAGCCTGTTGCGCTCATGAACAAGGACGATAAGATCCGCGCCATTCGCTTCCTCAATGAGAGCGGCGCGTTCCTGGTGACCAAGTCCGGCGACAAAGTAGCAAAATACTTCGGTATTTCCAAGTATACACTGTATTCTTATATCGACGCCAACAAGAAGTGAAATTTCAGGAGGAAAACAAACATGGGAAAAATCGATCTGACCATTAACACGGCCGGCCTGGAGCACAATATCCAGAAGGCCAAGGAAAACAACATCATCATCCCCACCATCGCCCAGATGCAGAACCCCGACCTGATCCCCGAGAAGATCAAGGCCAAGCTCTCCAACACCGGGCTGTGGGATGTGGATCCCGTAAACCTGTTCCGTATCTCCTGGCACAATGAGGCCAAGGAGAAGGGCGGCCTGTTCCAGGCTGTGCCCAACTATGTGGAGATCCCCAGCAAGCTCTCCGGCGTGCCCTGCCGCATCATTGCCATGTCCGGCAAGTGGTTCCCCACCGGCTGCCACAAGGTGGGCGCCTCCTTCGGCTGCCTGGCACCCCGCCTGGTCACCGGTCAGTTTGACGCCACCTATCATCACGCTGTTTGGCCCTCCACCGGTAACTACTGCCGCGGCGGCGCCTTTAACTCCAAGCTCCTGGCCTGCGAGTCCGTGGCCATCCTGCCCCAGGATATGTCCAAGGAGCGCTTTGACTGGCTCAAGAGCATCGCCGGCCAGATCATCGCCACCCCCGGCTGCGAGTCCAACGTCAAGGAGATCTTCGACAAGACCTGGGAGCTGAAGCAGGATCCCACCATGATGATCTTCAACCAGTTCGCCGAGATGGGCAACCCCCTGTGGCACTACAATGTCACCGGTTACGCCCTGGCCGATCTGTTTGAGGCCGTGAAGAAGCCCGGTCAGAACTTTGCCGGCGCCTGCTTCACCTCCGGTTCCGCCGGCACCATGTCTGCCGGTGACCTGCTGAAGGAGCGGTATCCCCATCTGAAGCTGGCCGTGGGCGAGGCTCTGCAGTGCCCCACCATCCTGAATAACGGCTTCGGCGGCCACCGCATCGAGGGTATCGGCGACAAGCACATTCCCTGGATCCACAACGTGAAGAACACCGACATGGCCATCGCCATCGACGATGAGGACTCCCAGCGCCTGCTGCGCCTGTTCAACACCGCGGACGGCAAGGCTTACATGAAGAACGAGCTGGGCATGAGCGACGAGCAGGTGGAGAAGATGAGCTGGCTGGGCATCTCCGGCATCGCCAACGTGCTGTGCTGCATTAAGATGGCCAAGTACTATGAGCTCACCGAGAATGACGTGGTGGGCACTGTGCTTACCGACTCCGCCGTGATGTATCAGTCCCGTATTGAGGAGCTGAATGAGATGCACGGCGCATATAACGCGCATGAGGCCGCTATGGATCACGCTCTGCATATGCTGGGCCTGAAGACCGACAACATGATGGAGATGGGCTATGCCGAGCGCAAGCGCGTCCACAACCTGAAGTACTACACTTGGGTGGAGCAGCAGGGCATGACCGTGGAGGATCTGAACGCCCAGTGGTACGACACCAAGGGCACCTGGGATGCCGTTCACGCCCAGGCCAAGGATCTGGACGAGCTCATCAACGAGTTCAACGAGGCCACCGGCCTGCTGAAGGATCTGTAAGAAATACCCCACATTCGCCGCAGGGGCGGGACAGCCGTCCCGCCCCTGCGATTCTTTATTGCCGGGAGATGGGGAAAATGAAGTATATGGCGCGGAGAAAGCGATACCGACTGCCCATGTATGATTATAGCGAAGACGGTGTGTACTTCGTTACGATTTGTACAGATCAAAGGCAGAAATGTCTCTCTGATGTGAGTAGGGGCGGGGGTCTACCCCGCCCGTTCGGGAAAGTCGTGGAGAACGAACTGCTGGCGCTGCCGGAACGCTACGGGGTAGTTATTGATAAACATATCGTTATGCCGAACCATGTGCATATCCTGCTGACGATACAGCGGGCGGGGCAGAGCCCCGCCCCTACGCGTGATTTGAGCAGCATAATCGGGGCATTTAAATCCAGAACAACGAAGACGGTCAATCGGATGATGAACACGCCGGGGTGGAAGCTTTGGCAGCGCTCCTATTTCGACCACATTATTCGCAACGAGGAGGATTATCTCCGCATCTGGCAATATATCGATACCAATCCCGCTCAATGGGCGGAGGACGAATATTATATTAATTGAGGAGAACACACTATGAAAAACGTAAAATACGGCAAGTGCGTCCGCTGCGGCAAGACCTACGAGGCCACCCCCGACCTGACCAACTGCGAGTGCGGCGGCATTCTGGACATCGTATATGATTACGATTATATCAAGTCCGTCCTCACCAAGGAGAAGCTGGCCCAGCGGGAGAATCGCTCCATGTGGCGCTACCGTGAGCTGCTGCCCGTGGAGGAGACCACGCCCGACACCCCCCTGCGGGTGGGCTGGAGCCCCCTGTACGAGGAGCCCAAGCTGGCCGAGATGCTGGGCATCAAGCGTCTGTGGGTGAAGGACGACGGCCAGAATCCCACCGCCTCTCTGAAGGACCGCGCCAGCGCCATGGCCGTGGCCAAGGCCTATGAGGCCGGCGCCAAGACCATCGCCTGCTCCTCCACCGGCAACGCCGCCTCCTCTTTGGCCGGCAACGCCGCCGCCGCGGGCTTCAAAACCTATATTTTCGTTCCTGAGCGCGCCCCCAAGGGCAAGGTGGCCCAGCTGATGATCTTCGGTGCCAATGTCATCTCCGTCAAGGGCAACTATGAGGAGACCTTCAAGATGTCCGCCGAGGCCATTGAGAAGTACGGCTGGTATAACCGCAACGCTGCCATCAACCCCTATCTCTCCGAGGGCAAGAAGACCGTGGCCCTGGAGATCGCCGAGCAGCTGAACTGGGAGATGCCCGATTATCTGGCCATCTCCGTGGGTGACGGCTGCACCATCGCCGGCGTGTGGAAGGGCTTCAAGGATCTGTACGCCATCGGCTTTATCGACAAGCTGCCCCGGCTCATCTCTGCCCAGTCCTACGGCTGCTATCCCATCAACCGGGCCATCCAGGAGAATAAGCCCTGGGAGCCCATGGAGGAGAACACCATTGCCGACTCCATCTCCGTGGGCGTGCCCCGGAATGCCGATAAGGCCCTGGCCGCCATTCGGGAGTCCAACGGCATCGCCGTCTGCGTCACCGACGAGGAGATCCTGGCCGCTCAGCGCCTGCTGGGCCGCACCTGCGGCGTGTTTGGTGAGCCTGCGGGCGTCACCGGCGCGGCGGCGCTGAAGAAGGCCTGCGAGGGGGGCCTCATTGAGAAGGACGCCACCGTGGTTTCCGTTGTCACCGGCAACGGCCTGAAGGACGTGGCCAACGCCATCAAGTCTGCCGGCGAGCCTCTGCACATCGAGCCGGACCTGGACCTCATGGTCAAGGGCTTCGCCGAGCGCGGCGTGACCGTGGAGTAATTTCCAATTCAACGAGAAAATGGACCTGTCAGGAGGCAGGTCCATTTTTATATATCCGCTCAAAGCACATGATAAAGTTTTTTCCGCTGGCTTCCGGCTACCACGGAAAAGCCCTGGGGCTTGAGAATAGAAGCCATGATGTTTGCGTCCTGTAGGGCGGCTTCAGTTTCCACCTGATTGAGAAAATAGGTGTCGGCCAGGTGCTCCTGCACCAGCCCCCGGGCCACCCGCTCCGGCGTTGCCTCGTCCTCTGGGGCGCAGGCAGCCATAGGACAGAACAGCTCCGGCCGGTGTACCGTTTCCACCACCGGCCGGTGCAGGCCCGACAGCCCCACCACGCAGATGACCTGCCGGGCGCACGCCGGGATCACCGGTTCGTGTCCCGCGTGGGCCTTCAGGGGCAGCTGCCGGGAGCCGTCCGCCTCCACCAGCACATAGTCTGCCAGGGAAGCCAAAACTTCATAGGCGATCCCACAGTCCACCAGCTTCCCTATGGGGGAGCGCCCGGCGGCGCAGACGATACGGCTTTTCTCAAGTGCTTCCTGCAGCGCCGATTCCGTAGGATCCAGCACCGTGGGCAGGTCTGCGTAGCCCTGGAAATGGGTGCTGGTGCACAGCAGTACCCGTCCCGGCAGCTCATCTGCCAGGGTGCGCAGCAGGGTGGTTTTCCCGCCGCTGCCGATGATGGCTGTTACGCCTTTTTGAATGCCCAGCAGGGGAGCGAGCTCCATCTGCGCCACCTCCTTTTTGTAATAGTATACCCCACCGGCAGCCCATTGTCCAGTTGACACGGGGCACGCGAGCGGGTAAAATAGCCGTAAGAAAAAGAAAGTAGGGATTTTTATGGCCATTTTGATCCGCGGTGCCGGGGATATTGCCACGGGCATCGCCCTGCGGCTCCACCGCTCGGGGTTCCAAATCGTTATGACGGACCTGCCCCAGCCCACCTCCATCCGCCGCACCGTGTGCTTTTCCGAGGCTCTGCGCCTGGGCCGGGTGCTGGTGGAGGATGTCCGGGCCCGGCGCGCAGCTACAGCCCGGGAGGCTTTGGACATCGCCACCGCGGGGGATATTGCCGTGCTGGCGGACCCGGACTGCGCCCTGCTGCCCCAGCTGCACCCGGCGGCCCTGGTGGACGCCATCCTGGCCAAGCATAACCTGGGCACCCGCCGGGACATGGCCCCGGTGGTTATCGCCGTGGGCCCCGGCTTCACCGCCGGGGAGGACTGCCACGCCGCCGTGGAGACCATGCGCGGCCACACCCTGGGCCGGGTCCTCTATTATGGCTCGCCCATCCCCAATACCGGCGTTCCCGGCGTCATCGGCGGCTACGGCGCCGAGCGGGTGCTGCGGTCCCCGGCGGAGGGGGTGTTTGAGCCGAAAATGGAGATCGGCCAGATGGTGAAAGCCGGGGAAGTGGCGGCGATGGTGAATGGCCAGCCCATGCTCTGCACCATCGACGGCTGCCTGCGGGGCCTGCTGCAGGGGGGCCTTACGGTGCCTGCCGGCATGAAGTGCGGGGACATCGACCCCCGGTGCAAGCAATCCCACTGCTTCCAGGCGTCAGATAAGGCCCTGGCCGTAGGCGGCGGTGTGCTGGAGGCGCTGCTGCACTTCGGCTGCCGGCCGGACTAAGCAAAAGTAAAAAAATGTCTGCCGGAAACGGCAGACATTTTAATTTATCCAAAAGCCTCGCAGAGTTTGCGTCCGCGTCCGCGAAAAAATCAAATCATTTTTCGCCGCGCTATGTGCGTGGAGAAAATACCGATCAGGCTGCCAGTGCGGAATTTTTACGCCGCAGGTGTAAAAATTATGCGCGCAGCAGGCTGCAAGCCTTTTGTCGGAAAATTCCGAGGGAATTTTCGACAGGTACTAAAACGTATACCGATGATACTCCGTGCCGTCCAGGTCCTTGAATACGGCGCCCTCATCATCCAGCAGGATGTAGCCCCGGCGCTTCTGCTCGTCCTTGGGCAGGGACACGGAGCCGGGGTTCAGGTACACAAAGTCCGGATACACGTCACAGGCGGGCACATGGGTGTGGCCCGTCAGCAGGATGCCCCCCTTGGCCAGGGGCGGGAGGTTGTCCGGATTATACACATCCCCGTGGGTGGCAAAGATCAGCTTTTTCCCCAGCTGCAGCAGCATATAGTCCGCCAGCACCGGAAACTGCAGCACCACCTGATCCACCGCCGCCTCGCAGTTGCCGCGCACGGCGGCGATATGGTCCCGGTGCTCATTGAGCAGGCGGACACATTCCTTGGGGTCGTGCCCCTCGGGCAGAGGGTTCCGGGGTCCGTGGTACAAAAGGTCCCCCAGCAGCAGGAGCCCCTCCGCCTTTTCCCGCTCAAAGGCCTCCAGCACACGGCGGCAGGCGGTGGCGCTGCCGTGGATGTCAGATGCAGCCAACCATCTCATACGCCCAGCTTCTCCAGAGCGGCCAGCTTCACGCACAGGCAGAAGATGGCAATGGCCTGCTGCAGTTCCTCCACAGGAGGCAGGGAGGGAGCAATGCGGATGTTGCTGTCCTGGGGGTCCACGCCATAGGGGAATGTGGCGCCGGCGCCGGTCATGGTGACGCCCGCCTCCTTGCACAGAGCCAGGGCGCGCTTAGCGGTGCCGGGCATGGCATCATAGGAGATGAAATAGCCGCCCACGGGCCGCTTCCAGGCGCCGATGCCCAGGGGCGCGATCTCTTTATCCAGGGCGTCCAGCACGGCGTGGAACTTGGGCCGCAGAATGGCCGCGTGGCGCTGCATCAGGGCCAGGGTATGCTCCTTATTCTGCAGATACTTCACATGGCGCAGCTGGTTGATCTTGTCATAGCCGATGGTCTGAATGTTGATCAGCGGCACCAGGTAGGCCAGGTTAGCCTCGCTGGTGGCCATGACGCTGATGCCCGCGCCGGGGAAGGTCACCTTGCTGGTGGAGGCGAACTCATAGACCATGTCGGCATTGCCGTTTTCGGCGCAGAGGGAGAGAATATCGGCAAAGGGAACAAAATCACTGTCAAACTCATGGATGCAGTAGGCGTTATCCCACATGAGCATGAAGTCCGGGGCCGCCGGCTTCATGGCGGCGATGCGGCGGATGGTCTCATCGGAATAAACAATGCCCTCGGGGTTGGAATACTTGGGCACGTTCCACATACCCTTCACGGCGGGATCCTTGATAAGCTCCTCCACTACGTCCATATCCGGGCCGTTTTCCGTCATAGGCACGGCAATGAGCTCCGCACCGAAGGACTGGGTCACCTTAAAATGGCGGTCATAGCCGGGGGCGGGGCACAGCCACTTCACCTTTTCCAGCTTACTCCAGGGCTTTTCGGAATGGAGCAGGCCATGGGTATAGGCCTTGGAAATGGCGTCATACATCAGCTGCAGGCTGGCGTTGCCGCCCACGAAGCACTGCTCCGGCTTGCAGCCCAGGATCTCCGCAAACAGAGCCTTGGCGGCGGGCAGGCCGTCCACATTGCCGTAGTTGCGGCTGTCGATGCCGTCGGAAATGAAGTCCTCGGGCTTTACCAAAATATTGCTCATCTCCGTGACCATGTCCAGCTGCTCCCGGCCGGGCTTGCCCCGGGCCATGTTCAGCTTCAGCCCTAGAGCCTTCTGTTTTTCATAGTCCGCCAGCACGGCGGCGTACTCCGCCTGGCGCTGCTGGGCAGACATTTCCGTGTATTTCATATTTCCTTCCTCCTTACAGAGTTTTACTGATTATATCATGGGCGCAAAGGTGCCGCAAGAGATAAATAGCACAGACTTTCCCTCACTTTTGTCCGATGGAATATACATCTTCCCGCCGGGCAGAGAGAATGGGCAGCTGCCGGCGCACGGACTCCACCCGTTTAAGGTCCAGGGGCGTTATGGCCAGCTCCTCCCCCGCGCCGCACTGGTGCAGGACTGTGCCCCAGGGATCGCAGACCACGGAGTGGCCCCAGGCCACATAGGTCTCCTGTTCGTTCCGGGCCGGGGAGGTGCCGACGGTGAACAGCTGGTTACCCACCGCCCTTTGGCGGAACAGCAGCTCCCAATGGGCGGGGCCGGTGGTCATATTGAAGGCCGCCGGAACGAAAATGGCCCGGGCGCCCTGCAGGGTCATGACCCTTGCCAGTTCCTCAAACCGCAGGTCAAAGCAGATGCAGAGGCCCAGCTTGCCCCAGGGAGAGTCAAACACCGTCACGTCATTCCCCGGGGACAGGGTATCGGACTCCCGGAAGCTCTGGCCCCCCTCCACGCTGATGTCGAACAGGTGCATTTTCCGGTGCCGGGCCATCTGGCGGCCGGTATCGTCATAGACGAAGGAGGTGTTATACACCCGATCCCCCTCCAGCTCCGGTACGGAACCGCCGACGATCCAGATCCCCAGCTCCCTGGCCAGGTCAGAAAGGGCCTGCTGGGCCGGTCCGCCCAAGGGCTCCCCATAGGGGCGGAAGGCGCTGTTTTCATAGGGACAGCAGAACATCTCCGGCAGCATGGCAAGCTCCGCCCCCTGCTGCGCGGCCCGGCGGATCAGGCGGCAGGCGGCGGCGATATTCTCCCTCTTATCCCGGGTCACGGACATCTGCACCTGGGCGATGGTCAAGGTATTTTTCATCTTTATCTCTCCTTACAGCTCCCGCAGCACCAGGTCCGTGGTGCCGCCATCGGCGCTCACTTCCAGCCGGATCACCCGGGGGTGCCGGGCGTATTCCCCGCGGATCATATCCCGCAGCACCGTGCCGCCATGGCAGCCGTGGATGCAGCGGATGCGGTAGGTGCCGCTCCTGGCCCGGCGCAGGGCCGCGTCCAGGGCCACCCGGGCCTGGTAGGCGTTTTTGCCGTGGAGATCCAGCCGTACTATACTCTCATACATGGGCGCCGCCCCCTTTCTTTCCCTATTGTAGCCGGAAATCATTGCTTTTTCAACTGTTTCCTTGTATAATCCGGGTATACCATCGATTAACAAGGGCAAACACGCCTGCCAGCGCGCCTTTGCGGTGCTTTTTGTCCTTCTCACCTTGGCGGGCGTCAGCCCGCCTGCGGCTCAAAAGCCAAAAATCCCTCGAAAATCCACCGCTGGCAGGTGCAGAGCAGTTTTGCCGCACAGAAATGCGTCTAGACAAGAAAGGACCCGCAGGGAATACTTGCCGTATTTCCAAGGGACATGACCCGGTATGGGCGCATTTCTGTCCGGCAAAACCGTGTCTGCCCTTGTCAATCGATGGTACTGAAAGGAAAGAGGATCGCAATGCGGATCTTGGTTTTATCGGATTCCCACGGAAATGTGGAAAATATGGCCCGGTGCGTGGAGCTGACGGACCCAAACATCATCCTGCACCTGGGCGACTGCCAGCGGGACGCGGAGGCGCTGCACCGGCAGTTCCCGGCCATCCCTATGCAAAGCGTGCCCGGCAACTGCGACTGGGGCGCGGTAGACGCCCCGGAGGTACTCACGGAATACGGCGGCGTGCGCATTCTGATGATGCACGGCCACACAAGGAATGTGAAGACAAGCACCCTGTCGGCCATTTACGCCGCCCGGGAGATGGGCGCGCAGATCCTGCTGTTCGGCCACACCCACCGGCCGATGGTGGACTATGACGGGGCGCTGTGGGTCATGAACCCCGGATCCGTCGGCCGGGGCAATCCCTGCACCTACGGCATCATCACCATCACAGACGGCCGGGTGGACTGCTCCACCTACTTAATATAGAAGGAGGGGTGCGAAATGTCCGGCTTGCAGCTTTCGGCTCTGTTTCTCTTTTTACTGAATACCGTGGGGCTTTTGCTGCACTCGCAGCTCATCCCCAGGGGGCGGATCCGGGCGGGGATGTTCTGCTTTTACACCAATCAGAGCAACCTCCTGCTGACCGTGTATGAGCTGCTGCTGTTTTGCGCGGGCTTCTGGCCCGGAGGGCGGCTGTGGGCGGTTCTGACCGACGTGCGGCTCTCCTGTGCCATGGCCCTGTACATCTGGGTAACGCACCTGATCTATCAGTTCGTGCTGGTGCCCGAGCAAAAACGCAAGGGGCAGAAATTCGCCGACTTCGGCGGCAGCTTCGGCAACATCTGCGTGCATTATCTGACCCCGCTGCTGGTGGTGGCCCAGTGGCTGTTTTTGGCGGATAAAACGGGACTTTCCCTGCTGTGCGCCGTGTGGTGGCTGGCGCTGCCCCTGGCCTACACCGCCTACGCCCTGCTGCGGGCCACCGGCGGAAAGCCCATTGGCCACACGGGGCTGCTGTACCCCTATGCGTTCATGGATCTGAAGCGGCTGGGCTGGAAGAAATTCCTGCGCAACGCGGCGGCGCTGCTGGTCCTGTTTTTCCTGCTGGGCTGCGTGCTGGTGGGAGTGGGGATGCTTATACGATAAAAAATGTCTGCCGGATACGGCAGATACTTGTGACCGTCGAAAAATCCTTCGGAATTTTCCGACAAAAGGCTTGCAGCCTGCAGCGATAATTTTGCCGCCTGCGGGCGGAAAACTCGGCGAGGCTTATAATATACTGAAAAACAGCGGAGTGTATACTCCGCTGCTTTTTGCGTATTTACTTGAGTAGTTTGATCCGGGCGTCATAGTCCGGCAGGGTCCGGCGTACCAAAGTGTAAAAGTCCGGGCCGTGATTTTTGTGGCGGATGTGAGCCAACTCGTGGACCACCACCGCCTCTATGGCTTCCCGGGGATACTCCATAAGATGCAGGGAAAAGCACAGGCTGTTTTTTCCGCTGCAGCTGCCAAACCGGGTTTGGGCGGAAGTGATCTTCACCCCAGTGGGTGTAACGCCCATCCGCTGGGCCCATAGCTGCACCAGGGGAGGCAGTACCTCCCGGGCCTTTTGCCGCAGGGCCTCCTGCTCCTCCTGTGAGAGGGGGGGATGTTCTGCCAGGCGCTGGCTCTGCCGGGCCAGCTGGGCCGCGATCCAGGTTTCGTGCTGGATCACAAAGCGCTGGATGTCCTCCCGGGGGGCGTAGATGGGGGCCCGGACCACCACCTGGCCCTCCCTTGTCACCTGCAGGGCCAGGGTGCGTCGCCGGGAGCGGATGAGAGTGAATTCTCTCATGGCTCCACCCAGGTGAAGCGGGGGCCTGTATAGCCGTCCCGGCTCACTGTTTCCTGCCACATGGCGGCCGGGCGGACCCAATAGCCCAGCTCCCCGTAGAGGGCCTGGTAGACCACCATTTCTTCCCGGGTCTCGCTGTGCCGGGCGGTGAACAGAACACGGTATAGATTTCCTTTGAAGTGGCGGTAAACGCCGGGGCGGATGGGCTCCATTGTGCATCGCTCCTTTGGCAATATATAGTATTCGTTGGTAAAAAGTATAGCATACTTGCTGGAAAAATGCAAAGCGCTGTGGTATACTGGCACAAGCAAAATGAGGAGGGATGCTCCGTGAAGAATACGACCCTGTGTTACCTGCTCCGGGGAGACGATGTACTGCTGCTGCACCGGGTGAAGAAGGAAAACGATCTGAACCACGACAAGTGGATCGGCATCGGCGGAAAATTTGAGGAGGGGGAGAGCCCCGAGGAGTGCCTGATCCGGGAAGCCTGGGAGGAAACGGGCCTCACCCTCACGGACTATCAGTACCGTGGGATCGTGACCTTTGTGTCCGATGAGTGGGAAGGGGAGTACATGCACCTCTACACCGCCACCGGCTGGACGGGTGAACTGAAGGAGTGCGACGAGGGCGTGCTGGAGTGGATCAGCCGGGAGAAAATGAAAACGCTGCCCCAGTGGGAAGGGGACAAGATCTTCCTGCGCCTGCTGGAGGAGGGGGCGCCGTTCTTCTCCCTGAAGCTGTGCTATGAGGGGGACCGGCTGGCCTATGCGGCCCTGAACGGGAAGGAGCTGGCGCGATGACGGTACTGGTGAGCGCATGCCTGCTGGGGGTTTCCTGCCGGTACGACGGACGGAGCAAGGGCCATCCCCTTGCCGGGGAATTGCTGCAAAAGCACACGGCCATCCCCGTGTGCCCGGAGCAGCTGGGGGGCCTTTCCACCCCGCGGCCGCCGGCGGAGCGCCGGGCGGCCGGAGTTTTCAACCGGGAAGGGGCAGACGTCACCGCGGCCTATGACCGGGGCGCCCGGGAGGTGCTGCGCCTGGCCCGGCTCTACGGCTGCACCGTGGCCATACTCAAGGAGCGCAGCCCCGCCTGCGGCTCCGGGAAAATCTACGACGGCACATTCACAAAGACTCTGGTGGACGGCTATGGGGCGGCGGCAGAGCTGCTGGCAAAAAACGGCATCCGGGTGCTGGGGGAGAGCGACCTGGAGAATTTCCTGCGGGAGGAACTATAATAAAGTGCGAAACCCGGACAGGCCCTTGCCTGTCCGGGTTTCTGTATGAGAAAGGTAAATCAAAAAAGCATGTTAAGAGAGGAGCAGCTTGTCGTCGTTGGCCTCGGCGCCGCTGGCCTTGGAGAACAGGGTCAGCAGATCGGGAACGGTGAGCTTTTTCTTCTCCTCACCGGAGATGTCCAGCACCACATGGCCCGCGTCCATCATGATGAGCCGATTGCCGTGGGCAATGGCATCCTTCATGTTGTGGGTGATCATCATGGTGGTCAGGTGATTCTCCTCCACGATCTTGTCGCTGAGCTCCAGGACCTTGGCGGCGGTGCGGGGATCCAGGGCGGCGGTGTGCTCATCCAGCAGCAGCAGCTTGGGCTTTTGCAGCGCTGCCATCAGCAGCGTCAGCGCCTGGCGCTGGCCGCCGGAGAGCAGGCCCACCTTGGCCTTCATCCGGTCCTCCAGGCCCAGGTCCAGCTCCTTGAGCCGCTGGTAATAGTCCTTTTCCTCCTGGGGAGTGATGCCCCACTTCAGGCCCCGGTGCTTGCCGCGCCGGGCGGCCAGGGCCAGGTTTTCCTGGATCTGCATGGTGGGCGCGGTGCCCATCATGGGGTCCTGGAACACGCGGCCCAGGAGAGTGGCCCGCTTGTACTCGGGCAGGCGGGTGACGTCCTTGCCGTCAATAATGATGGAGCCGCTGTCCACGGCGAAGGTGCCTGCGATGGCGTTGAGCATGGTGGATTTTCCCGCGCCGTTGCCGCCGATGACGGTGACGAAATCGCCCTCGTTCAGCGTAAGGTTCAGGTTATCCAGGGCGGTCTTTTCATGGACGGTGCCGGGGAAGAAGGTTTTGGAAATATTCTTCAGCTCAAGCATGGCGAGGGCCTCCTTTCTTATGGGCCACTTTGCCCTTCCAGTAGGGCACGGACAGGAAAATCGCGACGATCAGGGCGGAAACCAGCTTCAGGTCGTTGGTGTTCAGGCCCAACTGCAGGACCACCTGCAGCACGAAGTAATAGATCACGGCACCCAGGGAAACGGCAAACATCTTTAGGCCGAAATTGCGGAAGATCTTGCCGAAGGTCACTTCACTGATGATAACGGCGGCCAGGCCGATGACGATGGCGCCGCGGCCCATGCCCACATCGGCTGCGCCCTGGAACTGAGCCAGCAGGCCGCCGGACAGAGCCACCAGACCGTTGGAGAGCATGAGGCCCAGCACGATATTGGCGTTTGTATTGATGCCCTGGGCCCGGGCCATATTGGCGTTGGCGCCGGTGGCGCGGACGGAGCAGCCCCGCTCCGTGCCGAAGAACCAGTACAGAGCCACCACCACGATCACCGTGGCTACCAGCAGCAGCGGCAGGGGATTCTCCAGCGACAGGTCGCGGACGTAGCGCTGGGAAACGGCCAGGTGGTACTTATCCACGCCCACAGGCTGGTTGGCCTTGCCACCCATGATCCGCAGATTCACGGAGTACAGGGCCAGCTGGGTGAGAATACCGGCCAGGATGGCGGGAATGCCGCACTTGGTGTGGAACAGGCCGGTGACGAGGCCTGCCAGCAGGCCGGAGACAAAGGCGCACAGCAGGGCCAGCCAGCAGTTCATGCCGCCGCGGATCAGCATCACGGCCACGGCACCGCCGGTGGCGATGGAGCCGTCCACGGTCAGATCGGCCACATCCAGCACCCGGAAGGTGATGTATACGCCGATGGCCATGATGCCCCATACAAGTCCTTGTGCCGCCGCACCGGGCAGCGCGTTCAGCAGTGAAGTCAGAAAAGCCATTTTCTATCCTCCTCAAACGGCTGCCCCTGGATGGGCAGCTCGGTGTATCGGGGGAGGGGACAGGCGTCCCCTCCCGATGGTGGTTGGTTTACTCGGCGGACTGGGCGGTGTAATCAGCGGGAACGGTGATGCCCAGCTTCTCGCAGTTGGCCATGTTGGCCTGCTTGGTCACATTGGGAGCAAATTCCACAGGCATGGTGGAGATGTCGGCCTCACCGGAGAGGATCTTGGCAGCCATCTGGCCGGTGATCTTGCCCAGCTCGTAGTAGTCGATGGAGAGGGTGGCTACGCCGCAGCCTCTGCAGATGCCGGCCTCGCCTGCGATGACGGGGGTGTTGGAGGCCAGGACCACGTTGGCAATGGCTTCGGTGTTGGAAGCGGCGGTGTTATCGGTGGGGATGTAGATCACATCGGACTCATCGCAGGCCTTCTGAGTGACGGAGGAAACATCGTTGCTGTCGGTGAAGGCGAACTCGGTGCAGGTGATGCCGGCGGCGGTGAGGAGCTTGGTCACCTCATCGACCTGGTATTTGCTGTTGGCCTCGCTGGAGCAGAACAGCATGCCTACCTTCTTGGCATCGGGGAACAGCTCCTGGAGCATGGCAGCCTGCTTGTCCAGAGGAGCCAGGTCGGAGGTGCCGGAGATATTGCCGCCCACGGTGCCGTTCCAGTCAGAGATCTCCAGAGCGGTGGCGTAATCGGTGACGGAGGTGCCCAGGATGGGAATGGTGCTGGTGGCGGAGGCAGCGGCCTGCAGTGCGGGCGTTGCGTTGGCCATGATCAGGTCCACATTCTCGGACACAAAGCCGTTTACGATGGTGCCGCAGGTGTTGGCGTCGCCGGAGGCGTTCTTCACTTCCACCTCTACCTTATCGCCCAGGGCATCCTTCAGCGCGTCGGTAAAGCCCTTGGTGGCGGCGTCCAGGGCTTCGTGCTGCACCAGCTGCACAACGCCCACCTTGAGGGTCTTGGTTTCGGAATCTTTGCCGGTGTTGGTATCCTTGCTGCCGCAGGCCACCATGGTCAGGGCCATGGCCAGGGCAAGGATCAGTGCCATCAACTTTTTCATGATTTGTTCTCCTTTGCATTTTTTGGTGTGTTGGTTGGATGTTATAAAAAGAGGCCGCTCTGTCCGAGAACAGAGCGGCCTTTTCTTAACGAATTGGGAAAGGAACGAAACTCTATTGATAAACGGACGGCTTTATGCATTTGTCGCAGCAAAAATAACCCGCATAAAAGCGAGCCATAAAGCCGTAATAGAAGCCCCGACGGGTGGCAATGGAATTGGAACGAATAGCGGTACGCATTGTGGGGCTCCTTTCTGCCGCCGAGCGGCGATTTCTTTTAATGCACTTACTATAGAACTTTAAACCTATAAAGTCAACGGTGAAAATGCACAAAAACCAGGGATATTTTTAGATATTTTTATACTCGTGAGGATTTTTTCTCAAATCGGAGGGGCGGAATGCGAAAAATAACGGACTTGTTCTTACAGAAAAAGCCCGCATTTTTTATTCTGCGGTATCGGACCCGCTGTCGAAAAGCTCCGCATACTGCTGCGCGCCGTATTCCTGCATCCGGCGGCACAGCTCGTCATACCGCTCCAGCAGCTCTTCGCCCTCCGGCGTGAGCACGGCCCCGCCGCCGCCCTTTCCGCCGGTGGAGGAGTGGAGGAGCTTGAAGCCCAGCTGCTCCTCGGCGGTGCGCAGCACCGTCCAGGCCTTGGAATAGGCCATGTTCATGGACTGGGCTGCCGCCCGCAGGGAATGATACGCCCGGACCCGGTGCAGAAGCTCCGCGATCCCCGGCCCGAATACCTTGTTATCCGCCGCATAGAAACGGACGGTCATTTTGAAAATCATGTTATCTTTCATATCTTTATTGTATCAGCATTCCCGGAAATGTCAATGGAGGAGGCCATTAAACGTTATTCCTTAGACATACTTTTTGTTAGGATAGCTAAAAAACTTTGTCAAATTAGTGAAGAAAGACAGTGGAAACTTGGCATCAACTGTGCTATAATGCAAATACTAAAATAATGGGAGGATGTTTATCTTGAACGATTCCCGTATTAATTTATACGAAAAGGAGTAATCATTATGGCCATTGATCTGAGTAAGTACGGTATTACCGGGACCACCGAGATCGTCCACAACCCTTCCTATGAGACCCTGTTCGCAGAGGAGACCAAGGCGGAGCTGACAGGCTACGAGGTCGGCCAGGTCACCGAGCTGGGCGCCGTGAACGTGATGACCGGCATCTACACCGGCCGCTCTCCCAAGGACAAGTACATTGTCATGGATCAAAACTCCAAGGACACCGTCTGGTGGACCAGCGAGGGATATAAAAACGACAACCATCCTATGAGCGAGGATGTGTGGGCCCAGGTGAAGAAGCTGGCCGTCAGCGAGCTGTGCAACAAGCGCCTGTTCGTGGTGGACGCCTTCTGCGGCGCCAACAAGGACACCCGCATGGCCGTGCGCTTCATCGTGGAGGTGGCCTGGCAGGCACACTTTATTAAAAATATGTTCATCCAGCCCTCCGAGGAGGAACTGAAGAACTTTGAGCCGGACTTTGTGGTGTACAACGCCTCCAAGGCCAAGGTGGAAAATTACAAGGAGCTGGGCCTCAACTCCGAGACCTGCGTGGCCTTCAACATCACCTCCCGGGAGCAGGTCATCATCAACACCTGGTACGGCGGCGAGATGAAGAAGGGCATGTTCTCCATGATGAACTACTATCTGCCCCTCAAGGGCATTGCCGCCATGCACTGCTCTGCCAACACCGACATGAACGGCGAGAACACCGCCATCTTTTTCGGCCTGTCCGGCACCGGCAAGACCACCCTGTCCACCGATCCCAAGCGCCTGCTCATCGGCGATGACGAGCACGGCTGGGACGACAATGGCGTGTTCAACTTCGAGGGCGGCTGCTATGCCAAGGTCATCAACCTGGATAAGGAGTCCGAGCCCGACATCTACAACGCCATCCGCCGGGACGCCCTGCTGGAGAACGTCACCGTGGACGCAGACGGCAAGATCGACTTCAACGACAAGTCCGTTACCGAGAATACCCGCGTCAGCTATCCCATCGATCACATCAAGAACATCGTGCGGCCCGTTTCTGCGGCTCCCGCTGCCAAGAACGTGATCTTCCTGTCTGCCGATGCCTTCGGCGTGCTGCCTCCCGTGTCCATCCTGACCCCGGAGCAGACCCAGTATTACTTCCTTTCCGGCTTCACCGCCAAGCTGGCCGGCACCGAGCGGGGCATCACCGAGCCCACGCCTACCTTCTCCGCCTGCTTCGGCCAGGCCTTCCTGGAGCTGCATCCCACCAAGTACGCCGAGGAGCTGGTCAAGCGCATGCAGATGAGCGGCGCCAAGGCCTATCTGGTGAACACCGGCTGGAACGGCACCGGCAAGCGCATTTCCATCAAGGATACCCGCGGCATTATCGACGCCATCCTCAGCGGCGCCATCAACGAGGCCCCCACCAAGACCATCCCCTACTTCAACTTTGAGGTACCCACGGCGCTGCCCGGCGTGGATCCCGCCATCCTGGATCCCCGGGACACCTATGCCGATGCCTCCCAGTGGGAGGAGAAGGCCAAGGACCTGGCCAGCCGCTTCGTGAAGAACTTTGTCAAGTACGAGTCCAACGAGCACGGCAAGGCCCTGGTGGCCGCCGGCCCCAAGGCGTAAACCAACCGAAACGAAAAGCGCCGGAATGTAGCATTCCGGCGCTTTTTATAAGGAGAAAGCAATGATCGAACTGAAGATCCTGATTGATGAGCTGGACTACGACTCCATAGCGGAGTATCTGATCCCGGCCCTGGCCGAAAGCATGGCCAAAGAGCAGAAGGGCGGCGTGCTGGGCGGCGTCATCGCCGGAAATCCGGAGGTGTTTACCTCCATGGCCCGCACACTGCTGCACACCATGAGCCAGGAGAAACGGGACGAGCTGCTGGTGCAGCAGGTGAACAAGAATCGGGACAAGCTGCTGCAGAAGGGGAGAAAGGCCGCTGCCGACAAGGGCATCCGCGTGCAGCTGTGCGACCTGACTGCCAGAAAGTTCTGACGTGAGGGAAAATACAACTATATATAAGGGCGGGGGTTACCCCGCCCTTATGCGTGGAGCGTTGGTGCGGGGGAGGGGGGTACGGATTGCCACGCCAGTGACGTCGGTCACTGGCTCGCAATGACAGGGCGTTGTAGGCGGTTCAGAGCAGAATCGTCGGCGGGGTGAGGGCACCCCGCCCTACGGATGATATGAAAGCGGGTACAAGAAATTACGGATCGCCACGGCCAGTGTGCGCACTGGCTGCGCAATGACACACGGCAAGGAGTGCCGCCGCACAGGGGCGGTTCGTAGGGCGGGGCCTGCGTGCCCTGCCGGGAGTGCGGTGCAAAATCGGCGGGCGGGGCAGAGCCCCGCCCCTACGAAAAACAAGAAACACCTATAGGCGGGCCGATGTGGGCATCGGCCCCTACGAAATACTATGGGTAAACGGTGCGTAGGGGGCGGAGTCCTAAACGTCCCTTTTACCCCGTACCTCATGTCCACTCCAACTAAAAAAATCCGGCCCATATAGGCCGGATTTTTTGGGGATACCGGATTTTACTTCTTCAGGGCTTCTACAGCCTGGCGCAGGGCGGCTACGTTTTCTTCCGTGGTGGCCCAGCTGGAGGCAAAGCGGATGGCGGAATGGGTCTCGTCGATGCGCTCCCAATACTCATAGCCGAAGTTCTGCCCCAGAATGGCCAGCTCTGCGTCACTCATAATGGGGTACTGCTGGTTGGTGGGGGAGTCAAAGAGGAACTTATAGCCGCAGTCCTCAAAAATGGCGTGGATCTTCTTGGCCATGACGTTGGCGTGGCGGGAGATTTTGAAATACAGGTCGTCGGTGAACAGGGTGTCAAACTGCAGACCCAGGAGCCGGCCCTTGGCCAGCATGCCCCCCCGCTGCTTCATCATAAAGCGGAAGTCCCGCTTCAGGGCCGGGTTCATGATCACCACCGCCTCGCCGAACAGGGCGCCCACCTTATTGCCGCCGATGTAGAAAACATCGCACAGCCGGGCCAGCTCCGGCAGGGTCAGGTCGCAGTCGTCACAGGTGAGACCGTAGCCCATGCGGGCTCCGTCGATAAACAGGGGCAGGCCGCATTTTTGGCACACCTCATACAGCGCCGTCAGCTCCGCCTTGGAGTACAGGGTGCCGCCCTCGGTGGGGAAGGAGATATACACCATGCCGGGCATGACCATATGCTCATAGTCGGGGTTGAAGTGGTGCCAGTTGTAATAGTCCTCCACCTGCTGAGCGGTGATCTTGCCGTCGCTGGAGGGCAGGGCCAGCACCTTGTGGCCGGAGGACTCGATGGCGCCGGTCTCGTGGCAGTTGATATGGCCGCTGGCGGCGGTGAGAACGCCCTGGTAGGGCCGGAGAACGGAGGCGATCACCGTGGTGTTGGTCAGGGTGCCGCCTACCAGGAAATGCACATCGGCCTCCGGGGCCCGGCAGGCTGCCTTGATCTTCTCACGGGCGGCGGCGCAGTATTCATCCTCGCCATAGCCCACGGTTTGCTCCATATTGGTCTGCAGCAGGCGCTCCATAATGGCGGGATGCGCGCCCTCCAAATAGTCGCTGTTGAAATAGATCATGCGAGATTGCTCCTTTCTATACCATGTCTGTATTCTATCGCAAAAAAATGACCCTGTAAAGCCTGTATGGAAGAATTCTTTTACCTTGCCAAATGGTGCGAAATCCAGTATAATGAGCCAAAAGGGGGAGGAAGCATGAAGAATAAAACCGGAAAAAAGATCCTCTATTATGTCATCCTGGCCGTGCTGCTGGGGGTATTTTGCTTCTCGGGCTACAAGATCTACAGCTATTACTCGGAGCAGAATGCCAGCACAAAGCTCAACGAGGAGATCGTCCGGGAGTACACCATCCGCAAAACGGGCGAGGCCAAGGAGTACTTTGAGGTGGATTTTGACCAGCTCCGCCAACAGAATGAGGATGTGACGGCGTGGCTCTATCTGCCGGACTCGGTGATCAACTACCCCGTGCTGCAGCATGGGGACAACGACTACTATCTCACCCGGCAGATCGACGGCTCCTACAATAAAAACGGCAGCATTTTCATGGATTACCGCAACGCATCGGATTTTTCCGATCGCAACACCATTATCTACGGCCACCATATGCGCACGGGGAATATGTTCGGCAAGCTGGTGAACTTCAAGAGCGACAGCTACTACCAGGAGCACGACCACATGTTCATTATGATGCCACAGGTCACCTATCGGCTGGATCTGCTGTGCGGCGCAGTGGTGGAGCCCGATGACCCCATCTACGCCATCGACCCCACGGAGGAGGCCCTGGCCGCCTGCATGCGGCGATCCACCTTCCAGACCAAGCTGGACCTGCCCGGGGAGGAGGCAAGGCTTGTGACCCTGTCCACCTGCAGCTATGAGTTTGCGGACGCAAGATACATCGTCATCGGCGTGCTGACGCCGCTGGAGGAAACGGTGAAGAACTGAATCATGTTTTTCTTTAGGAGCCGGCGCATAGCGCCGGCTCCCGGCTTTTTTGTCGGGAATTGCCATATTTTGCCTGGACGAATAGCGCCGCGTCCGGCGGGCCATACTGTTTTCAACGACAGTTGGAGGCGGTTTGGATGCGGGGACGAGTCGAGATCTGCGGGATCAACACGGCAAAGCTGCCGGTCTTGAAGCATGAGGAAAACATGGCCCTGCTGCGCCGCGTGAAGCAGGGGGATGAGCAGGCCCGGCAGGAGCTGATATGCGGCAACCTGCGCCTGGTGCTGGCGGCGGTGAAGCGCTTTGCGGGCCGCAGCGAGAACGTGGACGACCTGTTTCAGGTGGGCTGCATCGGTCTGATGAAGTCCATCGACGCCTTCGACCTGTCCTACGATGTGCGGCTGAGCAGCTACTCACTGCCCATGATCATCGGGGAGATCCGCCGCTACCTCCGGGACAACAGCCCTATCCGGGTCAGCCGCAGCGTCCGGGATACGGCCTACCGGGTGCTGCAGGCCCGGGAGAAGCTGCTGGCCCAGCAGCAGCGGGAGCCAACGGTGGAGCAGATCGCCCGGGAACTGGGCATCCGCCGGGAGGAAGTGGTCTTTGCCATGGACGCCATGGCCGACCCGGTCTCCCTGTATGAGCCGCTGTATGATTCCGGCGGGGATGCCCTGCGGGTCATGGACCAGATCGGGGATGAAAACAGCTCCGACAGCTGCTGGCTGCAGCAGCTTGCCCTGAAGGACGCCATCTCCCGGCTGACGCCCCGCCAGCGGGAAATACTGGCCCTGCGCTACAGCGAGGGCAAGACGCAGATGGAGGTCTCAAGGGAGATCGGTATCTCACAGGCCCAGGTGAGCCGCCTGGAAAAGGGCGCCATCGGGGAAATTAAGAAAAATATGTGAGAGATAAGGCGGGCAGCTCTGCCCGCCTGTTTTAGCATGTAAATCATGGATGAACGGAATAATTCCGACTGGTCAGCGAAAAAAGCGCCTTTACTTGCGGCGGCGGGTTTGCTATACTTTTGGCAAAAGAAATCAGGGGGAGTGGGAACCATGATCTATCTGGATAACGCCGCCACAACGCTCCATAAGCCGCCCCAGGTGCTGGAGGCGGTGCTTCACGCCATGACCACCATGGGCAATGCCGCCCGGGGCGCCCACAGCGGCGCACTGGAGGCATCCCGGACGGTGTTTGACGCCCGGGAGAAGCTGGCCAGGCTTTTTGCGTGTCCGCGGGCGGATCATGTGGCCTTTGCGGCCAATTCTACCGAGGCGCTGAATATCGCCATCAACGGGATACTCCACCGGGGCGACCACGCTATCTCCACGGACTGCGAGCACAACTCCGTCCTGCGGCCGCTGTACCGGCTGGAGGAGGAGCGGGGCGTGGCCCTGGATTTTGTGCCGGCAGACAGGCGCGGCCTGGTGGATTATAAGGATTTTGAGCGGCTTATGCGGCCCAATACCCGGGCGGTGGTCTGCACCCACGGCTCCAACCTCACGGGCAATCTTTTGGACATTGCCCGCATTGCAGGCATCGCCCACCGCCACGGGGCGCTGCTGATCGTGGACGCCTCACAGACGGCGGGCACTGTGCCCATCCATATGCAGGAGATGGGAGTGGATGTGCTGTGCTTTACCGGCCACAAGGGGCTTATGGGCCCCCAGGGGACCGGCGGACTGTGCGTCCGGCCCGGGGTGGAGATCGACCCGTGGAAGGTGGGCGGCTCCGGCGTGCATTCCTATGACCGCCGACAGCCCCGGGAATATCCCACCCGCCTGGAGGCCGGCACGCTGAATAGCCACGGCATTGCGGGGCTTTCCGCGGCGCTGGATGTGATCCTGGAGCGGGGCGTGGAGGATATTTACCGGGCGGAGCACGCACTGATGCAGCGGTTTTACGAGGGCGTTTCCGCCATACCCGGCGTCACGGTGTACGGCGATTTCTCCGCCGACCGGCGCTGCGCCATCGTGGCGCTGAACATCCGGGACTATGACTCCTCCGCCGTGTCCGATGAGTTGGCTGTGACCTACGGCATTGCCACCCGACCCGGCGCCCACTGTGCGCCCCGGATGCATCAGGCCCTGGGCACAACGGAGCGGGGAGCCGTGCGATTCAGCTTTTCCTGCTACAACACGGAGCAGGAGGTGGACGCCGCCATAGAGGCCGTCCGCGCCATTGCGGAGTAATTGAATGGGGAAATAAAAAGCGACAGGTTTATCATAAACCTGTCGCTTTTCTGCGCGAAGCGGCAAAATTTCAGTGCTGGGGCCGGTTTTCCGCTGTCCAATTCCTGGGGTTGGTGTCGTCTGGGGCAAGGCCTGCCAGAATCGCCTCATAATGCGCTGCCTTATCATCCATATACTTGGCGGTGGCCTTGGCTTCCGCCAGCCGGTGATAGGCCGCTTCCCGCTGCTTCAAAATGATCGCATACCTGGCCCGCAGATTTTCCTCCGATTCCTCCAGCAGGCAAAGGCGGCAATACGCCCGAATGTCCTGGATGGAGGCCCCGCAGCCCTTCAGACATTGGATGCCCTGCATCCAGTTGACGGATTCCTCATTGAACACCCGGCGGTTGCCGCCGTCCCGCGCGCAGGGCAGCAGGCCTTTATCCGTATAGAACCGCAGAGTATGCTCCGTAACGCCGAACATCTCTGCCATCTGCTTGATGGTATAATACATGGCCGCACCTCAAATTTTCTCTTGACTTCGTGTTACTCGAACTTGTTACAATCATTATAGCATAGCGGTCACGCCTATGCAAATACAAGTTTGGAGGATTGATATGGAATATTTGACTTTGAATAATGGCGTTCATATGCCGCTGGTGGGCTTTGGCACTTTTATGCTGGGCGGACAGATCTGCGCCGATGCAGTCGCCGCGGCCATAGAAAGCGGCTATCGGATGATCGACACGGCGGAAGCCTACGGCAACGAAAAGGCCGTGGGCGAAGGAATTAAAAAGAGCGGCATTGACCGCAAGGAACTGTTTCTTGTTACCAAGGTGAACTTCAAATCCTACGAAAATGCCGAGGAGACGGTCCGGCAGTCCCTTGAAAATCTGCAGACGGACTATACGGATCTGCTGCTCCTGCACTGGCCCTTTGCCAACTACTACGCGGCGTGGCGGGATTTGGAGAGGCTGTACGCGGACGGCAAAATTCGGGCCATCGGAGTTTCCAACTTTGAGCCGGATCAGCTGCTGGATCTGATCGCCTATAATCAGGTGGTCCCGGCGGTGAATCAGATCGAAACCAATCTATACTGCCAGCGCAGCACCGAGCGGAGCTGGATGGACAAAAAGCAGGTGGCGCACATGGCTTATGCGCCGCTGGGGCAGGGCGGCCGGAATGAAATGTTCGCCGAGCCCAGGGTGCTTGCGCTGGCCAAAAAATACGGCAAAACCCCGGCGCAGGTGCTGCTTCGGTTCCTGATGCAGAAGGGCATTGCCGTGATCCCCAGAAGCACGAAGCCGGAGCACATCCGGGAAAATTTTGACCTGTTTGACTTTGCGTTGACTGCCGGAGAGCTGGCACAGCTCTCCGCGCTGGATAAAAATGAGCCGCTCATCGGCAGACCGGAGACACCGGAATTGGTGGAATTTTCCCTGACGTGGTGAAGGGAGAAGATAGGGGGACCGTACTCCGGTTGTCCGCTGCACATAGAACCGGGGATGGCGGAAATAAAGGGAAACGGGCGCAGACTTTCACGCCTGCGCTCGTTTTAAAGACCTGCCGCACGAAGAAATAACTGAATAAAATTAAAAACCGGCAAGTTTCCATGGAAACTTGCCGGTTTTTGTGGGAGGACTATAAAATAGATTTTTTCGCCTTTTTAGGTTGGTATTTGTACCCTTACAAAAAATCTTGAACTTTCAAGGTTAGGGGCGGAGGTGAGCCGCTGTCATTCGATCAGCGGCTGCACCGATTTGAGTCCGCCTTTGAATATCACGGTAATCTGTTCTTTGGAGTCCACTACTAATCTCCCCAAAACACCGAGTCGCCGTCTGCGTTCTGTTTCCATGTGCAGAACATGAAGCCGTTCTTTTCACTGTAGGTCGCCGCCAACACCGTATCTCC
>CABMQL010000007.1 GCA_902388735.1 uncultured Eubacteriales bacterium | reverse complement strand
GAGGGGCTCTGCCCCTCCCGCGGGCGGGGTAGAACCCCGCCCCTACGGGTGGATTGGGGGACGGGGATCAGAGGAGCTTTCCGGCCAGGCGGCCGCTGGACCAGGCCCACTGGAGGTTATAGCCGCCGCAGTCGCCGTCGACATCCAGCAGCTCGCCGCAGGCGTAGAGACCCGGCACCAGGCGGCTCTGCAGGGTATGGGGGTCGAATTCCGAGGTGTCCAGCCCGCCGGCGGTGACCTGGGCCTGATCAAAGCCGCAGGTGCCGGTGGTGGGCAGGGCAAAACGGGTGGCCTGCCTTGCAATGCGCCCCAGGTCGTCCCGGGTGAGCCCGGCCGCCTTTTGATTGGTAAAACCGGCGGATTTGCAGATCATCTGTCCCAGGCGGGTGTGGCAGGAGCCGGTGAGGAGGGTGGAGGCTTCGTGCTCGGCCATGGCCGCCTGCCGCTGGCAGAGCCAGTGGAGCACCTCCGCCTCCTCCCAGTCGGGGAAGAAATTGAGCAGGCAGGTGAGACCGCTTCCGCCGGCGGAAACGCTGCGGGAGAGGTCAAAAATGGCCGGGCCGCTAACGCCGTACTCGGTGAAAAGCACCTCGCCGCTGTTGCGGGCCAGCACCTGGCCGCCCCGGCAGATGGAAATGCCGCACTGGGCCTTCACGCCCTTCAAAGCCCGGGGGTAGGTGGGATCGGTTTTCAGCTGCACCAAGGAGGGATAGAGAGCCGTGCGGTGGTGGCCCAGGCTCTTGGCCAGGCGATACCCGTCCATGACGCCGCCCACCTTGCTGCCGGCGGCGCCGCCGGCGGCAAGGATAAGGCGCTGGGCGGAAAAGGTATCCGTCTCCGTTTTTACGGAAAAGCCCTCCGGCGTTTTCCGGACGGCCGTGACCGTCTGTCCGGTTTGCAGGTCGATCTCCGGGCGCTCCAGGGCATAGCGCAGAACGTCCAGCACACTGCCGGCCATGTTGCTCATGGGATAGATCCGGCCGCTGGCCTCCGACACGGTCAAAAGGCCCAGGGAGGCAAAATACTGCAGCGTGGCGCCTACATCAAACTGTGACAGGGCAAAATCGCAGAAGCCGGCCCCACCGTGGTAGTGCGTGGGGGATACATGATAATTGCTGAGATTGCAGCGACCGTTGCCGGTGGCCAGCAGCTTGCGCCCGACGCGGCTCTGCCGCTCCAGCAGCAGGACACGGTGGCCGCCTTCGGCCGCCGTCAGGGCCGCCAGCATCCCGGCGGCGCCGCCGCCGATGACACATACATTCATGACTCTGCCTCCAGTCGCCGCCGGGTGAGGTAGCCCTCCAGCATGAGGCTGGCCGCCACCGCGTCCACGATCTTCTTGCGCTGTTTGCCGTTTTTGCCGCCGGCGAACAGGATGGCGTGGGCCTCCACGGTGCTGCGGCGCTCGTCCCACAGCACCAGGGGCAGGCCCGTGGCCTCCTTGAGGATCTCCCCCAGGGCGGCGCACTTTTCCGCCCGGGGACCCAGGGTGCCGTCCATATTCTTGGGATAGCCCAGCACCAGGCGCTCTACGCCGTGCTCGGCGATGAGGGCCCGGATCTGCGCCACCACCTCCTCCTGGCGGCGGGTGTTGATGACTGTGGTAAAGCCCGCCAGGGTCTCCAGGCGGTCAGAGATGGCGATGCCGGTGTGGGCGTCGCCATAGTCAATGGCCATAATTTTCATGGATCGATCCTTTCAAAAGCCGCTGCGCGGCCGCTTTTTTGCTATCATACCACCCATGAGGGGGTCATGGCAACAATTCTGCTGATTTTTCCACAAAAAAATGCGGAATTTTTGCAAAAAACAGGTTGACCGCATGGAAAAAGAGTGATAGAATAGACATTACCTGTGAGTGGGGCTTTTCTTTTTGCGCGCTTTTCGCTTCGGCGCGGGGGAGAGGGGCCTGCAGAGCAGGGAGGCAAACGGCTGATCCCGGTCCGCCGGGCAGCCCAATCTAATAAGGAGGTGCCGTTAGATGCGCGTGAAGATTACTTTGAGATGCAACGAGTGCAAGCAGAGAAACTACAACACGATGAAGAACAAGAAGAACAGTCCTGATCGTCTCGAGATGAACAAGTATTGCCCCTTCTGCAGAAAGCATACGGTTCACACCGAAACCAAGTGATTGGATGAAAAGAAAGGTTGTGTAACGATGGCAGAGGCTAATAAGGCGAAGAAAGATCGCGGCAAGTGGTTCCGCGAGATGAGAAGCGAACTGAAAAAGGTCGTTTGGCCCGATGGCAAGACGACGGCGAAGAACACCGGCACGGTGATCCTGTGCTCTTTGGGCGTGGGCGTGTTTATTTGGGTGTTTGACGCAGTGGCCGTTCTGGCCGTAAATACCCTGGTCGGCCTGTTCGCAGCTTAAGGAGCGGAGCATGGCTGATAACGCAAAGTGGTATGTACTCCACACCTATTCCGGCTATGAAAACGCGGTGAAGGCCGCTATCGAAAAGTCCGTGGCCAACCGCGGCCTGGAGGATATGATCCACAAGATGGAGATCCCCATGGAGACCGTGACCGAGGTCACCGAGTCCGGCGTCATGAAGGAAGTGGAGCGGAAGGTATTCCCCGGTTACGTGCTCATCAAAATGGTGCTGACCGACGATACCTGGCATTTGGTCCGCAACATCCGCGGCGTCACCGGTTTTGTGGGCGAGGCCAACAAGGCCATCCCCCTGACGGAGGAAGAAGTGGCCGCATTGGGCGTGGAAAAGCACGAGATCGTGGTGCTGTACCATGTGGGCGACACCGTGAAGATCACGGAGGGGCCCCTGGCCAGCTTCACGGGCACCGTGGAGGAGATCGAACCCGAGAAGAACAAGGTCCGGGTGGTGGTCTCCATGTTCGGCAGAGAGACCCCGGTGGAGCTGGAGCTCGACCAGGTGGAGGTCCTGCCCTGAGGCGCAGCAGACTCTGCGCGCAGGCCGGAGCATGACCACTCCGGCGCAAGTGGGAGAGACGCATGGGCGTCTCGCCAAGAGCGACCACGGCATTAGGCCCGTCGCTACCACATTATAAAAAAGGAGGTGCCTGTTATGGCACAGAAAGTCGTTGGTTATGTAAAACTGCAGATTCCTGCAGGTAAAGCAACTCCCGCACCCCCCGTTGGCCCCGCTCTGGGTCAGCACGGCGTGAACATCGCCGCTTTCACCAAGGAGTTCAATGAGCGGACGAAGAACGATATGGGTCTCATCATCCCCGTGGTCATCACGGTGTATGCCGACCGTTCCTTCTCCTTCATTACCAAGACTCCCCCCGCAGCCGTCCTCATCAAGAAGGAGTGCAACATTGAGTCCGGTTCCGGCGTTCCCAACAAGGAGAAGGTCGCTACCATTTCCAAGGCCTCCATTCAGAAGATCGCTGAGCTGAAGATGCGTGATCTGAACGCTGCTTCCCTGGAAGCCGCTATGAGCATGATCGCTGGTACCGCACGCTCCATGGGCGTTGTCGTCGGTGAATAAGGAGGGTGTAAGGTATGTTTAGAGGTAAGAAATATCAGGAGAGCGCCAAGCAGATCGATAAGGCCGCTCTGTATGATCCCAAGGAAGGTCTGGAGCTCATCTGCAAGACCGCTTCCGCCAAGTTTGATGAGACCGTCGAGCTGCATGTGAAGCTGGGCGTGGACTCCCGTCATGCTGACCAGCAGGTCCGCGGCGCCATCGTGCTGCCCAACGGCACCGGTAAGTCCGTGCGCGTGCTGGTGTTCGCCAAGGGCGACAAGGCCGAGGCTGCCAAGGCCGCCGGCGCCGACTATGTGGGCGACATGGATCTGGTGGAAAAGATCCAGAAGGAAAACTGGTTTGACTTCGACGTGGTGGTCGCTACCCCCGACATGATGGGTGTGGTGGGCCGTTTGGGTAAGGTCCTGGGCCCCAAGGGTCTGATGCCCTCGCCCAAGTCCGGCACCGTGACCCCCGACGCTGCCAAGGCCGTTACCGAGGCGAAAGCCGGTAAGGTGGAGTATCGTCTGGATAAGACCAACATTATCCACTGCCCCATCGGCAAGGTCTCCTTCGGCGCGGACAAGCTGTTTGAGAACTACAGCGCTCTCATCGGCGCCATCATCAAGGCTAAGCCCGCCGCTGCCAAGGGCCAGTATATCAAGTCCTGCGTGGCCGCGTCCACCATGGGCCCCGGCGTGAAGATGAACGCCAACAAGCAGCTGTAATTTTCGCAGCACAAGGATATTTAAGGCTTGACAATCGCGCAGGCTTTAGATATAATATATGATGCGTTCCAAAGACAGCAGGTGGACTTGTCCGTAAGTCCTGCCGAGGATGGCAAATCGATTTTTTGATTGCTTTACCCCGTCCTTGTGTCTTTCGGCACAGGGACGGGTTTCCTTTTTTGAACGCACCGACAATTCTCATGGAGGTGAAATCAAAGAATGCCCAACGCAAAAGTTCTGTCTGAAAAGCAGGCAATCGTAGCCGCTCTCACCGAGAAGATCCAGAATTCCGGCGCCGGTGTCATCGTGGACTACAAGGGCATCACCGTGGCAGAGGATACCGCTCTGCGCGCTGAGTGCCGCAAAAACGATGTGGAGTATTCCGTCATCAAGAACACCCTGCTGCGCTTTGCATTCAACAACTGCGGTCTGAACGAACTGGACGACCAGCTCAACGGCACCACTTCTCTGGCTATCGCCGCTGACCCCGTCGCTCCCGCCCGCGTGATCGCTGAGTTTGCAAAGAAGCTCAATGGCCGGTTCGAGATCAAGGGCGGCTTCCTGGAAGGCAAAGTTGTCCCCATGGAGACCGTGAATGCTCTGGCATCCATCCCCGCGCTGCCCGTGCTGCAGGCCCAGGTCCTGGGTACCATGCTGGCCCCCATTTCCGGCCTGGCTTGTGTGCTGAAGCAGATCGCCGAGAAGCAGGGTGCTCCTGCCGAGGCTGCTGAAGCTGCTGAGTAATCAGCAATTTCCCCACTGGGGCGCAGGGCGTCCCGCCATTCTCTCAAAAATAATCTTACAATTAGGAGGCTAATACAATGTCTGAGAAAGTTACTGCTATGATCGAAGAGATCAAGGGTCTGACCGTTCTGGAGCTCAGCGAGCTGGTTCACGCTCTGGAGGAAGAGTTCGGCGTTTCCGCCGCCGCTATGGCCGCTCCCGCTGCCGGCGCTGCTGCTCCCGCTGCCGAGGAGAAGACCGAGTTTGACGTGGTTCTGGTTGGCTTTGATGCCGCTCAGAAGATCAAGGTCATCAAGTCCGTCCGCGAGATCACCGGTCTGGGCCTGGCCGAGGCCAAGAAGGCTGTCGAGGAGACTCCCACCACTCTGAAGGAAGCTCTGTCCAAGGACGATGCCGAGACCATGAAGAAGGATCTGGAGGCCGTTGGCGCCAAGATCGAGCTGAAGTAATTTCTGACTCTGCAAGAAAAAAGAGATACCGCTGGGGCGGTATCTCTTTTTTGTTATAAAAGTGCGGAATTAAAGAATGGAACCTATGATAAAGGATCGTCCCCCGCGCCCTTCGGCGCGAGAGACGATCTTTTTATAATCCTTACTTTTTGAAGCTGTCCTTCAGGGAGACGCTGCGGTTAAAGACCAGGTGATCGGCCGAGCAGTCCCGGTTGTCCATGCAGAAATAGCCCGTGCGCATGAACTGGAAGGTGGGGGCGTTGGTGCCGGAGCGATTTTCACGCTTGTCAAACTCGGCGGCTACGGCGGCCATGCCCTTTTCCACCTTGCATCCGGTGAGGATGGACAGGGAATCGGGATTCAGGCAGTCCAGGAAGTTCTTGTCCGGGCCGTCGGGCTGGGCGTCGGAAAAGAGGTTGTCGTACAGCCGCACCTCGGCATCCAGGCAGTTTTCCGCGTCCACCCAGTGGAGCGTCGCGCCCTTGACCTTGCGGCCGTCGGCGGGGTCGCCGCCCCGGGAGTTGGGGTCATATTCACACAGGACCTCGGTGACGTGACCGTTTTCGTCCTTGACGCAGCCGGTGCATTTCACCAGGTACGCGCCCTTCAGGCGGCACTCGGGGCCGTCAGGGTACAGACGCTTATACTTGGGAATGGGCTGCTCCAGGAAATCATCGGCCTCCATCCACAGGTGGCGGCTGAAGGTGATCTCATGGGTGCCCTGGGCGGGATCGGTGGGATTGTTTTCCACCTGGAATACCTCGCTCTGCCCCTCGGGATAGTTGGTGACTGTGAGCTTCACTGGCCGCAGCACGGCCATGGTTCGCTCGGCGGTGGCGTTCAGATCCTCCCGCAGGCAGTGCTCCAGGAAGCCAAACTCCACCACGTTGGGGGACTTGGCCACGCCGATGCGCTCGCAGAAATTGCGGATAGAGGCGGCGGTGTAGCCCCGGCGGCGCAGACCGCAGAGGGTGGGCATACGGGGATCGTCCCAGCCGGAGACGCGCCCCTCCTCCACCAGGGCCCGGAGCTTGCGCTTGGACATGACCGTGTGGTCGATGCCCAGGCGGGCGAACTCGATCTGCCGGGGGTGGGCGGGCAGCTCGCAGTGCTCGATGACCCAGTTGTAAAGGGGCCGGTGGGCCTCAAACTCTAGGGAGCAGAGGCTGTGGGTGATGCCCTCCAGAGCGTCCTGGATGGGGTGGGCAAAGTCGTACATGGGATAGATGCACCACTTGTCGCCCTGGCGGTGGTGGCTCATGTGGTTGATGCGGTAGATGACCGGGTCGCGCATGTTGAAGTTGCCGCTGGCTAGATCGATTTTGGCCCGCAGGGTCATGGCGCCGTTGGGGAACTCCCCGGCGCGCATGCGCCGGAACAGGTCCAGGCTCTCCTCAATGGGACGGTCCCGGTAGGGGGAGACGGCGGGGATGCCGATGTCGCCCCGGTTAGCCTTGAACTCCTCCGGGGTCAGCTGGCACACATAGGCCAGGCCTTTTTTGATGAGGAGCTCCGCCTGGCGGTAATCCTCCTCAAAATAGTCGCTGCCGAAGAAGAATCGGTCGCCCCAATCGAAGCCCAGCCAGTGGATGTCCTGCTGGATGGCGCCCACGAACTCCTCATCCTCCTTGGTGGGGTTGGTGTCGTCCATGCGGAGGTTGCACAGGCCGCCGAACTTCTCGGCGGTGCCGAAGTCGATGCACAGGGCCTTGCAATGGCCGATGTGCAGGTAACCGTTGGGCTCCGGGGGAAAACGGGTGTGGACGGTCATGCCCTCGTACTGGCCGCCGGGGGCCAGGTCCTCGGTGATGAAATTATCAATAAAGTTGCTGCCCTCGGCACGCTCGGGCTCGCCAGCGGCGATGACTTTGTTTTCCGCGCTCATATTGTTTTACTCCTTATAGTAAATTACTGCAAAAATACTATACTATTATAGCGACTGCATACGGAAAATGCAAGACTTGCGTTTTACCGCAGTTCATATTCCGCGGGTATATGCCGGGATAGAGCCGCGTTGCTGAAGCGCCTGTCTCCGGTGAGCTCCCGCACAACGGTGATGCCATCCGGAAAACGGAAGGGGGCATCCTCCCGGGGCAGCTCGATCTCCATGACGGCGCAGTGGGGCCAGAAGGGATAGAAATCGATCTCAAAGGTGTATAGCCCCTCCGGCAGGCAGTAGCGGGTCTTGCGGATGGTCTCGGTCATGGGGTCCCGGCGGGTAAGGTAGGCGTCGTATGCCTCGGGGGTGATCTCCTCCTCCTGCTCCAGGCGGGTGATGGTGCTGCGGTCGATCTTCACGGTGTGGAAGAAAGCCACGCCGTCCCGGCTCTCCCGCCGGCGGACCCGCTCCGTCTGGTGGGGCGGGGAGAGGAGATAGGTCTGCTCCATGTGATAGACGTGGCTGCACCGGGCCGCCAGCTCCGGCTCCGGCGGGCGGAGGATGAGAAAGCGGCGCTCAATCTCCAAAGAATTACTGTTCATAAAATTCCTCCCGGCTCATCAGCAGATTCAGTGTTTCCAGCAGGGCGTTGGGGGTCAGGTGTTCCGGCAGCTCCAGATTTTTCAGCAGCTGCTGTCGCTTTTGGGTACTGCCGGGACCGATGAGGCCCCGGTCCAGCAGGTCGGCCTTGGTGATGGGGACTGCGGCGGAGGGAGCGGCCTCCCCCACAAAGGTGGCGCCGCCCCGGCGCAGGGCCTGCAGGAGAATTTCCGGGGTCATGCCCTCCACGCCCAGCTTGCCCTCTTTTCCGGCCTTGCGCTTGCGGCGCTCCTTGCCGGGGATGTCGGGGATGTAGGCCTGCTTTACCTGCTCCTTTGGAATAGCCCCCTTGAGATAATTGCGGATGACAAAGCCCGCTCCATCGGAATCCGTCAGCAGGATCAGGCCCCGCTTTTGGGCCAATTTCCGAAGAAAGGCCAGCTTCTCCCGGTCGTTGAACACGGAGAAGCCGCCGGTCTCCACAACGGTGGCATCCACCACCTGCAAAAGCATGTTTCGGTCGTAGCGGCCCTCCACTACGATGACTTCTTCAATGCGCGGCTTGCTCATTGCTCCGCCAGCTCCATGACAAATCGCACCAGCTCACCCTCCCGGTCAATATTTTTTTCACTTTTCATGCGCCGGTCCAGCAGCTGGCAGGCGGCCAGGGAGCGCCTGCACCACTCATGATCCACCCGCCGGGCCGCCTGGAGGAGGAGCTTCGCGGGATAGTCGCTGCGCATCTGCCACAGGTCCATGAGCCAAAAGCGGTCCTTGCCGCCGTCCAAAGCCATGCGGGCGGTATACAGCCGGCGCAGCTCCTTGCCGATGGCACCCAGGATGACGATGGGCTCCGTCTGCATCCGCAGCAGGTCACCCAGCACGGCGGCGGCTTTATTATAATCCCGGGCGGAGATGTGGTTGGTCATGTCAAAGATCCGGGCATCCAGCACCGGCTCCGCCACGGCGGCAATATCCGCGGTGGTGACCTGCTCGGCCTTGGCAAAGGCCGCCACCTTGTTCACCTCGCCGATGAGGTTATCCATCATGGAGCCGCAGTAAAAGAGCATGTAGTCCGCCGTTTGCTGGTCGATGCTGCGGCCCAGGGCGCGGAAGCGCTTTTGCAGCCACCGGACCAGCGCGTCCCGGGACTGGCCCTGGAACTCCACCACCTCTACGTTTTTATCCATAGCGGCGGTGAGCTTTTTCATTTTCCGGTCCGGCTTGTAGGGCACGGTGTCGTAGATAAACACCACCGTGCAGTAGTCCGGCAGATCCTCCAAAAGCTCGATGAGTTGGCTGCGCTGACTTTCATCCAGCTTATAAATATCCCAGTCCGTCACCGTTACCAGGGTGCTGGGCGCCATCATGGGCATGGATTCCACGGCGTCGGCCACATCCTGGGCCGTGATGCGGCCGCCGGAGAGCCGGTGGAGGTTAAAATCCTCGCTGCCCTTGGGGATGAGCAGGTCCTGCAGCTGCTGCACATAGGTCTGGCGCAGGTAGCTCTCCTCCCCGTAAAACAGATAGGCCCGGGCGGGCGTTTTTTCCTTTATGGCCTTGCGCAGCCGGTCGTAGGCGGCGTTTTTGCCGGGGGTTTTGCTCTTTTCCGCTGCCATAGCGTGTGGCTCCTCTCATTAGTGATAGTGTACGGTCACGGTGACGCAGCCCTGGTTATCGGTGCGGTAGACCTTGGCGCCCACGGCCTCCAGCCGGGAGATGGCCGCGTCCGTGGGGTGGCCGTAGCTGTTGTCTCCCACGCTGATGATAGCGGCCTCCGGCGTGATGGCGGCCAGGAAATCCTGCTGGGAGCTGTATTTAGACCCGTGATGGCCCACCATAAGGACCTCTACATCCGGCAGGTCGTACTGCCCGATCAGTGCCAGCTCCGTCTGCCCGGACATATCGCCGGTGATGAGCAGATCAAAATCGCCGCTGCTGCACAGGTAGGTCAGTCCCTGCTCGTTGGGGTCGCCCGAACCCACGGGCGGGAAAACCGTAAGGCTGCACTGCCCCAGGGGAATGGACTGCTGCTCCGTGACAAACTGCACCTGGGTGCCGTGCTCCCGGGCCAGGGCCACCAGTTTATCCCGCACGCCGTAGTCGTCCTCGATCTGCGGCAGGTAGAGCCGGTCGATCTCCACCCGGCTGAACAGCTCCGCCAGGCCATTGGTATGGTCGGCATGAAAGTGGGTCACGGCCACCGCCGACAGGCGGCGTACCTCCATGCTGCCCAGCTGCGAGAGCACCTGCTGGGCCGGGTGCTTGTAGCGGTTGCTGCTGCCGCAATCCACCAGGACGGCGTCGTCACCGGACAGCAGCAGGGTGCTGGCCCCCTGGCCCACATCCACGGCTACCGCCGTCAGCTCGCCGCTGTGAAATTCCGCCGTGCGCAGGTTGATGCACAGCACCAGGGCCAGGAGGGACAGTACGGCGGCCAGGGCGTATTTCCTGGCCCGGTCCCGGGTCAGAACGCACAAAATGAACAGGACATATACGAACACCAGCCACCAAACCAGGAATGGATTGGTATCTGTGTAGAGCGCGTGATAGGGAGCGGCGACGGCCAGGTCCACCGCCAGCAGGAATAGTTTGCTCAGGGCCCAGCTGACGTATCCCAGGATCCGGGCGGCGGGCAGCCAGATAAAGCCCACCAGCACCGTTAAAAAGCCGGCCATGAAATTGCCGGAGGCCAGGGGGATACATACCAAGCTGGTCAGCGGTGCCACCGTGGAAAACACGCCGAAATAGTAAGCCGTCAGCGGCACGGTGAAGACCATGGCTCCCAATGTAGAGGAGAGGGTGCCGGTCAAAAACGTGCATGCCCTGGCCGCGAGCTTTGCCCGGGGCTGCTTCTTCGCCTGGAAAAATCCGTAGACCCGGGGCGTGACCAGGATCAGCCCCAGCATGGCGCCAAAGCTGAGCTGCAGGCTCACGCTGGCTGCGGCGTAAGGATTGACCAGGAGAATGAGCCCCAGGGCCGCTGCCAGGGAGGTGATGGGGTCGGCATCCCGCAGGAGCAGGGGTGCCAGCAGCAGGAAAAACTGCATGATGCATGCCCGGACCACCGAGGGCGTCAGCCCCACCATAAACATATAAAATATAAGCACCACTGTGCCCACCGCCGCCAAAAGACGCCGCCGATGCCCCACGAGCAGGCCCAGCAGTGTCAGCAAAAAGGCGCAGTGCAGCCCGGAAACGGCAAACAGATGGCTCACGCCTGCCTCGGAAAAGCGGTCGGACAGTTCCTGGGAAATGCCGCTGCGATCTCCCAAAAGCTCTGCCTGCAGGAGAGCAGCCACGGTGCCGTCGTGGGCCCACACCCGGGCGATCCTGTCCCGGAAGGCTTTTTCCATCCGCTGGGGCAGGTATCGCAGGGAGCCGGCCTGGCCCTGGGACACAGTGGGCATCTCATCGCAGTACAGCAGGGCGAAGATGCCCCGGGAGGTGAAGGTGGACAGCTCCGTGCCCTTGATGACGGAGGCATCCTGCCAGTAGGCGTTTCCCAAAAGAGTCTGCCCCGGCTCCAGGAGGGCGGCGGATTCGTCGCTGAGATAGCACTCGGCCTTGGCACCCCGGGCATCCGCCAGGCGCACCATGACCCGCCAGCCGGAATCCCGCTGCTCCGGCCAGTCACACACTGTGGCGGAAAACAGGTGGCTGGTGCTGCACTTTTCCTGTACAGGCTGCGCTACCAGGGCGCTCCAGCCCCGGCCATACAGCAACCCTGCCGCCAGGGACAGGGCGATCAGGGCCAGATAGATACGCAGCCGCCGGCGGGTACGCAGTCCGGGCAGCAGCAAAACGACTCCGCCGGCCGCCGCCAGAATGCCCGCTGCCCAAAAGACCCACTGCCCCATCGGCAGCAGGCACAGGGCCAGGATGGCCGCTGCAAAGGAAAACGCGATGGCTGCCAGTGAACGCATGGCCCTGCCCCCTTTCGATCTGCCTCGATTATACCAAAGTCGGCCGCCGATAACAAGAGCCGCGCCCGGCGGCGGCAAAAAAACTGCCCCCTCCGCCGGAGCGGAGAGGGGCAGGGAAAAATCGCGTCAATCCTCCGTGGGAAGCTCCACGTTGGTATAGCCGGTGAGCTGGTTGAAAACGGACTGCTTGCCCTCCTCCACGGCGTGGTGCAGCATCTTCATATCCGGCTGCACGTTGTCCTGGCACACCAGGGAGCCGCAGGCCATATCCATCTCGTAATTTTCCAGGATGGTGCGGGCGGCGGTGACCCGGGAACGCAGGGAGCAGTGGCAGTGGGCGGTGAACATCTGCAGCAGGGAGTACCAGGGGCTGCCGTGGCGGCCGGCCATGAGATACAGCATCTCCCGCTTTTCTACCGAGGTCATGTTCTTCACCAAAAACAGCAGAGCCTGCTCGATCTCCTGGTCGTCATCCTCGGGCTTGATGCCGTCAAACAGCCAGGGGTACAAAAACGCCAGGTAGTAGGGCATGGGGTTGGTGCCCAGCACGCGGAACCACTCCGACCCCTCGTACAGGTCGGGAGCGCTGGCGCCCTTTTCCCAGTTTTGAATGGTTTTTTTGCTGACGCCCAGGCCGTTGGCCATGAACTCCTGGGTCTTGCCCGCGTCGGAGCGGGACAGGCTCCAGATCCGTGCAAAGCGCTTGTTTCTATCCGATTTGGATTCCTTGTGCAGCATACGATCACCTGCTTATTGAAAATTCTTTTTGCTTGCTGGATTTTTTCGCAGAGAATAGTTTATCAGCATAAGGGAGAAATGTCAACAGCAAAGGCAAAAAAATTAGCGCGTAACCGGGGTCGGTGGATAAAATATCTACCACGGACCCGGGCGCTGCGGCGAAAAGAGGTTTGTACCCGGGCTGTCGGGCGCATTTTTTTATCCGTATAGGGACTGCCTGTGGGGGCATAGGATGGCAGGGAAAGGGGAGATGTATATGCTGTCCGCAGCGCTGTTTCTGCTGGCCAACAGCCTGTTTCTGACTCTGCGCCTTACGGGGGATACCGGATCGTTTCCCAAGCCCCTGAGCGCCGGGGAGGAGCGAATGTACTTGGAGCGCAGCCTGGCCGGGGACCTGGAGGCCCGGAATATCCTGGTGGAGCACAATCTGCGCCTGGTGGCGCACATTATTAAGAAGTACTACACCCAGGCGGCGGAGCAGGAGGACCTGATCTCCATCGGCACCATCGGGCTCATCAAGGCCGTGGACACCTTCCGACCGGACCGGAAGATCCGCCTGGCCACCTATGCATCCAGATGCGTAGAAAATGCTATACTTACGCAGCGGAACAAATGGCGGTTGAGGTGGAAAACCATGAACCTTTTGGGGCAAAATGGTCTATGTTCTGCCGCTTGAAAGTCCGCAGCTATGTATTGGCTGCGAATGTTGCAGGTACGTTAAAAGTTGCGCCGCTTCAAATTCTCAAGTTCCCGGTCGTCCTTCCACATAAGTTTTTGGATGCCGAGAAGTTCAATCTGCGGTTTTCAGACGCATCTGAGATCACGGAAATTGCGGACAAGCTGCGGTGGTATCGCTATCAAAAAGGACTTCGTCAGCGTGACGCGGCGGACTATGCGGGCATCGACCGCAGTACCTACATCCATTACGAAGAGGCAGGGCGGGACTTTTATCCGAAGGAGCATATGGAGAAGCTGGCAGAGCTGTTTGAGGTACCGCTGGAGGATTTGCTGGATGACTATAACCTGTTTCTGCTGCGAGGTCAGGGAGCGCAGATCAAAGCCATACGCCAGCGACTCGGCTTGACGCAGAAGGCATATGCAGCGCAGCTTGGCGTCCCGCTGCAAAAGTTCAAGCGATGGGAACAGGGTACCGTGCAGATTTTCAAATCCACATGGGAGAAGTATTTCAAGCAGACATAACCATAGCAGTAAACGAGCAGACCGGCTGTTGAGGCTGGTCTGCTCGTTTGCTATGTATTATTGCTGCGCTTTCAGATGCTTCACGGCTGCGTCCACCAGTTCCAGCTTCTGCTCCGTGGAACAGGGCAGCTTCTGGATGGATTTCAGCGCCTGCTCGGACTGGAACTTCGCCAGCTCCTGCCCAAGCTCCTGCTGCGCCTGCTTTGATTTCGGGAAGATCAGAAATACTTCCATGGCTGCCCTCCTTTCCAGAGCGTTTTCTGCTTCAATCTATGCGTGTGTTCCGGCTGCTATGTAGACAAATAGAACTCGATTTCGTGGCTGCGAGGGAAATCGTATTGCCGCGCGGCTTTGGCGGTGCGGGAAGGCTTGTAATTCAAGGGCTTTTCGCCCCCAAATTGTCTACACCGGACCGCCGTTTGCGGGCGGATTTTGCCTTCTGCTGGCGGTGAACCTCCTTGGCGCAGGCGAGGCAGTATTTTGTCCTGCCGGAGCGGGCGAGAATACCCGTGCCGCAGACTTCGCAGCGGCGGAGTTTTTTGGGGCTGAGAATGGCCTGTTCCAACTTCGGCTGCTGAGGCAGCACGGCGCGGCGAAACCACCGGCAGATCAGGCTGCGGGAGATAAACTGCGGGCAGACACCGTCCAGCAGCAGGCAGTCGCCATCCAAGAAGTTGCAGCAGCGCTTTGTAAGGCCGCGCACGCTGCGAAGCTGCCCCGGCGTCAGGCGGAAGAGCGTGCCATCTGGCAGGCGCTCGATGGGGTCAAGCTTGTGCATCTTCACCCTCCTTTGCGATGAGCTTTGCATCTGACGGATAGTTCAGCGTGATGAGGGCGGGCTTGCCCAAGCCCTGCTTGCGCCGAACGATCAAGCCGCTGTACTCCAACTCCCGGAAGATTCGCGTGGCGCTCTGACGGCTGCGGTGGAGTTTGGTTTGCGCCTGTTCCAAGGTGAAGTACAGCCGGATCGTGCCGTCCGGCTCGACGTAGCCGTTCTGCCGGGAGATGCTGGCTCTATCCAGCAGCAGCGCGTAGAGCACTTTTGCGTCGTTGCTGATCTCACAGAGCGTTTCGTCTTGCAGCAGAAACCTCGGAAGCGGCACATAGGATGCCGCCGGGCTGTCAGTGGTAAACTTACAGAATATTTTCATCTGACCTCCTGTCCTATCCATCCTATCAGGCGTATTGATTGGATTGATGGATGATTTTCTTGTATCTTGATTTATTTCCTATTAGTTAGAGGATGAATTTCAGTCCCGATGAACGGTACGAAAACCGTCGTCCTGAAATCCAGTTGCGGAACGTTCCGGAGCGTGAGCTTGTCCACCGTCCGGAAAACCGGTGACGGAAAACCCACACATGGGAAATCCCGTTGTGGTCAAAGCTCGTCTTTCTGCCGTACTTTCAGCAGTTCCCAGATCTCGGCTTGCCGCGCTTTCAGTTCGGCAACGTCGTCTTCATAGCAGCGCCCGGTGCTGTTGATGCGGCGGCAGATCTGGTTGATGTTTGCAGCGATCCTGCTGACGGCGGCAGCCAGCTTTTTCTGCTCGGTGTAGTCCACCTTGATGATGTAGCCGTCGATCAGCATCTTGCGGGCGTATGCGCCGAAGTTGTGGGTGCCCAGTTGGCGCATTTTGTGCTGGATCAGGCTCAGCTCCTGTTCATTCAGGCAGATTTCCTTGCGGATGGGTCGTGTGCGATCCGGCATGGCTTACCTCCCCGGCAGTTCCATGGGAACGGCGGTCATGCGGGTATGGTTGTGGCGAATGATCATAGTGGTTCTCCTTTTGGTTTTGATAAAATTTGGTTGAAAGACGGTTTGAAGCATTCGTCTGCCTTTCACAATCCATCGGACAGAAAAGTCGAAAAAGTCAGGCGGCGTCAGAAAAGAATTTTCCAAAGTCCTTCTCTCTTTCCAACGGACAATTTTTTGAAATTGGGGGGAATGCAAAAAATCTTTTTCTGCAAAGCAAAGTGTCTGCTTAAAAATCCTTTCACTAGACAACGGACAAAATGAAGCGGGGTGTCACGGTTCTGTCACAAGCGGCATCAAAAAGAAGCGCCTGCCGTTCTGGCAAGCGCTTCAAAATGGCGTTGGTTATTCCATTATATCTTCAAAAAATTCCTCGTTTTCCTGCATCAACCGGCGGACGCCGTCTGCCTCGTCCCGCTGCTGCAAAAGCTGCGCAAACGCCCGATAGAGTGCAATCTGCCGACGCTCGATTGCGCCGCGATTCAGGTGCATGGCCTCAGCCGTTTTGCGGATGGACAGTCCCTCGGAAAAGCGTTTCCGGAAAAGCTCGGCGTAATCGTTGAGCACGGTTTTGAGGGATTGCTGAGCAAAGGCAAGGTCCTCACACATGGCTTGATAAGCTTCACGGCCTGATACACCGATGTACTGCTTGCGCTCCCGGATCAGCTTGTAAGAATTCCTGCTTTTTGCAAAGCAGATAACGCTCCATTACATGACCTACTCTGTTCCTTTCGCGAGTATTCTGCTCTATCCGGCAGCATCACAATGCGGGCCTTTAGCAGCCGATGCTTCCACGATACAAAGTATTTTGAGCGAAATGTACGGGATCTGTTTTTACGGATTGCTAAGAAATACGATGCAGATTTCGCGCTTGCCTGTGATGAAAATGAATTGGGCGAAAAGGAACAACTGGCTTTCCTGGGTATCTACGCGCGCCCAGAACTCTATGAGCTTGCAGGAAACTGTCAGATCCGTACAGATAGAGGGAACATCTATGTTGGCGCTGCTCCATACGGCTTGGCTCTACCCAGCACACTAATTGATTCTATTATCGCGGTTGATCTGTCCAAAATTCAGACGATCACATTGATCGAAAATAAAACAAATTACGATGAATATGTGATTTCAGAAAAACGGCCAGAAGAACTGGTGGTCTATCATGGCGGGTTCCTCAGTCCTCAAAAGCGGAAGTTGGTTACACTTATCGCTCAAGCGGCATCGGAAACCATCCATATGCGATTCTGGGCAGATATCGATGTGGGGGGATTTCGAATGTTCGACAGCTTGCAGAAACTGATTCCTTCCGTGGTACCTATGCGCATGTCTGGCGAATTTGTGGACAAGTATTACGAGCATGGTCTTGCGCGCTCCGAAGCGTACTTATCTTCCCTGCGAGAGGACGCGAATAATGGGAAATATTCGCTGTTTCAAGATGCCATCGAGAAAATTCTTAATTATGGCATCACAATTGAACAAGAAATCTTCCTGAATGAATAGGATGCAATAATAAAGAAAATGTTGCGATGAAACCCTGTTTGTTCGCGACTACTCCATGTTTCGAATTTGATGATTTGGTTATACCCTATTATACCCTTGATTTCGAGGGTATAATAGGGTATAATTCTGCATAGAATAGTATCTCACAGGAGGTGCGCTATGGACTTATCTGAAATGCAAACTCGCGCGGCGGAGCTGGAACAGCAGATTTCTGCTTTGCCTGCTGGTTCTATTACGAAGAAAACCGTCAACGGTAAGGACTATTTCTACCACCGTTGGACGGAGAACAAGAAGCGGCGGGAGAAGTATATTCCCGCTGACGAATTGGAGGATTTCCGCGCCCAAATCGAGCGGCGGAAGGAGCTGGAGCAGGAACTGAAGGCGCTGAAAAAGCAGTTGCCCAAGGCGAAATCTGCGAACCCTTCCGCGTTTACCACCAACATTCGCACCGGCGAGGCGCTGCGTTCCTTCGTGGCATCTGTTTGCGGCTATCGCAGGCGCGAGTGTTTCCAGCAGCTGCACAACTTTGTCTACGGCGAGCCGCAGGACAAGGTATTCATCCTCTACGGCCTGCGCCGGACGGGGAAAACCACTATGATCCGCCAGATTTTCGCGGAGATGAGCGACGCAGAGCTTTCGAAAGCAGCCTTCATTCAGATTACAGCCAGAGACACATTGGCCGATGTGAACCGCGATCTCAAAGCGCTGGAGGAGCGGGGTTTCCGGTATGTGTTCCTCGATGAAGTGACGCTGATGGAGGATTTCATCGAGGGCGCGGCGCTGTTCTCCGATGTGTTTGCCACCTGCGGAATGAAAATCGTGCTGTCCGGCACGGATTCACTGGGTTTCCTGTTCACGGAGGATGAGCAGCTCTATGATCGCTGCATCCTGCTGCACACCACCTTCATCCCTTACCGCGAATTTGAGTCCGTGCTCGGCATTCACGGCATCGACGAGTATATCCGCTACGGCGGCACTATGAGTCTCGGCGGTGTCCACTACAACGAAACCTCCACGTTTGCCAGCAAGGAAAGCGCGGACGAGTATGTGGATACGGCTATTGCACGCAACATCCAGCACTCCCTGCGCTGCTATCAGTACGAGGGACATTTCCGCCATCTGCGTGATCTCTACGACAGGAACGAGCTGACCAGCGTCATCAACCGCGTGGTGGAGGACATCAACCACCGTTTCACGCTGGAAGTGCTGACACAGGATTGGAAATCCCACGACCTTGGCATTTCCGCCAGCAATCTTCGCCGGGATCGGGAGAACCCTACGGACATCCTTGATCGTGTTGACCTTGTAGCTGTCACAGACAGCCTGCGGAAGTTGCTGGAGATCCGGAACAAGGCGGAGCAGACTGTGGCGATGGACGATATTCATGCGGCGGAGATCAAAGAATATCTGGATTTGCTGGACCTGACGCGGGAGATCGACGTGCGGCACCTGCCGGATGTCAGCCGGAAATCCAGCCGGACGGTGATCGCCCAACCCGGTCTCCGGTACGCGCAGGCCGATGCGCTGATTCGCAGCCTGCTGCTGGATGAGACGTTCAGTGCGTTGTCTCTGGCAGAGCGTACAGCCGTGCAGCAGCGCATCCTGACCGAGATCAGAGGCCGGATGCTGGAAGACATTGTCCTGCTGGAAACCAAGCTGGCAAACCCCAAGAAGCAGGTATTTGTCCTGCAATTCCCCGTGGGCGAATTTGACATGGTGGTGTTTGACCCGGAGGCGAGCTCCTGCCAGATTTTCGAGATCAAGCACAGCGAGGAAGCTGTCCAGCAGCAGTACCGCCATCTGATTGACGAGGAAAAATGCGCCCAGACCGAGCACCGCTACGGCCCGATCACCGGGAAGATTGTCCTCTATCGTGGAGAAAGCCAAGAGATAGACGGTATTCAGTATCAGAACGTGGAAGAATATCTGCGAAGCCTTGCTTGACAAAACCGCCGTCCCGATTTTTCGTTCGGGGCGGCGGTTTTTATGATGCAGCTTGTCATATGACAAGCTGTGACGCAAAATGAACTTGACGTATGACAAGTAGTGAAGCGCAAAAATCGTGCGGCGAGACTGCACGAATGCAGTCGATGACGAAAACGATAATATTCTAAATAGCACGCATCGCTCATTTCATCAATCATTTCCTCGATGCACATGAGTGATGCCCTCCAAACTGGCACAATCAGCGCGCGAAAACCTCTGCCTATCCGCAGAAATTTTCAGATTCTTCCCTTGGGTACCTTTTCAAATGGATTCCAATCCGTTATAATATATCTACCAACCTAACGAATAGCGCGAGGTGCCGCCATGAAAACGAAAGATACGCCGAAGCAATATGTCATCTACTCCCGTAAGTCCAAATTCACCGGCAAGGGCGAGAGCATCGAGAATCAGATCGAGCTGTGCCGCCAGTACATCGCCATGCACTTTGGCGAGGAAGCGGCGGAAAACGTGCTGGTCTACGAGGACGAGGGCTTTTCCGGCGGCAATCTGGAGCGCCCGCAGTTCAAGAAAATGATGAAGGACTCCCAGAAGATCGCCTTTGCCGCCATCGTGGTCTACCGCCTCGACCGCATCAGCCGCAACATCGGTGACTTTGCGAAGCTCATCGAGGATTTGGGCGACCGGCACATCGACTTCATCTCCATCCGCGAGCAGTTCGACACGTCCTCGCCCATGGGCCGCGCCATGATGTACATTGCGTCGGTTTTCTCCCAGCTGGAGCGGGAGACCATCGCCGAGCGCATCCGGGACAATATGCACGAGCTGTCCAAAACCGGGCGCTGGCTGGGCGGCACCACACCTACCGGCTACGCCTCGGAGAGTGTGTCCAGCGTGACGGTGGACGGTAAGGTGAAGAAAGCCTGCAAGCTGAAGCCCATTCCGGAGGAAATCCAGCTGGTCAAGACGATTTTCTCGGTTTTCATGGAGACCGGCTCCCTCAGCAAGACCGACCAGTATCTGCTGGAGCACCGCTGCGTCACGAAACGCGGCAAGCAGTTCACACGCTTTGCCATCCGGGGCATTCTGACCAATCCGGTCTACATGATTGCCGACGAGACGGCGTATGAGTATCTGAAAGAGAACCATGTGGATCTATTTGCTGAGCGCTCGGAGTTCGACGGCGAGCACGGCATCATGGCCTATAACCGAACCTTGCAGCGCGCGGGCAAAGCAAACCAGATCCGCCCCATGGAGGAATGGATCGTGGCGGTGGGTAAGCATCCCGGCATTATCGCAGGCAGCGATTGGGTGCAGGTGCAGGCCATGCTGGACGTGAACAAATCCAAGAGCTACCGCAGACCACGCAGCAACGTGGCGCTGCTGTCCGGCCTGCTGCGGTGCAGCGAGTGCGGTGACTATATGCGCCCGAAGCTGACCAACCGAACCAATGCGGACGGCGAGCTGATCTACACCTACATGTGCTCCACCAAAGAGCGCAGCCACGGCACCGTCTGCGGCATGAAAAATTGCAACGGCAACACGCTGGACGCCAAAATCATCGAGGAGATCCGCAAGCTGTCCGCCGACAAGGAGACCCTTACCCGGCTGCTGGCGCAGACCAAGAAGGTCATCAGCGGCAGCAAGGAGGGCTACGACGCAGAGCTGGCGCTGCTCCGGGAAAAGCACACCGAAACGGAAGAGCACATCAAACGGTTAGTGGAATCCCTGTCCGTTGCCAGCGACACCTCAGCAAAGTACGTCATGGAGCAGATCGACGCGCTCCATCAGGAGAGCGAGACGCAGCAGCTGCGCCTTGCCGAGCTGGAAGCCCTCACCGAGCAGAGCCGGATGCTCCATCAGGAGTTCGCCTTCCATCAGGAAATGATCGAATCCTTCGCCAGCGCAGTGGATTCTGCCACGCTGGAGGAAAAACGCCGCCTGCTGCGCACCATCGTCAAAAAAGTGGTCTGGGACGGCAAAAATGCCTATGTTTACCTCTTTGCGGAGGATGGAGAGGCGGATTTGCCCCCTGTTGAGCAACCTATGTATCCGTTGGGAGAGGATAGCGAATGAGGTCCTCATGTACTTCCGCAGCCGCAAGAAGCTGCAGGGGGAGGTGTCCCTGTCCGACACCATTGAGGGCGACGCCGCCGGCAGCGCCCTCAGCCTCATGGATGTGGTGGGCTGCGACGACACCATGCTCTCGGACATGGCCGACCGGGAGGAGCGCCTGCGCATCCGGGAATTGGTAGACCGCTGCCTCACGGACCGGGAGGCGGAGGTGATCCGCCGGCGGTACGGACTGTCCGGCCGCCTGCCACAGACCCAGCGCCAGGTGGCCGCGGCCTTCGGCATCAGCCGCAGCTATGTATCCCGCCGCGCTTACTGTAAGTGCCCGGAGAGACTCGGTTTGATACTGAAAATCGTTTTTGCTGCAAAAAATGATCGACCGATAAAAAATTCTGCCTGCCCTTATTTTAGCTACAAAAAATTCCAGTATCTTGCAATATTTGTCAAAATATTGCCTTTTTTGCTATAAAGGAAAATTCTTTCAAATTTTTATTCAAAATTTCGTTTTTAGCTATTGCATTTTGATGTGCATTGTGCTATAGTTTGTCTTGACATTGAATTGCGTATTGGGCTTATCGCACAGGAGATAAGCTTTTTGCGGCTTTTACGGCTGTGCCGTCCGGCCAACGCAGAATAATCCCCGGGAGTACATATTATAATGAGTCATTCGCTGAAAAAAGTTTGGAATGTAGTCAGCACAGTGCTGGTGGTGCTGGTGGTGCTGCTGGCCGTGGCCCTGGTGGGCGTCCGGCTGGTGGGGCTGAATACATATGTCGTCCTTTCCGGCTCTATGGAGCCTACTTATCACACCGGCTCCCTGCTCTATGTCAAGAAGGTGGACCCCCGGGACCTCCAGGTGGGCGATCCCATCACCTTCATGCTCAATGAGGATACCGTGGCCACCCACCGGATCATTGAGATCCTGCCCGACGAGGAGGACAGCTCCGTCTTCCGCTTCCGCACCCAGGGCGACGCCAACGACGCCCCGGACGGTACGCCCGTGCACTATAAAAATGTCATCGGTAAACCCGTGTTTTCTGTACCCTATTTGGGGTATTTCGCAAACTTCGTGCAGAACCCGCCGGGGCTGTATTTTGCCATCGGCTTTGCCGTGGTGCTGGTTCTGCTGGTGTTCCTGCCTGACCTGCTGGATGACAGCGGCAAAAAGGGCAAGGGCAAGGGCGCTGCGGAGGATCCCGCGGCCCATAACTAAGGGGGTAACGCCGCAAGGCTCCCATATATATTATTCTTTTCAGGAGGTTTTTGTGATGAAAGCAAAAACAAAGACAAAGGCGCTGCTGATGTCTCTCTGCGCGGTGTTGCTCGTGGCCGCTTCCGTGCTGGGCACCATGGCGTATTTGACGGACAGCGAGGATGTCAAGAACACCTTTACTGTTGGTAACGTTACCATTACTATGGACGAGACTGACGTGGACGACAGCACTCCGAATAAGGAGCGCGACCAGGCCAACAGCTACAAGCTGATGCCCGGCCATACCTACACCAAGGATCCTATCATCCATGTGGATGCAAACAGCGAGGATTGCTACCTGTTTGTGAAGGTCGACAATCAGATCGCTGCTATTGAAGCAGACGGAAATACTACCGTTGCTGCACAGATGGCGGCTAAGGGTTGGAAAGCTGTGGAAGGTAAGGATGGCATTTATGTGTATGTTGGCACTACCGCCGCTCCCGTGGCTGTGAAGGCAAACGATAATGTCACTGTTTTTGAGCAGCTTGTGATTGCGGGTACTGTTAACGGCGATACACTGAAGACTTACGAAAACAAGACCATCACCGTGACTGCTTACGCTGTTCAGAAGGACGGCTTTGAGGGTAAGACTGCTGACCAGATTTGGAGCGCTGCATTTGGCGCCTAATGCCTGGTTCCGACAGGCAAAGGGGGCGAGGGGCCCCGGCGTCTGTTGAAATAAAATTTAAAACAAAATTTTAGGAAAGGAGGAAAAACAACGTGAAAAAGAAAGTACTCTCTATCGTGGCAGTCGTCCTGGTGCTGTGCTGCGCCATCGGCGGGACGCTGGCTTGGCTGACTGCTAAGTCTGATGTCGTGACGAACACCTTTACCACCAGCGATATTAAGGTCGAACTGAAGGAGACCACCGGCACGGAGTATAAGATGGTTCCTGGCCAGACTATCGGCAAAGACCCGAAGGCTACGGTTCTCACTGGCTCCGAGAAGTGCTATCTGTTTGTGAAGCTGGATAAGTCCCAAAACTTCGACACCTACCTGACCTATGAAATGGCCGATGGTTGGACGAAGCTTGAAGACGCTAGTGTTACCGATACGGTCTACTACCGTGTTGTTAATGGTACCACCAATCAGATCGGCACAGCCTACAGCGTACTGAAGGGCGATCAGGTCACCGTTAAGGGTTCTGTTACCAAGGAGCAGATGAACGCCTTGGATGCAGAAAGTGCTGTGAAGCCTACTCTGACTGTTACCGCTTATGCCTCTCAGTTGCAGAAGAGTGCTACTACGACATTTACCGCTCTTGAGGCTTGGAAAAACATTACAAACAAGTAATCCCATCCCCGCATTTCCCCAGTTTATTAAATTACATAAATGAAAGGAAAAAAGAATCATGACTAAGAAGAAGATCGTATCCCTGTGCCTGGCGGCCGTGCTGGTCGTTATGGCCATCGCCGGCGCCACCGTGGCGTATTTCACTGACACCGATAATGAGACCAATACCTTCACCGTTGGTAATGTGAAGATCGAGCTGCTGGAGTCCCAGTACCACCGCGTCAATGCTGGTAAGGGCAACGCCACTGACGAAAAGGAACCTTTAATGGGCGGCTATCTGTGGGCAGCTGATGTGGATATGCAGGGTACTCCTGAGAACACCCCCAACTACGTTACCTCCGGCGAGGTTTGGAATGGCCAGTACTTCTCCGATGCGCAGATTGAAGCCGATGCCAAAGCCTACAAAAACGGTTATTTTGCAGAGCACAGCCAGAACATGGTTCCCGGTGCTAACGTTCGCAAGAATCCCTATGTGAAGAATACCGGTGCCAACGATGCGTATATCCGCATCCGCACGCTGATTCCCGTATCCCTGTTTGATGTCATCGACAACGGCCCTTCCTATTGGACAACTACCGCTATGAACGAGGGTCAGGTCACCTCAAATGCTGTCAACACTTATAATACCTCTGGTGCAACAGCTGTTACCAAAGTCGAGCGCAATGGCATTAAATACTATGAGTACGACTTCACCTTTACCAAGGCTGTAAAGCCCGGCGAACTGACCTTCTGGAACGTTTGGGGCAACATTGCGATTAATAAGGATGCAACGGCTGAGGAACTGGCAAATGTTAATTCCTTCGACGTTATCTTCGAGGCTGACGCCATCCAGGCCGAGGGCTTCGCAGACGCTGCCGCTGCTTTCGCCGCTTTTGACGCTACTAAGTAATTCCGAATCACCCCGGCCCTGCACCCCTTCGGGGGTGCAGGCCATAGGAGAGTACCCGGCGCGTTGCGTCGGATATTCTCCTATGACCTCAATACTGGAGAATGAGGAGTGTAAGTATGAAGAAAAGAAGCCTGAAAACCAAGCTGCTGGCGCTGTCCGTGGTGCTGATCCTGGCGGCGCTGTCGGTCTACGGTACCCTGGCCTATTTCACGGCCCAGGGCACCGCCCGGAACGTCATCACCACCGGCGATATAAAGATCGCCCTGGAGGAGCGGATGCTCACCCCGGACGGTGAAAAGACCGTGCCCTTTGAGGATCAGCTGGGCGTCATGCCCGGCAGCGATGTCTCAAAGATCGTCACGGTGAAGAACACCGGCGGCCAGCCCGCCTGGGTGCGCGTCTCCCTGGACAAGGCCATTGAGCTGGCCCGGGGCGTGGAGGGGCAGGCGGACCTTTCCCTGGTCACCTGTGACCTGAACACGGAGAACTGGACGGAAAAGGACGGCTATTACTATTATAACGCCGTCCTGGAGCCGGGCCAGACCACGGAGCCGCTGTTCACCGCGGTCCACTTTGCCGAGACCATGAGCAATATGTACCAGGAGAGCCGTGCCATTCTGCAGGTGAACGCATTCGCCACGCAGACCGCGCACAACGGCGCCTCTGCCCTGGATGCCGCCGGCTGGCCTGAAGCCTGAGAAGGGAGGAATAGCATATGAAACTGAAAAAAGTCCTGTCCCTACTGCTGGCGCTGGTCATGACCGCCAGTCTGCTGACCCTGCCCGCCCACGCGGAGGATGCCGGGGCCGAGGAGACCAGCACCACCGCCGCAACGGTAAATTTCACCAATGTGGCGCCGCTGGTGAAGGCCGATTCCACCTCTGCGGCCAATGCCATCCGGAAGGCCCCCCTGCTGACGGCGAATTTGGCCGATGACGAGGGGAATGATGGCACCGATACCGATACCGACCCCGATAACGGCATGAAGATCAGCAAGACTGCCGAGAAAAACGCGGACGGTAGCTATACCATCACGCTGGAAGCCTACGCGACCGGCGCGAAGGTCATTTCCGAGATTACCAAGGATGTCCCGACAGATATCATCCTTGTCCTCGACCAGTCTGGCTCGATGAACGACCCGATAGGTGGCTATACATACACGGCATACCGAACCGGAGGATATAACAGTCGCAACTATCATAATGACGAGTATTATCCGCTCAGGCACAATGGTGGCAGCGAGAACCTGTGGCACAAGCTGAATAATAACGAGTATATTGCCGTTTCCGTAGAACAGAAGATGGATCATACCCCTATTTCCGGCTGGAACAACTGGAAATACTATGATAATCAAAACAGCCTGTACTGTCTGGTTTCAGGAGAGTATAAGTCCGTCACAGTGAAGAGAAAAGGACATCTTATTTCCGCTGATGAATACTGGTATACGATGGATGGTCAGCAAATCCTCTATACGACCGGAGACAGTAGCATTCCAAACTTTGGGCAATATGCTCCTCTCTATCAGTCCGTAAAGAAGTACACCTATTCCTATACTCTGAATGGAGTCACAACGGTTATAGAAGAGTCGATTGGGGATGGGAGCAGTCCTAACACGCAGTTTTATCGCAGGGATTATAGTAGTAGTGCTGGCGGCACGAGGCTGAATGCTCTAAAGAATGCAGCAACTACATTTGCCAGTGCCGTTGCTACTAAGGCAGCAGGCGAGGACGGCGATATCACCACCACTGCCGATAATGTCAATCACCGCATTGCGGTGGTGGGGTTTGCGTCCAGCGGAAGCGAGTACAATAGCAGCAAATACGAGAATACAGAAGTATTTGTGGGCGATAAACAATACACGTATGGCACCTCAGCACAAAGCCAGTATGGTAACGCGCTGCAGAGCATGAATACAGTAGCGGGACAAACAAATATTGCGGACTCCATTGGCGCTCTTGATGCCTACGGCGGTACTTTCACCAATTTAGGCATGGAGATGGCAAACGGCATCTTTCGTGAAAATCCGATTCCAGACGGACAGAACAGAAACCGGGTAATTATTGTGTTTACGGATGGTTATCCCGGTACCGGTGATACAGTTAGTAACACTGTTGCGAACTCTGCTGTATCTCAAGGATATACCGCAAAACGATCTACTGCAAATGGTGGCTATGGTGCAACGGTATATACGGTTGGCATTTTCTCCGGCGCAGATGGCACGCCTGTCGAAAGCTTAAACGGTGTGTCAAATCCCAACAAATTTATGCACCTGCTTTCCTCCAACTATAAAAACGCCCAATCCTACAGCGATTCGTCGAAGTATGGTACAGCAACCTATCCTGCCGGAGGCGGTAGTTACTACCTCTCTGCAGCTGACGTAGGCACGCTGAACAACATCTTCCAGCAGATCAGCGACCAGATCGAGACTGGCGGCTCTTCCTCCACGCTGACAGCAGCGTCTGTCGTGAAGGACATCATCTCCCCGCAGTTTACGCTCCCGGCGGGGGCATCGGCGGATAGCATTACCTTGGAGACCTATGCTTACGGCGGTAAAGACACTGACACCGGCAATGACAAGTGGACCAAGAACGCCACAGCTATGGGCGCAGAGGCTACCATCAGCAGCACAGACGAATCCAAGGAAATTACCAAGGATAATCAAGTCAGTGTGACCGGGTTTAACTTTTCCGATAACTGGTGCGGTATGGTGAAAAACGCCGATGGATCTGAAATTCCCCGCGGCAACAAATTGGTTATCAGCTTCAAGGTGGAGCCGCGTGACAAGTTCCTGGGCGGCAATGGGGTTAATACCAACACAGATGCAGGTATTTATAAGGATAAGGATGCCAAAGATCCTATTCTAAAGTTCGAGAAGCCCAACGTGGACGTGGACATCAAGGAACCGACCATTACTGCACCGGATGCAAATGTGTATTTGGGCGCTTATTTTGAGGATACGATCCCCGCGGATGAACTGAAAAAGGGGACGTCCATCTCCTTTGACGGCGGTAAAATCACGCTCGACATGACCAAGCCCAACGAAAATTGGGGCTTGGAGGACTGGCAGACGGAGTATGTTAATATTAGTGTTACGGTAAAAGATAAGGACGGAACTGAAGTAACGGATTTCAAGAATCTGAAAGAAGATACGGATTATACTGTCTCCATCTCCATCACCCCGAAAACACCGAAGACGGATAACAATGGCTTCCAAAAGGATGCAAAGGGAACGATCCATGTATTCACGCCCGAGCTGACTTTCCAGGATTCCACCGCCTACTATGGCGAGGATATCAGCAACAACTATGATACTGCTAACAAAGTTGCGGAGAAATGGACGCACGACGGAAAGTATTCTACGGATGAGGGCGTTCAGATGCTTGGCAACAAGCCTACACTGAATCTCAACTACACACCGGACAGCACCAAAATTACTGCTGACAACAAGTACGGCAAGAAAGACGTTCCCGTTTCGGTTACTGTCAAAATCGGCAATGAAGATGTGACGGGTTATACCACGTTTGTACACGAGAATTGCGCGCCTGATTGCGGCTGGACCACGCCGAATCCCGCCAATGGCAACCCGGCGTTCCTGATCCACATCAAGACCTGCACGCTGAACATCACTAAGAATGGCGGCGAGAGCGATGAGACCTATGTGTTCACCGTTTACAATTACAAGGATAACAAAAAGTATTCCGAAGTGACCATCCAGGGCAATAGAACCGAGACGCTGGTGGAGCTGCCTGTGGGTACCTACACCATCGTGGAGGACAGCAACTGGAGCTGGCGGTATCCGAATCCTACTTACTCCGCCGAAAATGTTGATTTGAGTTCGACTACGCCTATCGGCGCTATTACTTGCACCAATGCGAAGGCGACGAACAGCTGGCTCAACGGCTTCAGCACTGTGGTCCGCAACATCTTTGGTAAGAACTGAGAAAGGAGGGAATGATGATGTATAGAGGCAAACACGAAGCCCGGCGCAGCGGGAAAACAGCTCGCAAGGGTCGGCTCACCGCTATGATCGTTTCTGTGGTGCTGATTTTGGCACTGGCTATCGGCGGTACCATCGCATGGATGAGCACCAAGACGGATTCGGTCGTCAACACCTTCAATCCCTCCCGGGTGACCTGCGAAGTGAAGGAAGGCTTTGACGGTAAGGTCAAAACCGACGTGAACGTGCAAAACACCGGTGACATCCCTGCGTTCATCCGCGTCAAGCTGGTGTCCTACCGGACGAATGACGCTGGTGACCACATCGGCGGCGTGGCGGAGGCTCCTAGTTTCAATTTTGGTGCGGGTTGGGTCAAATATGGAGACTATTACTATTACACCAAACCGGTTGCTCCCAATGCGATGCCTGAAAATAACTTGGCGAACAGCATTACTTTGGAGGATTCCTACAAAGACGCAGATGGCGGCCACCAGTCTATCGACGTGATCGCGGAGGCCATTCAGGCCGGTCCCGAAGCGGCCGTTAAGGCAGCATGGGGCGCAGGTTTCTCAATCGATACGAACGGCAATCTGGTCGTTCCGACCGGCAACTAAGGGGGTGGCGAGATATGAAGAAAACATGTAAAGGAATTCTTTCACTGGCCCTGACGCTGCTCATGCTTATGGGCCTCGCGACCACCGCTTTTGCTGACGGGCGGGTCACCTATGACGGCAGCGCCCGGGAGTTCATCTTTGCCCCCGGCAGCGAGTATTCTCCCACCGACCTGTTTACGGATTTCAAGAATGTCATGCCCGGTGACTCCATCACCCAGAAGGTCACCATTGACAACAGGGTGGAAAAGAACGTCAAGATCAAGGTCTACATGCGCGCTTTGGGCGCGGTGGAGGGCTCGGAGGAGCTCCTCTCTCAGATGAACCTGACCGTGAAGCTGGACGGCACCTCCCAGCTGTTTGCCGCTCCCGCCGATGAGACCGCGCAGCTGAGCGACTGGGTCTGCCTGGGTACCGTCTATTCCGGCGGCAAGATCGACCTGGATGTGACGCTGAATGTGCCCATCACCATGGAGAATGATTTCCAGGCTTCCGTGGGCTATCTGGATTGGCAGTTCAAGGTCGACGAGCTCCCGGTGGAGCCCGATGATCCCACCCCGCCTCCCACGGGCGACACCTTCAATGCGACCCTGTGGGTGATCGTGATGGTGGCCAGCCTGGCCGTGATCGTGTTCCTGTTTGTGAGCCGCAAGCGGAAGAACAAGGCCGACAATTAAACAAGATCATGCAGCCGCCGGCTGCAGCAGAAAGCATCCGCATGGGATCCCGTGCGGATGCTTTTTTTGGTCAAGTTGACAACCTCTCGTTCATACGATAGGATTCGGGAGGTGGCATATGAAAAGTAAGAGCATTGTGATTCATTGCAGCTGCTCGGATACCGGCCCGGCGCTGGAGGAACTGGTCCGGGAGTCTTTTCGGGTCTATCTGAAAAGGGAGCTGCAGCACCAAGGGATGTACAGGGCCGCGCAAAAGGCGGATGCCGCCGGGCAAGGGCCCGGGCCGGGTGAGGACGCATGTTTCAGGAGATAAATGACCCCGCGAATTACCGGGCGGCGCTGTATATCCGACTGTCCAAGGAGGATGAGCGTGAGGGACCGTCCCAAAGCGTGACCAATCAGCGGTCCTTGCTGGATGAATTTGTGGAGAAACATCATTTGCAGGTCTATGACATCTACGTTGATGACGGCTGGAGCGGCACGAACTTTGACCGACCGGCGTTCCGGCGTATGATCGAGGACATTGAGGCCAAAAGGGTCAATATGGTCATCACCAAAGACCTTTCCCGGCTGGGCCGCGACTACATTATGACCGGCCATTACATGGAGCGGTATTTTCCGGAGCACCGGGTGCGGTATATTTCGCTCCTGGACGGCATTGACACGGGGGTTGAGTCCAGCGCCAATGACATCACGCCCTTTCGGGCCATCATGAACGACATGTATGCCAAGGACATATCCAAGAAAATCAAGTCCGTTAAGCGGGATAAGCAGCGCAAGGGAGAATTCATCGGCGGAAAGCCGGTGTACGGATACAAAATGCACCCCACGGAGAGGAACCGTATCGTCATCGATGAGGAGGCCGCGCCCACGGTGCGGCGAATTTTTTCCATGGCGCTGGAGGGCGTCAGCTGCCGAAAAATCGCCGCCGCATTGAATGAAGAAGGTGTCCCCGCGCCATCTGTCTACTGTGGCCGGTTTACAGGGAACAAAGGCCCCTACGGTGGATTATGGAGCGGTGAGCGCATTTCCGAAATGCTGCGCAATGAAACATATATCGGCAGCATGGTGCAGGGGCGGCAGGTGAAGATCAGCTACAAATCGAAAAAATGCCTGCACCAGGATCGGGAAAACTGGATCGTGGTGCCCCATACCCATGCACCGCTGGTTGACGAGGAGATCTTCCGCAAGGTGGGGCTGCTGGTCAGCAGCCGCAGGCATACCCGCTGCCGCACCTACGATTTTTTGCTGAAGGGACTGATATTCTGCCATGAGTGCGGCTACCCACTGGCGGTGCTGAACCGGCCCAACGCCAGGGGGGAGGATGTGCTGTACTTTGTCTGCCGGACGTATCAGCGCTTTACCAGGAGCGGCGTCTGCAGCACCCACTACATCAAGGAGAAAACGGTGGCGGACGCGGTGGTGGCCAAAGTGCGGGAGATCTGTAAAGACTGCCTGAATAGTCAGGCTTTACTGGCTATGGCGGAGGAAGCGGTCCGGGAGACATCGCGGGAGAATGAAATCACTGCGGAAATGACGGCCCTGCAAGAGAATATAGCTGGCCTGACGAAAAAAATCGACCGGATGTATACGGATCGGCTTTCCGGGCTGCTGCCGGAGGCGGACTTTCAGCGGATTTTTACACGCCTAAAGGACCAGCGGGGGCGGCTGGAGGGACGGCTTCAGGAATTGGAGCAGGAGCAGAAATATCCGGTCAGTCAGAGAGACAGGGCACTGGAATTGACCCGGCGATACAGGGAAACGGCCTGTACCGGTCGGGAGCTGTTGGTGAGCCTTATCCAGCGGATCGAACTGACGGAAGATCGGGAGGTGCTCATTCGGTTCCGATTTGTCGAGCCGCAGAAAACGGAAAAGCCTGAAAATGCAACGGACCAGGAGACGATTCCCACGCCGCAGCCTGAGTCGGAAAACTCCTTACAATAGCCGCGGCGCTATGTATCCCGCATTGAAAAGCGGGCACTGCAAAAGCTGGAGGCGGCGCTGAAGGAGGAGGCACCGCCAAGGAACAATAAATAATTACAACCGTGCGAAACAAGTTCGCATACACCCCTTGCGCAAAATGGACAAAAATGGTATAATACCATATTACAAAGTATACAAAGAACAAGGAAGGTACACGCATGAGAAACATTTACTGTGGGATCGCGGATATTCGCAAGCGGGTTTTTGCGGAAGTGGCAAAGCTGGCCTACGAAGGCGGCGACTACCATCGTATTGATAAGCTGCCGTATGAGATCCTGCCGGGCGAAGTGGGGAACGAACGGGACTCCATTTTCCTGGAGCGGGCCATTGTGGGGGAGCGGATTCGCCTGGCCATGGGCCATAGCCTGCGTTCCGCTTCAGAGCAGGGACTTTTGTCCGACGGCGTGGACAGGAGCGCGGTGCGGGAGAAATATTACGAGCCGCCGCTGATCAACATCATCAAATATGCCTGCCACGCCTGCCCGGATACCCACTATGAGGTGACCAACGCCTGCCAGAGCTGCCTGGCGCACCATTGCTCCAACTCCTGCCCCAAGGGCGCCATCAGCTTCCGCTATGGCCGGGCGGAGATCGATCAGAGCAAGTGCATTAAGTGCGGCAAGTGCAAGGCGGCATGCTCCTACCAGGCCATCATCCGTTTTGAGCGGCCCTGCCAAGAGGCCTGCGGCATGGATGCCATCGGCAAGGACGAGTATGGCCGGGCGGAGATCAACCAGGATAAGTGCGTCAGCTGCGGCATGTGCCTGGTGAACTGCCCCTTCGGCGCCATTGTGGATAAGGGGCAGCTGTTCCAGCTGATCCATTCCATCCGCAGCGGAGATGAGGTCATCGCCGTGATCGCACCGGCTTTTTGGGGCCAATTCGGCGATGGCGTGACCCCGGGGCAGATCGTATCGGCTATGAAGATCCTGGGCTTCCGGTCCGTGGAGGAGGTCGCCGTGGGCGCGGATCTGTGCGCCATCGAGGAGGCGGAGGAATTCATGCGCAATGTGCCGCAGATGCAGCCTTATATGGCTACCTCCTGCTGCCCGGCGTGGTCCGTGATGGCCAAGAAGGAGTTCCCCGGCGCTGCGCCGTATATCTCCATGACTATGACCCCCATGGTGCTCACGGCCCGGCTGCAGAAAAAGCGCAATCCGGGCTGCAAGGTGGCTTTCATCGGCCCCTGCGCCGCGAAAAAGCTGGAGGCCAGCCGCCGTACCGTCCGCAGCGATGTGGACTTTGTGCTGACCTTTGAGGAGCTGCGGGGAATGCTGGAAGCCAAGAACATTGACTTCGCCGACATCCCCGATGTGCCGGCCAATTACGAGGCTTCCGCTCCCGGCGTGGGCTTTGCCGCCTCCGGCGGCGTTGCCAAGGCGGTGGAGGATGTGATCCACCGGCTGGACCCCGATCGGGAGGTGAAAACCGTGTATGCCGAGGGGCTGCGGGAGTGCCGCAAGATGCTGCGCATTGCCCGGACCGGGAAGTATGACGGTTATCTGCTGGAAGGCATGGCCTGCCCGGGCGGATGCATCGCCGGCGCGGGCACTATCCAGCCGCCGGAGAAATCCCGGCGGGTGCTGGAGCAGTACAAGGCCAGCGCACCTAAGAGCAATCCCCTGGATTCGGACTATAAGGATGACCTGTACCTGCTCCACGATGGAGAGGACGACTGGAGCTTTGTGGGCAGACATTGAGAGGATACCAATGAACGAACTGATCCTGTTGTGTATGGAGATGGTGGGCACCGTGGCCTTTGCCTTGTCCGGCGCCATGACGGCCCTCCGGCGGCAGATGGACCTGCTGGGCGTGATGATCCTGGGGCTCATCACCGCCGTGGGCGGCGGTGTGCTGCGGGATCTGCTGCTGGGCATTACGCCCCCTAAAATCTTTGGCGACCCGCTGACGGTGTGCGTGGCGCTGGCGGCCTCCGCCGCGGCGTTTTTGCCGCCGCTGCGCGGCTTGCTGCTCGGGAGCACGCTGCTGTTTGAGCGGCTGCTGCTGTGGGCGGATTCCATGGGCCTGGCGGCGTTTACCGTGGTGGGCGAACAGATCGCCTACAGCCATCTGCCGGAGGGAAGCTGGTTCGCCGTGGCTCTGCTGGGCACCATCACCGGCGTGGGCGGCGGCGTGGTGCGGGATTCCCTGGCGGGAAACGTGCCGTACATATTCCGCAAGCATATCTATGCGCTGGCAGCCCTGGCAGGTGCCGTGGTATGGGTGGTGTGCCACCTGTATTGGGACGATACCGCCGCGCTGCTGCTGGGCAGCACAGTGGTGGTGGCCATCCGCCTGCTGGCAGCCCACTTCCGCTGGAGCCTGCCGAAGGCGAAGATCACGGAGGAATAAACGGCCAGCCCTCAAAAATGTGCGGCTGTGCTGATTTGACTTGATTGGATATGAAAAGATCCCTCTGCCTAAGGCAGAGGGATCTTTTCATTTGAATTTTTTCATCTGTGGAACAGGCCGTGCTTTTCGTAGGGCTTGGACTCCACGCTCTTGACCTCGTAACCGGTCTCGGCGATGGCCTTGCGCAGGGCTTCCTCGTCCAGCGGCTCCGGGGAAATGATGGTGGCCGTGCCCTTGGAATGGGACGCGCTGACCTTCTTCACGGTGAACTTGTTGCGGATCACGTCGCACACATGGCTCTCGCACATGCCGCACATCATGCCGTCAATCTTCAAAATGGTTTCTGTCATATACTTATGCCTCCTTAATGGATTTATCTTTCTTCTTGAGCGGGAAATCCAGCTGCGCCAGCACCACGGCAATGAGCATCAGCACGCAGCCCAAAAGCTCCTTGCCGGTCATGGTCTCATGCAGGAAGATGGCACCGGACACCGCGCCGAACACGCTCTCCAGGCTCAGCAGCAGAGCCACGATGGTGGGGTTGGAGTCCTTTTGCGCCAGGATCTGCAGGGTGTAGGCCACACCGCTGGAAAAAACACCCACATACAGGATCGAACCCATGCAGGGGACGATGTCCGCCCAGGTGGGATGCTCAAATATCAGCATGAGTATAGCCGAAAGGATGGCACATGTCAAGAACTGGATGCAGCTCATTTTCACGCCGTCCACCTTTTGGGTAAAGTGATCGATGACCAGGATATGCAGCGTGTAGCCGAAGGCGCACAGCATCACCAGCAGGTCGCTGGGGGCGATGGTGAAGTTTTCCTTAATGCACAGGCAGTAAAGACCGGCTACGGCCAGCAGGACGCTGACCCACACGGTGGGGGAGAGCCTTTTCTTCAGAAACAGGCCGCAGATGGGCACCAGCACCACATAGAGCGTGGTGATGAAGCTGGTCTTACCGGCGCTGGCGCCGGCCACCATGCCCAGCTGCTGCAGGTTGCAGGCCAGGGCCAGGGCAATACCGCAGCAGATGCCGCCTAAGATCAGGTCCTTTCGCCCGGCTTTTTTCTCCGCGGCGGTCTGCTCCGCCGGGGGCTCCTTGCGCAGCATTTTAAAGATCTGTACCACCACCAGCAGGGCCAAAAAACCCACGAAGGAGCGGGCGGCGTTGAAGGTGTACGCGCCCACATGCTCGGTGCTGGTGCTCTGGGCAACGAAGGAGGAGCCCCAGATCATGGCGGTGATGACGGGGAAGACCACCTGGCGAACCTGATTGTGTTTCATAGTGCTTTCCTTTCTCTATTCCGGATCGTTTTCGTCGGTATTTATGGGATTCACATGCCACTTGAATTTATTTTCTGTGCCGTGCAGCAGACGGCGGATGTTCTCCCGGTGGCAGAAGATAACCAGGGCTGCCACCACCGCGCACAGAGCGGTCAGCAGCGGGTCGCGGCCAAAGACAAAGAACGCCGACACCGGCATGCTGGCTGTGGCCATGATGGACCCCAGGGACACATAGCGGGTCAGGAGCCACAGGAGGACGAAAAGCCCCCAGGCGATGAGGCCCATGCGCCAGTCCAGCATCCAAACCAGCACGCCGCCGGAGAGGATGCCCTTGCCGCCCTTGAGCCCGTAATAGGCCGGGAACATATGCCCCAGCTCGCAGCCGATGCCCCCCAGCAGCACGCCCAGGGTCCAGCTGCCATTGGTGCAGAGCATCAGATACCCGCCGATGAGGCAGGAGAGCAGGGTCTTGCCCATGTCGCAGAGAATGACGATGAGGGCGAATTTGGCGCCGTAGGTGCGATAGAAATTGGTGAGCCCGGCGTTGCCGCTGCCGTGCTTGCGCACATCATCCCGGATGATGAAGTGGGAGGTGACCACCGAGCCGTTGAAGCAGCCCAGCAGATACGACACCAGCAGCGTCAGCCCCACCACAAAGTAGATGGACAGCTTAATTCTCATCGTCCCCCTTCTGCCGGATGGAGAGGATGATGGGGGTGCCCTCCAGGCCGAATACGCTGCGGATCTGATTTTCCAGGTACCGCTGGTAGGAGAAGTGGAACAGCTTCTTGTCGTTGCAGAAAATGACGAAGTGGGGAGGCTTGATGCCCACCTGGGTCATGTAATAGATCTTCAGCCGGCGCCCCTTGTCCGTGGGGGGCTGCACCCGGGTCTGGGCGTCCGCCAGGACGGAGTTGAGCATGCCCGTGGTGATACGGGTGGAGGCCTGATTATTCACATAATTGATGAGCTCAAACAGCCGCGTCACCCGCTGGCCCGTGAGGGCAGAGATGAACAGAATGGGGGCGTAGGTCATGTAGCTCAGATCCCGGCGGATATCCTCGCGCATGCGGTCCATGGTCTTGCCGTCCTTTTCCACCATGTCCCACTTGTTCACCACAATGATGCAGGCCTTGCCCGCCTCGTGGGCCAGGCCCGCGATCTTGGTGTCCTGCTCGGTGACGCCGTCGTTGGCGTCAATAAGGATGAGGCACACGTCGCTGCGCTCAATGGCCATGGTGGCCCGGAGGACGCTGTATTTCTCAATGGCATCATCCACCTTGGACTTTTTTCGCATGCCGGCGGTGTCGATGAAGTTATATTTGCCCGTCTCATTTTCAAAATAGGAGTCGATGGCATCCCTTGTGGTGCCCGCCACGTTGCTGACGATGACCCGCTCCTGGCCCAGGATGCGGTTGGTGAGACTGGACTTGCCCACATTGGGTTTGCCGATGATGGCCACCTGGATCACGTCGTCGTCTTCCTCCGTCTCGTCCTCCGGGGGGAAGTATTTCAGGCAGGCGTCCAGCAGGTCACCGGTGCCGTGGCCGTGTACGGCGGATACGGCGATGGGATCACCCAGGCCCAGGTTATAGAACTCGTAAAACTCCGGGTCCACGGTGCCGGTGGCGTCCATCTTGTTCACCGCCAGGACAATGGGCTTTTTGGAGCGCTGGAGCATCCCGGCCACCTCCTGGTCGGCGGCGGTCATGCCGGTCTTGATGTCCACCACCAGAACGATGACGGTGGCGTTGTCAATGGCGATCTGCGCCTGCTGGCGCATGAAGGACAGGATCTGATTGTCGGTATTGGGCTCGATGCCGCCGGTGTCCACCAGGGTGAACTTGCGGCCGCACCAGTCGCTCTCCCCATAGATGCGGTCCCGGGTCACGCCGGGGGTGTCCTCCACGATGGAAAGACGGCGGCCGATGAGTTTATTAAACAGCATGGACTTGCCCACGTTGGGCCGGCCCACGATAGCGATCATAGGTTTTGTCATAGATTTACCTCCTTACAGTTCGAAAACGGCGTCGCACAGATCGAAGCCGTCAATGCCCACCACCTGCACAGGCGTCTCCAGCGCCTGGGAAAGTTGGGGCACGGTCCAGTCATCCAGGAATACGTCCTCCGCGTGGCGGAGCATGTGCAGCGGGATCAGCACCCGGCCCAGGGGCTTATGCGCCTGCAGCTGGGCGGCCAGGTCCTGGCCGGTCAACAGGCCCGCCACATCAATGGTATGGCCGAAAAAGTCGTTGTCTATCCCGATCACCTGGCCCTGCACCTGGGGAAAGCGCTCCCGGATCAGGTCCAGCAGGTGGCCCATGAAGCCCTCGGCGGCCCGGCCGGTGGCAATGGTGAAGGGGGAGGGAGTGGGTGCGTCGTCCATGAGGTCCATGGCCCGGAGCAGGTCGCTCTCCAGGGAGCGGAGCATGCCCACGCCGTTTTCCAATTGCCGGTAGCCTTCGTAATAGTCATCCCCGGGCAGCTCCCGCCCGGCCCGGAGGAACAGCTCGTCGGCACAGAAAAACCGGCGGGTGCCGAAGCGGCGCAGGTTTTCCCGGCCGAATTCCTCGGCAATATCCAAAATTTCTCCGGCGCACTGGGCGTCCACGGGCTTCAGCTTGGCCAGGCCCTGGCGATACTTGGTGATGCCCACGGGCACCAGGGAACAGGAGGAGAACTCCATTTCCGTCAGGTCCCGGAGAGTGCGGCGGAGCTGGTCACCGTCGTTCCAGCCGGGGCAGACCACGATCTGCCCGTTCATGACGATGCCCGCCTTGCAGAAGGCGCGGATATAGTCCAGGCTGCGAACGGCGTTTTTATTGCCCAGCATGGTGCAGTGGAGCTGCGGGTCCGTGGTGTGGACGGAGACGTTGATGGGGCTGATGCGCAGGTCGATGATGCGCTGGGCCTCCCGCTCGGTGAGGTTGGTGAGGGTGATGTAATTGCCCTGGAGGAAGCTGAGCCGGGCGTCATCGTCCTTAAAGTACAGGGTCTCGCGCATGCCCGGGGGCATCTGATCCACAAAGCAGAAGATGCAGTGGTTGGCGCACGAGCGCATCTCATCCATGAGATAGGTGTCGAAGTTCAGCCCCAGATCCTCCCCCTCAGCCTTGCGGATGGTGAGCTTTTGGGTGGAGCCGTCTTCATTTTTCAGCGCCAGATGGCTCACGGGATCGTACCCGTAGAACCGGTAGTCCAGCACATCCACCACGGTGTGGCCGTTGATGGACAAAAGCTGCTGACCCGGCCGCAGACCTGCCCGCATGGCGGGGCTGCCGGGATCTATGGAGGTGATGATGGTGCTCATAGCTGCGTCCTCTCTCAAAAAACGGCATACTGCCTCATGATAACTATACAATTATAGCCGCTTTTCCGGTGGCGCGCAAGCATTTTCTATATATAATAGTATAACCCGGCATGTGCCAAAAGTAAAACGAATCATTCTTATGGTTTGGATGAATAAAATCGATGGATATAAGCGGACTGCTGCGGGTGCTTTGCTTCCTCGCAATGACGCATTAAACGGATTCAATAAAAGTGGGGAGAGGTCGGCGGCGGGGTGAGGGCACCCCGCCCTACGAATATTATGAGATTTAGCGCCAGTGGGTCATCGGGGACGCCGGCTTCACCGCAGTTCTTGGGAAAACGGATGTCATTCCGAGCCGGTGCGCACTGGCGTGGGAAATTTTCACGCAAAAAAACAAGAGGGAAGCCACGCTTCCCTCCTGCAAGGACACAAAAGATATTACTTATCCGCGGCCACGGACTTGACGACCTTGACCTCACGGCCATTGTAGGTACCGCACTCCGGGCACATTCTGTGAGGCAGATGCAGCGCACCGCACTTGGGGCATGCCACCAGACCGGGAGTCGCCAGCTTCCACACGGAGCTGCGTCTCTTATTGCGTCTTTGCTTGGATACTTTTCCCTTAGGTACTGCCATGTTGACACCTCCTTGGTCTTATACTGCCTGAGCAGTGAATTTATTGATAGGGTTTATGCTTCCTCCTGGTCCAGGAGCTTGGCCAGGGCGGCCAAACGGGGATCTACCTGCTTTTTGCAGCGGCAGGATTCCCGGTTCAGATTCACACCGCAGCCGGGGCACAGGCCCTTGCATTGGGGGGAACATAAAAAGACTGTGTCCATGTCAAGGATAAACGCCGTACGGGCAAGGTCATCCAGGTCCACCTCGTCGTGGTCCAGGAGGACGATGTCGTCGCTGTCCTCGAATTGCTTTTCCTCTGCCAAAACACAGGAATAGTCTGTGGTTTTCGGCAGGTCAAAGCTCTCCAAGCACCGGCTGCACCGGCAGCGAAGCGTTGTGGATGTCTGAAGCTCCAGCAGCAGCACACCGGCCTTGTTCTTCACCCGGCCGTCCACAACAACCGGATTCACAACGGGCTTATCACCGCCGAATTCCAGGTCGGAAAGGTCCATCTCAAAATGGAAATTCTCGCTGGCATCCGGGGTATGCAGTACTCTGTTTACATTCAAACGCATGGCACACCTCACAATGACACGAATTGTATTATAGAGGAAGAATGCCGGCTTGTCAAACATTTTCTGCTAAAAAATTGACTTTTTTCAAAAAACCGCTACAATAGCACTATATGACCTAAGGGGGGAAGCGGATGCGAGAGCTTACCGTGGGAAAAAATGACGCCGGGCAGCGGCTGGATCGGTTCGTGGGCAAGTCCCTGCCCCTGCTGCCGCCGGCCCTGCTGCAAAAGTACATCCGCATCAAGCGCATAAAGGTCAACGGCCAGCGGGCCGCCCGGGATCAGCGCCTGGCCCAGGGAGACGTGCTGCAGCTGTATATAAACGACGAGTTTTTCGACCAGCCGAGGGAGGAAAATATGTTCCTCACCCTCTTTAAGCCCAGCCTGGACATCGTGTATGAGGACGAAAACCTCATGCTGCTGAACAAGCGCCCGGGCCTGGTGGTCCACGCGGACGAGACGGAGAAGGTGAACACCCTCATCAATCACATTCAGGCTTATCTCTATCAGAAGCGGGAGTGGAATCCCCGGTGGGAGAATGCCTTCACCCCGGCCCTGTGCAACCGCATCGACCGCAACACCGGCGGCATCGTCATCGCCGCCAAAAATGCCGAGACCCTGCGCATCATCAACGACAAAATACGCGAGCATGAGCTGACCAAGCGCTATCTCTGTATCACCCTGGGCGCGCCCCAGCCGCCAGCGGGGGAGGTGGAGAACTTCCTGCGCAAGGACGAGAAGAAAAAGCAGGTATTCGTGTTCCACAAGCCCGTCCCCGGGGCCAAGACCGCCGTGACCCGGTACAAGACCTTAGAGCGCCGGGGCGAGCTGTCCCTGCTGGAGATAGAGCTTCTCACCGGCCGCACCCACCAGATCCGCGCCACCATGGCGGACCTGGGCTGCCCGCTGCTGGGGGACGGTAAATATGGAATCGGTGAGAAAAACCGCCGCTACGGCGAGACCCGCCAGGCCCTCTATTCGTATAAGCTTACCTTCGACCTGCCCACGGACGCGGGGATCTTGAACTATCTCCGGGGCCGGACCTTCCAGGTGGACGGGGTGCCGTTCCGGGAGAAATATTTCGGATGAAGTCAAAAGGGACTGCCCGTGAGGGCAGTCCCTTTTGCGTGTCGAAAAAGCCTTTTCGCCCCGCTGCCTAAGTTTATGAAACTTTGAAAAAGTTCTAAAATCGATTGATTTGAATGGTGAGGGACACCCTTTATGGGTTTCCCTCACACTCCCTTCCTTTCCTTGTCGTTATCGCCGTTATCGCAAATCGTACCGCTTTATCGACAGCCTCTTTTTTCACAGAACCGGCGGCTTTTTGCGGGTGTGTTTTCGGCGGAAAAAACACATTATAAAATTAAAGAAAAAACTTATTGACTTTTGGGGGTATTCTGCTATATTGTATCTGTCAATTCCTGGCGATTTACGGGGAAAATGGAACAGAAGCCGTTTTTCAAAGGGATGCGGCGCATCTTTTTTTATGAACGGAGGAGGATAAATGTCCAAAGAGTTGATTCGCCTGCGGAATATCTGCATGGCGTTTGACGACGAGCAGGTTCTCGATAACATCAATTTGTATTTTAATGATTCGGAGTTTCTGACGCTTTTAGGCCCCAGCGGCTGCGGCAAGACCACCACGCTGCGCATTATCGGCGGGTTTACCACCCCCACCAGCGGCGATGTGATCTTTGACGGCGTCAGGATCAATGATGTCCCGCCCCACAAGCGGCAGATCAACACGGTGTTCCAGAAGTATGCGCTGTTCCCGCACCTGGATGTGTTTGAAAACATTGCCTTCGGCCTGCGCATTGCCAAGGTGCCGGAGGCGGAGATTCGTGAGCGCGTTACGGAGATGCTGGGCGTTGTGAGCCTGAAGGGCTTTGAAAAGCGGCGCGTGGACCAGCTTTCCGGCGGCCAGCAGCAGAGAGTTGCCATCGCTAGAGCATTGGTGAACCGGCCCAAGGTTCTGCTGCTGGATGAGCCCCTGGGCGCACTGGATCTGCGTCTGCGCAAGGATATGCAGAACGAACTGAAGCGTATCCAGCAGCAGATGGGCATTACCTTTATATATGTTACCCACGATCAGGAGGAGGCCCTGACCATGTCCGACACCGTGGTGGTGATGGACAAGGGCCGCATCCAGCAGATCGGCACCCCCGAGGATATTTACAACGAGCCGAAAAACGCCTTCGTGGCGGACTTCATCGGCGAGAGCAATATCCTGGACGGCATCATGCACGAGGACTATGTGGTGGAGTTCTTCAACCGTAAGTTCAAGTGCCTGGACAAGGGCTTTGCCCCCATGGAGCCGGTGGATGTGGTCATCCGGCCCGAGGATATTGAGATCGTCCCCGCCGACAAGGGCCGCCTGGTGGGCACGGTGACCTCTGTCACCTTCAAGGGCGTCCACTATGACACCATTGTGGACTTCAAGGGCTACAAGTGGCTCATTCAGACCACCGACTACCACGAGGTGGGCGAGGTCATCGGCATCATCCTTAATCCGGACGATATCCACATTATGAAGAAGAGCGAGTATTCGGGCCTGTTCGGCGACTACAGTTCTTATTCGGCGGAGTATGACGAGATCAACGATCCCGACTTTGCCGAGGAGGATGAGGAGGACGCTGACGATGAAGACTAAGACCCCCGCCATTCCCTATGTGGTGTGGATGGCCGTGTTCGTAGTGGTGCCGCTGCTGCTGATTGTGGTATACGCCTTCACCAATTACGACGGCAAGTTCACCCTGGAGAACTTCACCAACCTGGACGTTTTCCTCCAGGTGTGCGGCAACTCCCTGTACCTGGCGGCGGTGGCCACAGCCATCTGCCTGCTCATTGCCTATCCCTTTGCCTATTTCCTGGCCCAGACGGGCCCCACCACCCGGAAGGTGGCCATGCTGTTTATCATGCTGCCCATGTGGATGAACTTCCTGCTGCGCACCTACGCCTGGATGTCCATCCTGGAAAACCACGGCTTTCTCAACCAGCTCCTAGCCCTGGTGGGCATCCCGCCCCTGCACATCATCAATACCGACGCGGCGGTGATCCTGGGCATGGTGTATAACTTCCTGCCCTTTATGATCCTGCCCATCTTCTCCGTCATCGAGAAGCTGGACCGGCGGTATATCGAGGCGGCCCAGGACCTGGGCGCCGGTAAGGCCCAGGTGTTCCGGCGGGTGATCTTCCCCCTGTCCGTCCCGGGCGTCATCAGCGGGATCATGATGGTGTTCATTCCGTCTATCTCTACCTTTGCCATTTCCAAGCTCCTGGGCGGCGGTATGAGCTTTCTGCTGGGCGACCTCATCGAAATGCAATTTTTGGGCTCGGCGTATAATCCCCACCTGGGCAGCGCCATCTCTCTTATGATGCTGCTGCTGGTGATCATCGCCATGCTGATCATGAACCGCTTCGGCGACGGTGAAGAAGGGGCGGTGATGATGTGATGCAGAATAAAAATCCCATTATCGCCAAGGTGCTCAATGTCCTGGTGTTCCTGTTTTTGTACCTGCCCATCGCCGTGCTGATCGTCTTCTCCTTCAACGACTCCAAGAGCCGCACGGTCTGGTCCGGCTTCTCCCTGCACTGGTATCAGGAGCTGTTCCAGGATGAGGAGATCCTCTCCGCTTTCAGCACCACGCTGACGGTGTCCGTGCTGGCGGCGCTCATTGCCACGGTTTTGGGCACGGCGGCGGCCATCGGCTTCCACTCCATGAAGCGGCGGCCCCGGCACCTGCTGCTGACCATCAACAACATCCCCATGACCAATGCCGACATCATCACCGGCGTGAGCCTGATGCTGCTGTTCGTGTTCACGGGGAACCTGCTGGGCTTTTCCCTGGGCTTCGGCACGCTGCTGGTGGCCCACATCACCTTTAACATCCCCTATGTGGTCCTGGCGGTGCTGCCCAAGCTGCGCCAGCTGAATCCCAACCTGGGGGAGGCGGCCATGGACCTGGGCGCCACCCCCTGGCAGGCCTTTTGGAAGGTGCTCATGCCCGAGCTGCGGCCCGGTATCCTCAATGGCCTGCTCATCGCCTTTACCCTCTCCATCGATGACTTCGTCATCTCCTACTTTACCGCCGGGTCCGAGGTGGCCACCCTGGCCATGCAGATCTACGCCATGACCCGCAAGCGCATCAGTCCCGAGGTCAACGCCCTGTCCACCATCCTGTTCGTCACGGTGCTGACGCTGCTGCTGATCGTGAACTTCCGGGAGATGCACCAGACCAAGCAGGCGGAAAAGCGGAACAAGGCCCTCCAAAAGGACGGCGTGAAGGGAGGGGCTAAGTGATGAAGAAATTTGCCATTTTGCTCCTGGCTCTGCTGCTGGCCCTGCCCCTGGCGGGCTGTCAGAAGGGACAGACGGAGCGCAGCATCAATGTGTACAACTGGGGCGAGTATATCGACGAGTCCATCTTCGACGATTTTGAGGCGGAGACAGGCATCCACGTCAATTACAACACCTTTGCCTCCAATGAGATGCTTTATTCCGCCATCAAGGGCGGCGGCAACAGCTATGACGTCATCATCCCCTCGGACTACATGGTGGCCCGGATGGGGGAGGAGGGCCTGCTGATGGAGTTGGATTACAGCAAGATCCCCAACGCGGAGAACATGGATGAGCGCTATCTGCATCCCGCCTACGACACGGAGCAGAAGTACAGCCTGCCCTACATGTGGGGCACCACCGGCATCATCTACAACACCACCATGGTGGACAAGGCCCCTACCTCCTGGATGGACCTGTTCACCACGGACCTCAAGGGCCAGGTGCTGATCTTCGACAATCCCCGGGACTGCATCGGCCTGGCGCTGAAGGCGTTGGGTTACTCCTTCAACACCACCGATAAGGACGAGATCGCCGCCGCCACGGACCTGCTCATCAAGCAGAAGGAGGACGGCATCGTCCAGGCCTACGTCATGGACCAGATCTTCGACAAGATGATCAACAACGAGGCCGCCATGGGCACCTACTACGCCGGCGACTATCTGACCATGGTGGAGGAGAACCCGGACCTGGCCTTTGTGCAGCCGGAGGAGGGCAGCAACCTGTTTGTGGATGCCATGTGCATCCCCACCTGCTCCAAGAACTACGAGGACGCCCTGGCCTTCATCAACTTCATGTGCCGGGACGACATCGTCCTGCGCAACTGCGATGAAACGGGCTATTCCTGCCCTTCTGCCACCGCCCTGGAGGAGATGGACGAGGATATGGCCACGGACCCCATTGCCTATCCCAGCGAGGAGATCCTCAATAAAGCCGAGACCTTCGGCGGCTTGCCGGAGGAGACCCTCACCTTCTATGACCACGAGTGGATCCGCATCTGCCTGGCCAAGGTGAAGTATTGATTGGGCGGAATATTGAACCCATTGACTCTCAAAAGCGCACGGCTTCGGCTGTGCGCTTTTGGCTTGCGGGGGGAGCTTTTTGACAAGCGGATGAAATTCAGAAGATTTGAAAGACTTTCCAAATACGCATTTTCTTACCGACTTGTAATTATCTCGCGGCTAAGAAAGCCGGACACAGATGCTGCTGCCCTTATTGATCGATGGTATCGCTCCCTAATAAGGATGGTTCACTTCTCCTTGTTAGTTGGCTCCGCAAAGATCCTTCCGTGCGTGCAGTGAATTTTGAACAATTTACACAAATGCTGCGTATTTTTTTTTTTTTTTTTGGTTGACTTTTGCCAAAAAACTGTGTATTATGAGTCTGTAAAATTGGTAAGCACTGGTATTTCGCTTGACTATAGGCCTTGTGAGACAAAGTCAGATAGACTGCAATGGGGGTGCCTTCCCAGTACTTACCGCTGAAAAAACAGGAGGAGCTGAGAATGAAAGGAATCAAGAAAGCACTATGCCTGTTGGTGCTGCTGTTCTCTGTGGCGCTGGCGCTGCCTGTGACGGCCAATGCCTCCACAAACGGACACACGGCCCAGGAGGCCCTTGCGTGGACAAGAGCGCAGCTCGGCAAAAGCCTTGACTACGACGGCGTTTACGGGGCCCAGTGCGTGGACCTCATCAAGTATTACTACGAGTTTTTAGGTTGTGCCAGCTATGCGAGGGGTAATGGCTGCGACTATGCTACCAACGCCCTGCCCAGCGGCTGGGCGCGCTATCAAGGGGCACAGCCCCAGCCGGGCGACATTTTGGTCTATAGCGCTACAAGTGAATATCCCTACGGCCATGTGGCTATTTATGAAGCAGATCGGGTGACCTACCACCAAAATTTGAACTATGTGCAAAAAGTCGTATGTTATAACTACCATTATAATACAATGGCTAACCCCTACTGGGGCGTGATCCGGCCGGACTTTGCCTCCTCTCCGTCCCAGGCTACTTGGGAGGGGCCAACGATCACCAGTGTGACGGAGACGAATGCTACGGTTGCCGGTAAGGTTACATTCAATCAAAAGATGAAAACAACGTCCGCCGGTATGCGTCTGTATGATGGCAACGGCAATTTCCTGACCTACTATAAGCCGGACACCACGAATTATAACTCGACCTATGTGACCTTTGATTTCAACATCAACACCGAGCTATATTACACCCTTTCGCCCGGAAAAACCTACCGGGTTCAGTTCTATACGATGAGCGGCGGCAGGGAGTACACATCGTCGGCAACGACCTTCACCACGCCGCACACGCACAGCTATCGGAATGGCGCGTGCACCATCTGCGGTGCTAGGGACCCTAATTTAAAGCTTGCCACGCCTAAGGTGAAGTCGGGTTACCTGACTGCCAGCGGCAAGCCCTATCTGCAATGGGGTGCAATCAGCGGAGCCGAGAAATATTATGTGTTCCGCAGCACCAGCAAGAACGGGACATACTCCATCCTGGGCTCTACCGCGAATCTGAATTACACGGACAGCAAGGCTACGGCCGGAACGACCTATTATTACAAGGTCAAGGCGGGGATCGTCAATGGCGTAAAGAGTGCTTCCAGTACCGCGGTGTCGGTCACCTGCCACTGCGCGAAGCCCACCGTGAAGGCAACCTATATGGGCGCCACCGGCAAGCCCTACATCAAGTGGAACGCCGTGGCCAATGCCAGCAAGTATGAGGTGTACCGCGCTACCTCGAAGGAAGGGACCTATACGCTCCTGGGCACCACCACGGCCACTAACTACACCGACAACAAGGCCGGCACCGGATATACCTATTACTACAAGGTAAGGGCCATCAGCAAGGTGAAGAGCTCGGCCAATTCCGCATTCAGCACGGTGGTGACAGGCATCTGTCATTGCGCGAGACCGACGGTGAAGATTACTACTTCCGCCGGCAAGCCCAGACTGACCTGGAACGCCGTGGCCGGCGCCAGCAAGTATGAGGTGTACCGTGCAACCTCGAAAAACGGCACATATACGAAGATGTACACCACCACAAGAACCAGCTACACCAATACCTCCGCCAAGGCGGGCACCACTTATTATTACAAGGTGAAGGCCGTCAGCAAGGTAAAGAGCTCGGCCAACTCTGTTTTCAGCACCGTGGTGAGCATCAGGGTTAGATAAATTTGACGCCGGAAGGCGGTCAAATCGCCAAAAAAATTAAATTCACCGAGAGGGCATGCCTTCTGCGCAATGCAGACGGCATGCCCTCTTTCTTTGCCCGAACACAGGCTTACATACTGGATAGATAGATTTCCGGGGTTTTCCGGGGCCCCCGGTGTTGACGCACGGCGGCAAATGGGTGTATAATACATTGATTTATTATGCGGAGGTAGACCCTTTATGTGGATCGCGGACGGTTGGAAAGACTATGAGCTGCTGGATTGCGGCGGCGGAGAAAAGCTGGAGCGCTGGGACAAGCAGATCCTGGTGCGGCCCGATCCCCAGGCCATTTGGGAGACGGATCACAAAAACCCCGGCTGGCGGCAGGCCAACGCCCGCTACAGCCGCTCCTCTACCGGCGGCGGTCACTGGGACAAGCGCAAGCTCCCGGAGCAGTGGCCCATCCGCTACAAGGACCTGTGCTTCCAGGTGAAGCCAATGAACTTCAAGCACACGGGCCTTTTCCCGGAGCAGGCGGCCAACTGGGACTTTGCCATAGAGAAAATCAGAAACGCCGGGCGGCCCATCCGGGTGCTGAACCTGTTTGCCTACACCGGCGGGGCCACGGTGGCCTGTGCGGCGGCGGGGGCCAGCGTGTGCCACGTGGACGCGGCCAAGGGCATGGTGGCCTGGGCTAAGGAGAACGCCAAGGCCTCCGGGCTTTCGGAGGCGCCCATCCGCTGGATCGTGGACGACTGCGCAAAGTTCGTGGAGCGGGAGATCCGCCGGGGCAAGACCTACGATGCCATCATCATGGACCCGCCCAGCTACGGCCGCGGCCCCGGGGGCGAGGTGTGGAAGCTGGAGGATAACCTCTATCCCTTCGTGAAGCTGTGCGCCCGGGTGCTGTCGGATAAGCCTCTGTTCGTGATTCTGAACTCCTACACCACGGGCCTGGCGCCCTCGGTGCTGGGCTATATTCTGCAGATGCTCATCGGAAAGGACCGGGGCGGCAAGGTCACCTGGGACGAGCTGGGCCTGCCGTGTACCGACAGCGGCATGGCGCTGCCCTGCGGCGCCACGGGCCGGTGGATGAGCGAGTAAAAATTAGCGCGATACGGAAATGAGATAAAGATATGTCAACTATGCTGCAAACAGAAAAACTCTCCTTCACCTACCCGGCGGAGGAGGGGGGACAGCAGGAGACCTCCGCTCTGCGGGAGGTGGACCTGGAGATAGAAAAGGGGAGCTTTGTGACCATCCTGGGCCACAACGGCTCCGGCAAATCCACCCTGGCCAAGCACATGAACGCGGTGCTGCTGCCCACCGGCGGCAAGGTGTGGGTGGAGGGGATGGACACCCAAAATGCTGAGCTGCTGCTGGAGATACGGCGGCGCATCGGCATGGTGTTCCAAAACCCGGATAACCAGATCGTTGCCAACGTGGTGGAGGAGGATGTAGCCTTCGCCCCGGAGAACCTGGGTGTGCCTTCGGCGGAGATCCGCAAGCGGGTGGATGACGCCCTGGAGGCCGTGGGCATGACGGAATATGCCCGCCACGCGCCGCACCTGCTCTCCGGCGGGCAGAAGCAGCGCATCGCCATCGCCGGGGTCATCGCCATGGAGCCGGCGTGCATCGTGCTGGATGAATCCACCGCCATGCTGGACCCTGTGGGCCGGCGGGAGGTGCTGGACACGGTCCACAAGCTGAACCGGGAGCGGGGCATCACTGTGGTGCTCATTACCCACCATATGAACGAAGCTATGGAGGCCGACCGGGCCATTGTCATGAACCATGGCCATATAGCCGTGGATGGCACCCCTCGGGAGGTATTCGCCCGGGTGGAGGAGCTGCGGGCTCTGGGCCTGGCGGCGCCGGACACGGTAGAGCTGCTATACGAATTGCGGAGCCGGGGCATAGACATCCCGCTGGATGCTATGACCGTGGAGGAGTGCGCAGATGCCATCTGCCGCGCCTTTTCCGGTGAGAAATAAAAGGGGATTAAACAAGTTGAAACCGATTTTACAAGTGAAGGCTCTCACGCACACCTACAGTGCGGGGACACCTTTTGAACACAAAGCCATTGACAGCGTGGACCTGGAGGTCATGCCCGGGGAGTTTTTGGGCATCATCGGCCACACCGGGTCGGGAAAATCCACCCTCATCCAGCATCTGAATGGGCTGCTGCGTCCCACGGACGGGCAGATCCTGCTGGACGGGACGGATATTTGGGCGAAGCCCAAGGAAATTCGCAAGGTGCGCTTCCAGGTGGGCCTGGTGTTCCAGTATCCGGAGTACCAGCTCTTTGAGGAGACCGTCTATAAGGACATCTCCTTCGGCCCCAAGAACATGGGGCTGGAGGGCGAGGAGATCGACCGCCGGGTGCGCCAGGCGGCAGCCTTTGCGGGCATCGACGAGGAGATGCTGGAAAAATCGCCCTTTGAGCTCTCCGGCGGGCAGAAGCGCCGGGTGGCCATCGCCGGCGTCATCGCCATGGAGCCCAAGGTGCTGATCCTGGACGAGCCCACGGCGGGCCTGGACCCCCGGGGCCGGGAGGCCATTCTGGCCCAGCTGCGCTCGTACCATAAGCAAAAGGGCAACACCGTCATCCTGGTGAGCCACTCCATGGAGGAGATCGCCCGGAACGTGGACCGCATCGTGGTCATGAGCCATTCCCACAAGCTCATGGACGGCGCGCCGGAGGAGGTATTCTCCCGGGCGGGCGAGCTGCTGCAGGTGGGACTGGACGTGCCCCAGGTCACCAAGGTGGCTATGGAGCTTAAAAAGCGCGGCCTGCTGGCAGACAGCAGCGTGTATACCATTGATGAGCTTGTGCGCCGCCTCCTGGCGCTGAAGGGAGGCGAGGCGGCATGCTGAAGGATATTACCCTGGGTCAGTTTTTCCCCGGCAATACCATCGTACACCGGCTGGATCCCCGGACGAAAATTTTGGCGGTGATCCTGTACATCGTGGCCCTGTTCAGCGCGGACAGCGTGCTGACCTACGTCCTGGCGGCGGCGGCGCTGGCGCTTTGCATTTTAGTGTCCAAGGTGCCGTTTAAGTCCCTGACCAAGGGCCTCAAGCCCATTCTCATCATCGTCATCTTCACGGCCGTTATGAACCTGTTTTTCACCAAGGGCACGGCCATCTGCGATGTGTGGCTGCTGCGGCACATCACCTGGGAGGGCCTGGCGGCAGCGGCGAAGATGATGCTGCGCATCGTGATGCTCATCATGGGCACCTTCCTCCTGACCTACACCACCAGTCCTATTGCCCTGACGGACGGGCTGGAGTCCCTGCTGGGCTTTTTGAAGAAGATCAAGGTGCCGGTCCATGAGCTGAGCATGATGATGTCTATCGCCCTGCGGTTCATCCCCACCCTTATTGAGGAGACGGATAAGATCATGTCCGCCCAAAAGGCCCGAGGCGCAGATTTTGAATCCGGCAATATCTTCCAGCGGGCCAAGGCGCTGGTGCCGATCCTGGTGCCGCTGTTCATCTCCGCCTTCCGCCGGGCCGACGAGCTGGCCACGGCCATGGAGTGCCGGTGCTATCACGGCGGCGAGGGCCGCACGGCCCTGCATGTGCTGCGCTATAAGACAGCGGACTGGCTGACTCTGGCGGGCTTCGTGGCCCTGGCGGCAGGGGTCATCGTGTTGGGCAAATTCGGCCTGTGACAGATTGAGAAAGGATGCGCTATGCGGAATATTGCACTGATACTCATGTATAACGGCACGGCCTATCACGGCTGGCAGGTGCAGAAAACCGAAAGGACCGTGGCCGAGACCCTGGAAAAGGGCCTGTCCATGGTGTGCGGGGAGAAGATCAAATGCGTGGGCTGCGGCCGCACCGATGCCGGGGTACACGCGGAATACTATGTGGCCAATTTCCACACCGGCTCCCGCATCCCCGTGGAGCGCATCCCCTTTGCGGTGAACACCCACATCCCTGAGGACATCGTGGTGCGCCGGGCCTATGAGGTGGCGGAGGATTTCAACGCCATCGGCTCCTGCATCAAAAAGGAATATACCTACCGCATCTACAACTCCCGCATCAAGAATCCCTTCTATGTCCACCGGGCATATTTCTACCCCAAGCGGCTGGACGAGACGGTCGTGGACCGGGCGGCCCGGATGTTCGAGGGCACCCACGATTTTGCCGCGGTGCGGTCCGTGGGGACCAACGTCAGAAGCACCGTGCGCACCATCCATTACTGCCGCGGGGAGCTGCTGGAGCTGAAGGTGTGCGCCAACGGATTTTTGTATAATATGGTGCGGGCCATCACCGGCACGGTGCTCTATGCCGCCGAGGGCAAGCTCCGGCCGGAGGATATTCCGGAGATTTTGGATTCCGGCAACCGCACCCTGGCGGGCCCCACGGCGCCGCCGGGCGGTCTGTATCTCACACGGGTCTGGTATGAGGATGAGAGACTGAATGGAACAGATGAAATTTGAAATGGGCGACCTGCAGCAGGACGCCCCCAAGCGAATGAGAAAGCGGCGGCCGCCCCGGAAAAAGATACGGGGGCTGCTGATCGTTATTGCCGTGGTGCTGGCGGCAGTGGCGGCCTTTGTGCTGCTGGACCGCACTGCCTTTGACGGCCTGCGCCGGAGCATTGCCTATATGCAGGCGGAAAAGGATGAGAGCGGCTGCGCCAAGCTCTATCAGTACAGCGGCGACGGCACCAGCTGCTATGCCGACCTGAACGGCAGCCTGCTGGTGGCCTCCGGCCAGGAGATCACCCTGCTGGATGACAAGGGAAACACCGTGTATCACACGGCCCTGCAGGCGGGCCAGGTGGCCGTCTCCGCGGAGGACGGCTACGCGGCGGTGTACGAGATCGGCGGAAAGAGCCTGTACCTGCTGGACCATAAGGGCCTGGTGAAGGAGATGCCCCTGGAGGGGGAGATCTTCGCCGTGGAAATGGGCCGGGGCGGCAAATTTGCCGTGACTCAGAAAAAAACAGGATATAAAACCGCCGTGACCGTCTATAATGGCAAGGGTGAGCCGCTGTATGCGTTCAACTCCGCCCAAAAATATCTCATGGCCGCCGCCGTTTCCGAAAACGGGAATTATATGGCAGCTGCGGCTATGGGACAGGACAGCGGCAGCTTTGTCAGTTCCCTGCAGATCTATAAGCTCACCTCGGAGGAGATGCAGGCGGAGGGAGTCATCGAGGGCGGCGTATACGAGCTGGGCACGGTGGACGGCCGGTTCTGCGCCGCCACGGACAAGGCCCTGTGCTTCGTAAAGACCGACGGAACGGTGAGCACATATGATTACCAGGGGGCGAACCTGGCCCGCTGCAGCATAAACGGCGGGAAATTCGCCGCCGTGCTGCTGGAGAACTATTCCTCCGGCGGCCTGACCCATTTGGCCACGGTGAATGCCGCCGGGGAGGAGATCGCCGCCCTGACGGTGGACAGCGAGGTGCTGGACCTGTCGGCTGCGGGACGGTATGTGGCGGTGCTTTACACCAGCAGCCTGGTGATCTATGACCGCAATCTGCGTCCGTGCGCCGTGCTGGAGGATGTGAACTTCGCCCGGCGGGTGCTGATGCGCAGTGACGGCTCGGCGGTGCTGGTGGGAACGAATTTCGCCAGCCTTTACCTGCCGTAAAAGGAGAAATGCTATGATTTGGATAGATCTTGTGATCGTGGGCGCGCTGCTGCTGGGTCTGGGCGTCGGGGCAAAGCGCGGCTTCCTGCAGACCCTGGGGGGCGTTGCCGCCGTGGTGGTGTCCTTCATCGGTGCCGGGATCGCCGCCGGGGCTTTGTCCGGCACCGTGGCCAAGTGGATCCGCCCTCTGCTGGAGAAAAAAATGCAGAGCGGCGGCATATCCGGCGGCAGCGCCGCCTCCATGGTGCGGGAGGCGGGCTATTTCGGCGAGACCGCCCAGAGGATCGTTGACAGCGTGGGCACGTTGGTGCAGGAGACCAAGGAATCCCTGGTCACCGCCGTGACGGACGGCATCGCCCAGTCCGTGGCCTATGCCCTGGTGTACTTAGCGGCCTTTGTGATCCTGATGCTGCTGTGCAGACTCCTGCTGCGGGTGCTGAAGCTGGCAGGAAGGCTGCCGGGCCTGCATATGCTGAACCTGTTGGGCGGCGGCGCCCTGGGGCTGGTCGTTGCGGTATTGCTGGTGTTTTTTGCCGTGTGGCTGCTGCAGAGACTGCAGCTGGTTATCACGGAGGATATGGTGCAGCAATCTGCCCTGCTGCAATTTTTCGTGAACCGATCCCCTATGGATTGGCTCACATCCCTGTAAAACCCTAAAGGCCATCCGCCGGGCGGGTGGCAGGAAAAACGGAGGAAACTATGCAACCTACTCTTTGCGCAAGATGTAAGAAAAATGTGGCTGTGGTGTTCATCTCCCGGATGAACGAAAAAGGCGAGCCGGTGAACGAGGGCCTGTGCCTGCAGTGCGCCGCCAAGCTGGGCTTGCCCCAGGTGGAGGACATGATGAAGCGTATGGGCATCACCCCGGAGGATCTGGAGAGCCTTAGCGGCGAGATGATGCAGGCCTTCGGCGGCGCCGAGGAGCTGGAGGATATGCCCGAGGATGACGGCGGCGATGAGGATGAGAGCGGCAAGACGGCCACTTTCCCGTTTTTAAACCGGCTTTTCGGCGGCAGCCAGACCCCGGCGGAAAAGCAGAGCGGGGATCAATCCGGCCAAGGCCGGGAGACCAAGGGCGGCAAAACCGAGAAAAAACGCAAATTTTTGGATAATTACTGCATCAATCTCTCCCGCCGGGCCCGGGAAGGCAAGCTGGACGCTGTCATCGGCCGGGAGGAGGAGATCGAGCGGGTGGTGCAGATCCTGAACCGCCGGCAGAAGAACAACCCCTGCCTCATCGGCGAGCCCGGCGTGGGCAAGACCGCCATCGCCGAGGGCCTGGCCCAGCGCATCGCCGCCGGACAGGTGCCCTTCAAGCTGCGGGATAAGGAGGTCTATCTGCTGGATCTGACGGCCCTGGTGGCCGGCACCCAGTTCCGGGGCCAGTTTGAAAGCCGCATGAAGGGGCTTATCGAGGAGATCCGCAAGGCCGGCAACATCATCCTGGTCATTGACGAGGTGCATAACATTGTGGGCGCCGGGGATGCCGAGGGCAGCATGAACGCCGCCAATATCTTAAAGCCCGCTCTGTCCCGGGGCGAAATACAGGTCATCGGCGCCACCACCTTCAACGAGTACCGCAAGTTCATCGAGAAGGATTCCGCCCTGGAGCGCCGCTTCCAGCCGGTGACGGTGGCAGAGCCCAATATGGAGGACACCCTGGAGATCCTCAAGGGCATCGCCCATTATTACGAAAACTTCCACGGCGTGCAGATCCCCGAGGGCATCCTGCGCCAGGCCGTGGCCCTGTCGGAGCGGTATATCACCGATCGGTTCCTGCCCGATAAGGCCATCGACCTCATCGACGAGGCCTGCTCGGACCTGAACCTCCACGACGCGTCCATCAACCGCCGCATGGAGCTCAAGCGCGACCTGGAGAACATCACCTTTGAGCGGGAGACGCTTATGTCTGCCGAGCCCGAGGAGGGCAAGGAGTTCACCCAGGAGGAGCTGGACGCCCGCTATGCCCGCATCGCCGAGCTGCGCAGCCAGGAAATGCGCCTGCAGGAGGAACTGACGGAGATCGAGAAGAAGGGCGTGCCCCAGCTGACCATGGAGAATATCGCCCGGGTCATCGAGCTGTGGACCAAGATCCCGGCCAGCAAGATCCGGGAGGAGGAGTTCAAGCGCCTGTCGGAGCTGGAGGACCGGCTGAAGCAGCACATCGTGGGCCAGGACGAGGCCGTGGCCGCCGTGGCAGCGGCCATCCGCCGCAACCGCGTGGGCATTTCCCCCAAGCATAAGCCCGTGAGCTTTATCTTTGTGGGCAGCACCGGCGTGGGCAAAACCGAGCTAGTGAAGCAGCTGGCCGACGATCTGTTCCACGCGCCGGAGTCCCTGATCCGCCTGGATATGTCCGAGTTTATGGAAAAGCACTCCGTCTCCCGCATTGTGGGTTCGCCCCCGGGCTATGTGGGCTATGACGAGGCGGGCCAACTGACGGAGAAGATCCGCCGCAAGCCCTATTCCGTGGTGCTGTTCGATGAAATTGAAAAGGCCCACCCGGATGTGCTGAATGTGCTGCTGCAGATCCTGGACGATGGCCAGATCACCGATGCCCACGGGCGTAAGGTAAATTTTGAAAATACCGTCATTGTTATGACCTCCAACGCCGGCTCCGACAAGAGCGCCGGCGGCACCGTGGGCTTTGGCCGCAGCAGCGACGAGCAGGATAAGGAGCGGGTGATGAAGGCCCTGCAGAGCTTCCTGCGCCCGGAGTTTATCAACCGCGTGGACGAGATCGTGTATTTCCACCAGCTGACCAAGGAGAACTTTGCCGGCATCGCCCGCATTATGCTGCGCGAGCTGACGGAGTCTCTCTCCGCCAAGGGCTTTACCTTCACTTACGACGACGCCCTGGTGGATTACCTGGTGGATAAGTCCTATTCCGCCGCCTATGGTGCCCGGAATCTGCGCCGCTGCATCCAGAAGGAGCTGGAGGATCCCATGGCGGTGCGTATCATCGAAAGCTTTGACCATCCCATTACCCATATCCGCGCCTCCGCTTCGGGCGAAAAGGTGACGCTGGAGACGCTGTAAGGAGGAGCTATGCTGTTTCGCAAGAAAATCGATCCCCGCTGCGCCTACTGCGCCAAGGGCACCCGCCTCAGCGATGAGGAGGTGGCCTGCGTTAAGTGCGGCATCGTGGCGGCGGAGCATCACTGCGGCGCGTTCCGCTATGACCCTCTCAAGCGGGTGCCGCCCCGGCCGGTGAAGCTGAAAACCGGGGACCTGAAGCAGGAGGATTTTGACCTGTAAGGAGGAGGGCAGCATGAAACTGGAAAAAATTTGGGCCGTATATTTTAGCGGCACCGGCACTACCCGGCGCACGGTGGAGCGCATTGCCGGAGGTATTGCGTCCCGGCTGAACTTGCCGGCGGAAAGCGTGGATTTTTCCCGCCCCGCCGTGCGGCAGGAGACGCTGCGCTTTGGCGAAAAGGATCTGGTGGTTTTCGGCACGCCGGTGTACGCCGGGCGCGTGCCCAATGTGCTCTTGCCGTTTTTACGGGAGAGGATCATGGGCGGCGGTGCGCTGGCGGTGCCGGTGGTGCTGTTTGGCAACCGGAACTATGACGATGCCCTCATAGAGCTGCGGAATATCCTGGCGGCGGACGGCATGCATCCGATTGCTGCCGGGGCTTTTGTGGGGGAACATTCGTTTTCGCGGGTCCTGGGCGCCAATCGGCCCAATGCCGAAGACGAAGCGCTGATGGACGAATTTGCTGCCCGGGTGGCGGAGTTGGCGGCGGGATTGGATGCCGCACCGGTAAAGTCGGTTGCCGTGCGAGGGAAGGAGCCCCTCCGACCCTACTACACGCCCCGGGACCGGGCCGGGAACCCCATCAATATATTAAAGGTTAAGCCGAAAACGGATATGTCCCGCTGTGGCGGCTGCGGCCTATGCGCCGATCTATGCCCCATGGGCTCCATCGACCCGGCGGATGTGTCGGCGGTCCGGGGCATCTGCATCAAGTGCTGCGCCTGCGTCAAGGGCTGTCCCACCGGGGCGAAATTCTTCGACGATGCGGGGTATCTTTACCACCAGCATGAGCTGGAGGCGCAGTATGCCCGCCCGGCGGAGAACGAAGTGTTCTATTTATAATTGGGTACATAAAAACCGGCCCCCGGTAGTGGGGGCCGGTTTTTATGTACAGTATTATGAAAATTATAACTTATCAATTTCAATATCTGAGTGTATTTCCTTTGCGTCTTCCATTGCCTCATTTAAAACTGAAATCAGATCTCTTCCATCATTAGTAACAAAATAATTAGACAAATCAGTAATATCTGAACTGATATTATTTCCCCATGGCGGTGTCAATTTTAAATCTTCTGCATCCCATACTACATAAGATGGAGGAAATTTTTTCAGTTCTTTTTTTATTCTACCTAATTCTTCCATTCCTTCGTTTATATCTTGATTTTTTAAACGACCTTGATATAGTTCTTTCATCAATTTAGGATAAACACTCCCCCACTTTCCATTTTCCAGTCTAATACATATTGTTGAAAAAAAGCATGCAAAAAATCACTAGTTCCAACTTGATACCAATAATAGTCTACTTTAAATCCTACCGCCATCTTATCCTCCTTACTTCTTAAAGCGTACATCTAACAATGGATTTTCAGATAAGTGATCAAATGGATATTCATAATCTTTTCTTCTCCGTTTGTAATAGTCTTTCCCGGACTTTCTTACGATTTGCATTACTGATACTGAGACGTGTCTTGTCTTTCATAACCACGTTGTCATATTCGTAATGCTCCACGTATTCCATATTGATGAGATAAGACTTATAGATCAGTAAGAAATATTCTTCTGTTATGTCCGCTACATCTTTTAATTTTCCTCGATATTCATATTCTTTTTAGGAGTTTACAATAGGCAGCAGCTCCGCCAGATCACGAATCTCATAGTCGATGCGCAGTCCATCGGGCCGGGCGAGACCGTGGGGATTGTACCAGCAGCAGGGGATGCCGTAGTTGTTGGCGCCCTGCAGGTCGCTGGAGGGGGAGTCGCCGATGAGCAGGCAGTTTTCCCGGGTAATGCCCGGAATGCGCGAGAAAACGTAGTCGAAATAGGCGCTGGAGGGCTTGCTGGCCCCGGCATCCTCGGAGATAAAGGCGTCCGTGATGTAGGGGCGGATGTCGCTGGCGGCCAGGCGGGCCTTCTGCACTGCGGCCACGGCATTGGTGACAATGTAGAGCCGATGCGTTTGGGCCAGGGTCCGGCAGACCTCCAGGGCGTCCGGCATCAGCTGCGTGTTGGTTTTCAAGCTGTCCAGATGGACCGCATTGCACCGGACCGGGTCGGCCTGCAGGCCGCATCGCTCCAAAAATAACCGAAATCGCTCCACCACAATGAAATCCTTGCTGTATTCGCCCCGGTCAAAGGCACCCCACATTTCCGCGTTCACCGCTTCGTAGGCGTGGAAAAGCGCGTCCGTATCCGGCAGATGGCAGGCGCGGCACACGGCAGTGAACGCCCGGCGGTTGCCCGCGTCGAAATTAAACAGGGTGTTGTCTGCGTCCAGCAGCAGAATGGGGTATCGGTTCATAGCTGAAGTCTCCTTGCCAATATTGACGCCATCATATCATATTTTAGAGGGAAATGGAAGTGGCGAAGTCGCTTTATAAGAACTTCTGAAGGCAGGGATTAAAAAAAGTAAAAATAGGGGTTGACAGGAGGGGCGGGGGTG
>CABMQL010000006.1 GCA_902388735.1 uncultured Eubacteriales bacterium | reverse complement strand
AAATACCGGCTGCGCGCAAGCGCGCAGCCGGTATTTTTTCAGGGTATCGCAGGACGTCCGCCGGCCCTGTGGAAAAAAATACTGCGTGCATATTTCTATACACGCAGTATTTGCTGCCTAAAATATTACTTGGCGTATTCGACCACCTTGGTCTCCCGCAGGACATGGACCTTGATCTGGCCGGGATACTCCAGCTCGCTCTCGATGCGGCGGGCCAGGTCATGGGCCAGGATAACCATCTGATCCTCGGACACCTGCTCGGGCTTGACCATGACGCGGACCTCGCGGCCGGCCTGAATGGCATAGCTCTTTTCCACGCCGGGATAGTCGCTGGTGATCTCCTCCAGCTTCTCCAGGCGCTTGATATAGTTCTCCAGGTTCTCGCGCCGGGCGCCGGGACGGGCTGCGGACACGGCGTCCGCCGCCTGCACCAGGCAGGCAACCAGGGTCTTGCACTCCACGTCGCCGTGGTGGGCCTGGATGGCGTGGATGATATCCTCTTTTTCCTTATACTTGCGGCAGAACTCCACGCCCAGCTGGATGTGGGTGCCCTCCATCTCGTGGTCCACGGCCTTGCCGATGTCGTGCAGCAGGCCCGCCCGCTTGGCGGCGGCCACGTCGGCCCCCAGCTCGGCGGCCATCATGCCCGCGATGTGGGACACCTCGATGGAGTGCTGCAGCACGTTCTGACCGTAGCTGGTGCGGTAGTGCAGGCGGCCCAGGAGCTTCTGCAGCTCCGGATGTACGCCCCGCACGCCGGTTTCCAGCACGGCGCGCTCACCCTCGGACCGGATGACGGCGTCCACCTCCCGGCGGGCCTTCTCCACCATCTCCTCAATGTGGGTGGGATGGATGCGGCCGTCGGCGATGAGCTTTTCCAGGGCCAGGCGGGCCACCTCCCGGCGCACCGGCTCAAAGCAGGACACCGTAATGGCCTCGGGGGTATCGTCGATGATAAGATCCGCGCCGGTCAGGGTCTCCAGGGTGCGGATGTTGCGGCCTTCGCGGCCGATGATGCGGCCCTTCATCTCGTCATTGGGCAGGGGAACCACACTGACGGTAATCTCGGCCACATGGTCTGCGGCGCAGCGCTGGATGGCGGTGGCCACGATCTCCCGGGCGCGCTGGTCGGCTTCGTCCTTGGCCCGGGCCTCGATCTCCTTGATCTTCATGGCGGTCTCGTGGGTGACCTCGGACTCCACCTGCTGGATCAGATATGCCTTGGCCTGGTCGGCGGTGAAGCCGGAGATGCGCTCGAGCATCTCGGTCTGGCTGCGCTTGATGAGCTTGATCTCATCCTGTTCCTTGAGGAGGGCATCGTGCTTTTCAGCCAGGGCCTCCTCCTTCTTTTCAATGGCATCGGTCTTGCGATCGATGTTCTCTTCCTTCTGCTGCAGCCGGCGCTCCTGCTTCTGCAGGTCCGCCCGGCGCTCCTTGACTTCCTTCTCGTAATCCGCGCGGCTTTTCAGGATCTCTTCCTTTGCCTCCAGCAGGACCTCACGCTTCTTGTTCTCGGAGCTCTTGATGGCCTCGTTGAGGATGCGGGTCGCTTCTTCCTCCGCGCTGGAAATTTCCTTTTCCGCTACCTTCTTGCGGTACTGAATGCCGATAGGGAAGCCAATCACGAACGCAACAACAGCCGCAACAGCCGCTACAATGTAGCCAACTGTGGTCATGATTGGTCAACCTCCTGTGAATGTGTATAAATCCTTGAGAAACGGTTTCCCGTTTGAGTGTAGAAAACAACCAAAAAGACCCCCTGATCTTTCGGGTGCATATCCTTTCTAATATTAATCGCATTTTAGGAAACTGTCAAGGGAAAAAGCATGGCCTGGGTGAATTATTTTTCCTCACAGTTGGATAAAGGCGGAATTGGCATAGCCGATGGTCTCCCCGTAGAGCACCACATACCAGCCCTGATACTGGCCGAACACCGTGACGGTGGCGCCGCTGGGGATCTGCGCAAGGACCTGTCCCTGGGCCGAGGGATACGCCCGCAGGGCCACCGGCCCGCCGGAATCCGTAACGGCCAGGCCCGGCTGGCTAGGCCCGGGATAGACATAGGGCAGGCCGAAATACTCCGTCATGGCCTGCACCAGGGTTTGGGCGATGAGGTCGATGTGCCCGGCGATCCACTGGGCATCGGCGGCGTTGTCGTGGTAGCCGATCTCCAGCAGCACGGCGGGGGCCTTGGTGCGTTTCACCTCCGCCAGGGTGGTGGTGGAGCGGGTGGTCACCTGGTTCGGCAGGGGATAGATCTCCCGCAGGGCCGCCGCAAACAGCTCCGCCGCCCGCTGGCCGTTTGCGCTGCCGGGATAGTAAAAGGCGATGATGCCCCGGTTCCGGCCCTCGCTGCCCGGGCCGGAGGCGTTGGAGTGGAGGGCCAGATGGAAATCGTAGCTGCCGGCGTTGCTCTGCTGAATAGATTTAGACACGCTGCCCTGGGGGTCATTGCGGGTAAACTGAATGCCGTTGGAAAGCAGCAAGGGCTCCATGGCGTCCGCCAGCAGGTTCATGAAATATTCCTCGCTGCCGGCGCCGGTGACATACTGGTTATATTCCTGGGTGGAGGGGCTCAAAAAGATCGTTGGCATAAAACCAAGCCTCCCTGTTTGCATTTTCTCCTTTTATTTATATGGCAATCGGCCCGGGAATGTGCTACAATGAATTGATTTTTCTCGGAAAGGCAGGCGGGACTATGAAGGCAGAACGGCCCTATCCCCAGGTGCATATCACCCAAAAAGGAGAGCGCGCCCTGACAGCGGGGCACCCGTGGGCATACGCCGCGGAGGTGACGGAGCTTTCCGGCCCTGTGGAGGACGGCGGCCTGGCGGACGTCATCGGGCACAAGGGAGCCTATCTCGGCACAGGCTTTTATAACAGCCACTCCCTCATCCGCTGCCGGCTCCTCTCCCGCAACGCCAACGATCGGTTTGACGACGCCTTCTGGCAGCGCCGGGTGCAGTACGCCTGGGACTACCGCAAGGCCGTCATGCCCCCGGAGGATCTGCACTGCTGCCGGGTCATCTTCGGGGAGGCAGACGGCTTCCCGGGGCTGACGGTGGATCGGTTCGGCCCGGTGCTGGTGGTGCAGGTGCTGAGCCTTGGCATGGAGCGCATCCGGGATCGGCTTCTCCCCATCCTGGCCCAGGTGCTGCGCCGGGACGGCCAGGACATCGCCGGCATCTACCTGCGCAACGACGTGGCCCTGCGGGAAAAGGAGGGGATGGCGCAAAACAAGGGCTGGTTCCCCCTGCCCGGAGAAGCCCTGCCCGACCTCACCGGGGCAGACATCGTGGAAAACGGCATCCGCTACCGGGTGGATTTCATCAACGGGCAGAAAACAGGGTTCTTCCTGGATCAGAAATACAACCGCCAGGCGGTGGCTCGGCTGGCTAAGGGCCGCACGGTGCTGGACTGCTTCACCCACACCGGCTCCTTCGCCCTCAACGCCGCCCGGGGCGGGGCCAGGCATGTGACGGCGGTGGACGTGTCGGAGTTTGCCGTCCAGTGCGCTGCGGAAAATGCCCGGCTCAACGGGCTCAGCGACGTTATGGATTGCCGGGCCGCCAACGTGTTCGACCTGCTGCCGGAGCTAGAAAAGGGGCCCAAGGTCTACGACTTCATCATCCTGGATCCCCCGGCCTTTACCAAGAGCCGCAAGACCATCGAAAGCGCCATGACCGGGTATAAGGAGATCAACTACCGGGCCATGAAGCTGCTGCCCCGGGGCGGGTATCTGGCCACCTGCTCGTGCAGCCACTTTGCCTCCACGGAGCGGTTCATGGCCATGCTCCGCAGCGCCGCCCGGGACGCCGGGGTGCAGCTGCGGCAGATCGAGCAGCGCCAGCAGGCCTGCGACCACCCCATCCTATGGGGCGTGGACGAGACGGACTATCTGAAGTTTTTCCTGTTCCAGGTGGTATAAGGGCGTCCGAAGCCCCCCCCCGGGGGATTTCTACGCAAAAAAGAGGCACATCTGTGCCTCTTTTTTCCGCTATCGGGTCCTTACTCCTCCATCTCCACCGTCACATGGTCGGTGCCGTGGCGCTGGAACTCTCCCAGATACTCATTCATCCGCTCCATGACCTCGTCGTAATTCTCCTCCGTGATGGGGGGATCGTCCAGATCCCGCAGGGCCAGCTCCTGGGCCAGGATCTCGAAGAACACGTTGTCCTCATAGGCCATGATGGCCTCGTGGATGCCGCCCTCAGCAAAGGCCCGGGAGGGGATCAGCTCCCCCTGGTACAGCTCTGTCAGCTTCTCCATGCCCCGGCCCAGGCAGTGGGAAAACACCAGGCTCTCCACCTGGTCGTAGTCCCGGATGCGGTCATCTCCCCGGGTGGAGTTGAGCACCCAGTTGCCGATATACACCAGGTCCAGCAGCCGCCGGAACTGTTTTTGCGTCAGTTTAAGCTCCATTACAGGCACCTCCTTGCCGTTTGCTTCCTTATTTGCGTTTCAGTATAGCAGAAGAAAGGAGAAATTGCCACTGAAAAAAATGGGCATCCGCGCCAAATTTTCCTTGTGATAGGCGGCGATCCATAGTATAATTGATTGGTTAGTACGGCCGGATCCGGACGGATCGGCCCCGAGCGCCGCACGGGCTCCTCCCCTCTGCCTGTATTATATACTTCAGGAGCTCATCCCGTGCCCGGGAGCGCCGCGCTTCGGGGCATCCGGCCGCGCACAGGTATCAAACGCCAGTAAGGAGGCACGCTATGGAAGGAACCGCACAAATCCGCATCGCCAGCCGCAGCGTGTTCGGCGGCGTGGAGGATGTGATCCGCATGGAGGGCACCGCCGCCGTGGAAAAGACCGACTACGGCTGGCACCTGCAGTACGAGGCCGTGAACTGCGAGGATGAAAAATCCGCCATCCGCTCGGACGTCAAGTTGGAGACCGCCACCCGCCGGGCCATTTTGGTCAACGAGGGGGAGGGCTACGGTCTGCTTTTGGACCCTGCTGCCGTCACTGCCACGCAGATCAAGACCCCCCAGGGCAGCCTCACCCTGAATGTAAAAACCAAGGAGGTCACCTGGGACCTGGCCGGGCAAAAGGACGGCTCGGTGATTCTGGAGTATATGCTGCTGGTTGGCATGCAGCCTGTAAGCGCGCTGCGAGTCAGCCTGTTTCTAAAGAAAATTTAAGGAGTAACTGCTATGAATATGATACAAAACGCCAAGGACCAGGTGCTGGAGCTGACCCTGACCGCCTACCGCAAGGCCGCCGCGGCCGGGCTCCTGCCCGACGGCTGCCCCGTGCAGCCCTCGGTGGAGATCCCCAAGGACACCGCCAACGGCGACTATACCACCACCTTCTGCCTGGCCGCCGCCAAGGCCCTGCGCAAGAATCCCCGGGAGGTGGCTCAGATCCTGCTGGACAACATGGACCTTTCCGGCAGCTACTTCACCTCCGCCGCCATGGCAGGCCCCGGCTTTCTGAATTTCACCCTGGGCACCCGCTGGTTCGGTGAGACCGTCTGCGCTGTCCAGCAGGCGGGAGCGGACTACGGCAAAAACGATATGCTGGCGGGCAAGAAATACATGGTGGAGTTCGTCTCCGCCAATCCCACCGGTCCCATGCACATGGGCAACGCCCGGGGCGGCGTTTTGGGCGACACCCTGGCCTCCGTGCTGCAGAAGTCCGGTGCCGATGTCTGGCGGGAGTTCTACGTCAACGACGCCGGCAACCAGATCGAGAAATTTGCCAAGAGCCTGGAGGCCCGGTATTTCCAAATTTTCAAGGGGGAGGACGCGGTGGAGTTCCCCGAGGACGGCTACCACGGCGACGACATCCGGGAGTTGGCTCAGCTCTACGCCGATGCCCACGGCGACGACCTGCTGAACGTGGATGAAAAGGCCCGTCACGACGCCCTGGCCCAGTTCGGCCTGGCCCACAATATTCCCAAGATGAAGGCGGACCTGGCCCGATACGGCATCCGGTATGACGAGTGGTTCTTCGAGTCCAGCCTCCACGAGAGCGGCTACGTGGCCGACTCCGTGGCGGAGCTGACCAAGCGGGGCTACACCTATGAGAAGGACGGCGCCCTGTGGCTGAAGACCAGCGAGATCCTCACCCAGCAGCTGAAGGCCGCCGGCAAGAGCGACGAGGCCATCGAAAAGCTGGGCCTGAAGGACGATGTTCTCCGCCGTGCCAACGGCTTCTACACCTACTTCGCCGCCGACATCGCCTATCACCGCAATAAATTCGCCGTGCGCGGCTTTGACAAGGTCATCAACATCTGGGGCGCCGACCACCACGGCCATGTGGCCCGGCTGAAGGGTGCCATGGACGCCCTGGGCCTGGACGGCACCCATCGGCTGGACATCGTACTCATGCAGCTGGTGAAGCTGGTGCAGGACGGAGAGATCGTCCGCATGTCCAAGCGCACCGGTAAGGCTGTGTCCCTGACGGATCTGCTGGACATGGTCCCCGTGGACGCCTGCCGCTACTTCTTCAACGCCAAGCCCGAGACGCAGATGGAGTTTGACCTGGGCCTGGCCGTCCGGGAGGACAGCGAAAACCCCGTGTATTATGTCCAGTACGCCCACGCCCGCATCTGCACCCTGCTGAAGAATTTGGCCACCGACGGCCATGCCGTCCCGGCTCCGGAAACCGTAGACTTCTCCCTGCTGACGGATCCCACAGAGCTGGCCCTCATCAAGCAGATCGCCAACTACTGCGACATCGTGCGCCTGGCCGCCCGGGACTATGATCCCAGCTTCATCAACCGCTATCTCACGGACCTGGCCGCCGCCTTCCACAAGTTCTACAACGCCTGCCGCATCAAGGGCGAGGCCGAGGGTCTGCTGAACGCCCGGCTCCTGCTGGCGGACACCGCCCGCAGCGTCCTGAAAAACGGCATGGAGCTCATCGGCTGCTCCGCCCCGGAGAAGATGTAATGCCCGTCTGAAGCCCTCACAGTTATAGTGATAAAAGAACTCGCCATCGGTAAGATGGCGAGTTCTTTTATCATTCGTCCATGTGCTTCAGGGCAAAGAGAATACACTGGTTGATAAATTCATTTCTGCTGATGTCAAATGAGGCAGATTTTTGGTCCACTGTTGCAAGCAAATTGGTTGATATTCGGATGGATATGACCTCTTTTTCTTGTTTTTTCGGCAAAAATTGTTCCACTTTTTGCTCACCCCTTGACCAATTGTATTTGAAAGTGTATAATTCGTATATATTTTATATTTAATATTCAATATCGAATATTTTGTAAAATCCCCAGTTTTAGGGGAGCAGGCAAAACCCCCTCCCACATAATTTCGCCCCATTGGGTCGGAATTATGTATGCGTCAGTCCGTGTTTATAAAATTCAAAATATCCACCGCACCGTCCAGGCCGCGGCCAAAAAGCCCGTGAGATCCGCTGCCAGGGCCGCCGGGATGGTGTGCCGGGTGCGGCGAATGCCCGCCGCGCCGTAATATACCGCCACGGTGTAGAAGGTGGTCTCTGTGCTCCCCAGCATCACCGCCGCCGTGCGGCCGATGGCGCTGTCCGGGCCGTAGGTCTGCATGATCTCGCTGCCCACGGCCAGGGCCCCGCTGCCGCTGACCGGGCGGATGAGCAGCAGCCCCACCGTTTCCGGCGGGATGCCCAAAAATGTCAGCGCCGGGGTCAGCACCCGGGTCAGCACTTCCAGGGCCCCGCTGGCCCGGAGCATATACACCGCCGTCAGCAGGGCCACCAGGGGCGGCAGGATCCGCAGCACAACGTGCAGGCCCTCCCCGGCCCCGGCCGTCAGGGCAGAGAATACATCCACCCGGCGTCCCAGGGCGTATGCCGCCGCCCCGGCCAGCAGCAGGGGGATCAGATAATCACTCAGCCGCGCAAGGATCATCATCGCACCACCCGTTCCAGGAGCCGCGCAGTGAGCAGCCCCACAGACACCGATAAAACGGAGCTGATCCACACCGCCGGCAGTATGTCAAAGGGCGCGGCGGCCCCGCACCCTGCCCGTACCGCCGCCACGGTGGTGGGCAGCAGCTGCACAGAGGCGGTGTTCAGCACCACCAGGCGGCACAGCTCATTGCTGGCAATACCCTCCGCTCCCAGGGCCATGCGCCGAGCGGCGCGGATGCCCAAGGGCGTGGCAGCGTTCCCCAGGCCCAAAAGGTTGGCCGACAGATTGCCGCTCACTGCCGCCATGGTCTCCGGATCCCGGCAGGCGCCGGGCAGCAGCCGCCGCAGCAGCGGCCGAAAAAGCGCAGCCAGCTTAGCTTCCAGCCCGCACTGCTTTAAAAGCTCCATAAAGCCGGACCACAGGCACAGCACTCCCGCCAAAGAAATGCACAGCTCCACGGCAGCCCGTGCGCCATCCAGTGCTGCAGTGGAAACTGCCGCCATGCAGCCGTTAGCGGCGCCGCAGATAACAGCCGCCGCCGTTATGCCCACCCAAATAAACGCCATTGCCATTTTTCTCACCTCATAGGACTATATGCACAAAGTAGGCGAATAATAAATATGAAATAGGGAGAATTTACCGAAGTTTAGTTGACTTCAGGGACATGCTGTGACATAATGAGAAGGCAGTAATAAAGAAAAAGGGGTATTTGTGTGAAATCTACCGGTATTGTTCGAAAAGTTGACGAGCTTGGCCGAATCGTCCTGCCCGCAGAGCTGCGGCGCACGCTGAACATTGCGGAAAAGGATCCCCTGGAGATCTATGTGGACGGGGATTCCGTGATCCTGCGCAAGCATGAGGATCGGTGTATCTTCTGTGAAAACAAGGAGCATATCCTGGCCTTTCGGGGCAAGCACATTTGCCTCAAATGCCTGGCACAGCTGAAAAAAGCCCGCTGATAAAAAAGCAGGGGAGTGGATACTCCCCTGCTTTTTGTCTGCCGGATCTGTTTTGCGGTTTTATTTTTCCGCCCTCAACACGGCGTCATAGAGCTCGTTCTTGTTCAGCTCCGTCTGCCCGGCCACCGTGCGGACGGCTTCCTTCATTTTCATGCCCTCCGCCCGCAGCTGCTGCACCCGGCTCACGCCCTCCTCCAGGGTCACCGCCGGCTCCTCTGTTGGCTGCACCCCAGCTACCACCAGCACATATTCGCCCCGGGGCTCCTTCTCCGCATACAGGGCCACCGCCTGGGAAAGGGTGGTGCGCAGCGTCTCCTCGTGGAGCTTGGTCAGCTCCCGGCACAGGGCCACGGGCCGGTCACCCAAGATCTCCGCCATGTCCGAAAGCGTAGCTCTCAGCTTGTGGGGCGCCTCATGGAACACCATGGTCCGCTCCTCACCTTGCAGCCTCAGCAGCGCCGTCCGGCGCTCTTTTTTATTGGCCGGGAGAAATCCCTCAAAGGTAAACCGCCCTGTGGGCAGTCCCGACACCGCCAGGGCGCAGATGGCTGCGCAGCAGCCGGGAATGGCCTCCACGGTGACGCCGTTTTCCCCGCACAGGCGCACCAAATCCTCCCCGGGGTCGCTGATGGCCGGGGTCCCGGCGTCCGTCACCAGGGCGCAGGTCTCCCCCGCCAGCAGCCGGGCCAGGATGGCCTGCCCCGCCGAGGCGCGGTTGTGCTCGTGATAGCTCACCAGGGGCTTTTTGATGCCGAAATGGTTCAGCAGCTTCACGGACACCCGCGTGTCCTCGGCAGCGATGAAGTCCGCCCGCTCCAGGGTCTCCACGCCCCGGGGGGAAAAGTCCCCCAGATTCCCGATGGGTGTGGCCACCAAATACAGCGTTCCAGCCATAGTCTTTTACTCCTTATCCCGAAAATAGATCTGCGAAAGCTCCTTGCTCTCCCCGCCGTCCGGATCCCGCAGCAGCAGCGGCGGCAGCACGGCAAGGCCCGGCCGGCCGCCCTTTTTAGCCTCCAGCAGCAGCAGTTTAGGCGCACTTTGGGCCGTGTTCTGCACCAGGCGCAGCCGCTTGGGCTCCAGCGAGCGGCTTTGCAGGCAGGCAAAGAGCTCCGCCATCCGCTCCACCCGGAACACCAGGCAGAAGCTGCCGCCATAGCGCAGCAGCCGCCCGGCGGCGGCACAGAGCTGGGGCAGCGTGCAGGTTTCATCCGACCGTGCCAGGCCCCGGCTCTCCGTCTGCGCCACGGCCCCCCGGGCCGCGTCAAAATACGGCGGATTGCTCACCACCAGGTCAAAGCTGCCCGCCTCGGGCAGCTGTCCCGGCTCCCGCAGATCCGCCCGGAGGCTTCTCACCCGGTCCGACAGACCGTTCAGCGCCGTGTTCTGCTCCGCCAGGGCCACCGCCTCCGCCTGCAGCTCCACATTGGTCACCTGCAGGTCCGGCTCTCTCGCCAGCAGCAGCAGACCCAGCATGCCCGTCCCGGCCCCCAGGTCGCACACCCGCTCTCCCCGCCGCAGCCGGGGGAAGCTCCCCAGCAGGAACGAATCCGTACCCGGCTGAAACAGCCCGTCGTCAAACAGAAAGCGGAAGCCACCGGGCCAAAGCTGATCCTGTTTTATCACGGTGGTCACCCCTTTCGCTTGTCTTTTTCATTATAGTATAAAAACCGCCCAAGGGCAATGCCCCGGGGCTGGCCGCAGATCTTTTGACAGAAAAATCGAAGGCTTTTCGATAGTAAAAAAGCACCGCAGGGCAACGCCCTGCGGTGTCTGTCTTGCTACTATGTAAGATTTATTCAGCGGGGCTGATAGCGCCGTTGGGGCAAGTATCGCTGCAGGAACCGCAGTCCAGGCAAGCGTTTGCATCGATCACATAGGTAGCGTCGCCCTGGGAAATAGCACCCACGGGGCAAGCATCTGCGCAAGCGCCGCAGCTGACGCAAGCAGAACCGATCTGATAAGCCATAAGAGCACCTCCATTAAGATTTGTACCCCCATTGTAACACAAGAAATCCAAAAAGCAAGTATAATCTATTGGGAAAAGTTTCATTTTGGCAAAAGAAAACAAAAAAACATACCTGTTCACAGATTGTTTTCAAAAAGGTCAAATAAAGTCAAAGATTACCTATTGACTTTGTGGGTATCTGTGCTATACTACAGTCAAGGTCAAAGAAAGTCAAAGCTAAGATCGGAGGAAGCAAACATGGGTATTTCGGATTTGATCGCAGGGTTCATTCAGGACGCATTGGACGAGGCCAACGGCGTGCTGGAGCTGCAGCGCAGTGACCTGGCGCAGCGGTTCGGGTGCGTCCCCAGCCAGATCAATTATGTGATGTCCACCCGTTTCTCCCCGGAGCATGGCTACATTGTGGAAAGCCGCCGGGGCGGCGGCGGATACATCCGCATCCGGCGGGTGCAGATGGATCGGCAGGCGCTTTTGATGCATGTCATCAATTCCATCGGCGATGAGTTGGATGGGCGCAGCGCCCAGGCCATTCTCACCAACCTGGCCCAGTCCGAGGCCGTGGCGCCTGCGGCCGCCCAAACCGCCCTGTGCGCTCTGTCCGACAGCGCCTTGCACACGGTCCCCAAGGACCGGCGGGACGCCCTGCGGGCGGATATTTTGAAACAAATTCTTATCCATCTGGTTTGAATGGAAGTTAGGAGGAACATATTATGAAGTGTGAACATTGCGGAAAGAACGAAGCAACCTTTTTCTATAAGAGCAGCATAAACGGTCATGTGACCCAGGTCCATCTGTGCCAGGATTGTGCCCAGGCCATGGGCTACACAGACTCCCTGCGCCGCAGCATGCGGCCCATGAGCCTGTTCGGCGGCGACTTCTTCAGCCGTCCGTTCTCCCTGCTGGAGCCGTTTATGGACAGCTTCGGCTCCCGGATGCTGACGGAGTTTCCCGAGCCGGGTCAGCCGGAGGTGCTTGAGCAGCCCGTCCGGGAAGAGAAATCTGCCGGATTGGTAGACAAGGCCCAGCAGGAGGCCCTGCGCTATGAGTGCAAGCGCAATTCCCTGCAGGAGCGGCTGAAGGCCGCCGTAGAAAGCGAAAATTACGAGGAAGCCGCCCGCCTGCGGGACGAGCTTCGCGCCCTGCCCACGCAACCGTGAGGGCGGCCGGCCACTTATTAATTACGATACCGAGAGGAAGTGTTTTATATGACTCATGAGAATCAATTTACCCCCCGTGCAGAGGAGGCTCTGCGCCTGGCCCAGGAGGCCGCTGAAGAAATGGGCCACGGCTATGTGGGCTGTGAACATATTTTGCTGGGGCTGATGCGGGAAGAGGACGGCATCGCCCACCGGGTCATGCAGGAATACGGCATGACCGAGGACATGATCTGCACCGTGCTGGAGCGCAGCGTGGGCAAGGGTCTGTCCGGCGCAGCGCCCTCCCAGGGGCTGACCCCCCGGGCCAAGAGCGCCGTGGAGCTGGCCGTGTCCGAGGCCATGCGCATGGGCGCCGGGTACATCGGCACCGAGCATCTGCTCATGGGCCTGCTGCGGGAAGGCAACAACATGGCCATCCGGGTGCTGGACACCGTGGGCATCGACCCCAAGAAGATGTACAGCTCCGTAGTGCAGAAGATCAACGAGGGCCCCCGTGCCGCCGCAGGCGGCAGCATGCCCGTCTCCCATCGGGAGGAGAGCAAGAAGGGCAAGACCCTCTCCGAGTTTACCCGGGATCTGACGGAGGCTGCCCGCCAGGGCAAGCTGGATCCCGTCATCGGCCGTGAAAAGGAGATCCAGCGGGTCATTCAGATCCTGTCCCGCCGCACCAAGAACAACCCCGTGCTCATCGGTGAGCCCGGCGTAGGCAAGACCGCCATCGCCGAGGGCCTGGCCCAGCGCATTGCCGCCGCGGACGTGCCCGAGGAGCTGCTGGACAAGAAGGTCCTGTCTTTGGACCTGTCCGGCATGGTAGCCGGCACCAAGTACCGGGGCGAATTTGAGGAGCGCATCAAAAAGACCATCGACGAGGTGAAGAAGGCCGGCAACGTGATCCTCTTCATCGATGAGCTGCACACCATCGTGGGCGCCGGCTCTGCCGAGGGCGCCGTGGATGCCGCCAACATCCTCAAGCCCGCCCTGTCCAGGGGCGAGATCCGCGTGGTGGGCGCCACCACCCTCAACGAGTACCGCAAGTACATCGAGAAGGACGCCGCCCTGGAGCGCCGGTTCCAGCCGGTGACCGTGGGCGAGCCCACTCCCGAGACGGCCATTGAGATCCTCAAGGGCCTGCGGGAGAAGTATGAGGCGCACCACAAGCTGACCATCACCGACGAGGCCATCGAGGCCGCCGTGCGCCTGTCCGTGCGGTACATCAATGACCGTTTCCTGCCCGACAAGGCCATCGACCTGATGGACGAGGCCGCCAGCCGGGTGCGTATGGACGCCGAGTCCGCCTCCCCGGAGCTGAAGAGCCTGGAGGAGAAGCTAGCCGCCCTGCGCAAGGAGAAGGCCGAGGTCATCGCCGCCCAGGATTACGAGAAGGCCGCCCAGCTCCGGGACATCGAGCAGGACTATGTCCAGCAGGTGGAGATCGAGCGGGACAATTGGCGCAAGAACCTCTCCGTCAGCCGCGGCACCGTGGGTGAGGAGGACATCGCCAAGGTGGTGGCCGGCTGGACCGGCATCCCCGTCACCCGTCTCACCGAGGATGAGAGCCAGCGCATGCTGAAGCTGGAGGAGACCCTGCACAAGCGTGTGGTGGGCCAGGACGAGGCCGTCACTGCCGTGGCCAAGGCCATTCGCCGCAGCCGTGTGGGTCTGAAGGACCCCAAGCGGCCCATCGGTTCGTTCCTGTTCCTGGGCCCCACGGGCGTGGGCAAGACCGAGCTGTGCAAGGCCCTGGCTGAGGCCATGTTCGGCAACGAGAACGACATGATCCGCATCGATATGTCCGAGTACATGGAGAAGCACACCGTGTCCCGCCTGGTAGGCTCGCCTCCCGGCTATGTGGGCCACGAGGAGGGCGGCCAGCTCACCGAAAAGGTGCGCCGCAAGCCCTATTCCGTGGTCCTGTTCGATGAGATCGAGAAGGCCCACGAAGATGTGTGGAACATCCTGCTGCAGATCCTGGAGGACGGCATCGTCACCGACTCCCAGGGCCGCCGGGTGGACTTCAAGAACACCATCATCGTCATGACCAGCAACGTAGGCGCCCGGAACATCACCTCTGCTGACAAGCCCCTGGGCTTTGACGGCCGGGAGACCGAGGCCGACGAAAAGGCCCGCTTCGACCGCATCAGGCAGGCCGTGATGGAGGAGCTGCGCCGGACCTTCAAGCCGGAGTTCCTGAACCGTATCGACGAGACCATCGTGTTCCGTCAGCTGACGGAGGAGGACATCCGCCACATCGCCCAGCGGATGCTGGAGATCACCGGCAAGCGCATGGCACAGCAGGACATCACCCTGCTGGCGGACAACGATGCCGTCACCGCCCTGGCCAAGGACGGCTTCGATCCTCAGTATGGTGCCCGTCCCCTGCGCCGGGCCATCCAGAACGAGGTGGAGGACGCCGTGGCCGAGCTGATGCTGGAGGGCAAGCTGCAAAGCGGCGATACCGCCCGCATCTGCCTACATGACGGCAAGGTCACCATCGAGAAGGAGGCCTCTCCCGCAAAGGAGGAGCAGCCCGAGGGTGCCGCCAAGGCATAATAGCAATAAAAAGGGAGGTTCCCCAATGGGAACCTCCCTTTTTTATAGAATCTGCTGCAGCAGCGTCACCAGGCCGCTGACGCCCACGCCGATGTACACCACCTGCCGGGCCATGTCCCCGCTCATGCGGCGGCTCAATGCGTTGCCGATGACCATACCCAGCACCACAAACGCGGCGCCCACGGCGGTGATGGGCAGATATTCCGCTCCATACAGCCCCCGCCAGGTCCGCATGGCCAGGTTGATGGCATTGGTGGTGACGAACAGGAACTGCATGTTGGCCACATAGCTCTCCTTGTCCCGGGCAATGGCCACGAAATACAGGGCCATCATGGGCCCGCCTATGGTGAACGCCCCGGCGCAGCAGCCGGAAAAGGCGCTGCACAGCATCCCCGCTGCCGGGCTGGGATGCAGCTGCACTCGCTTGGCAATGAACAGGAAGTACGCCGCCAGCAGCATCAAAAAGCCCCCAAACACCGCCGTAAGGACGTGCAGGTCCATCTTCCCCAGCAGGCTGATGACCACCAGGGAGCACACGGTATACAGAGCAATGGGCGGCAGGATCTGCCGCAGGTCAATGCTCCGCCGCCGGGACCAGGCCATGATGCCCGACTGCACCACGCATATGGCCGCCGCCACACTGGGGGCCACGGTTATATCGAAAAAATACTGGGCCGCCACCATTAAGATCACCGCCGAGCCGAAGCCCGTCAACGGCTGGATGATGCCCCCGGCCAAAGCCGCCAGGGCCATAACGACATATGCTGCCATTGCTTTTCCTCCGCGTGAAAGCGCCCACACCTCAATGGGTATGGGCGCTTCTTTTTTGTATTACTTCTTGCTCTTGCCCAGATAAGCCTCTTTGATGGACTCATCTGCCAGCAGCTCTGCGCCGGTGCCGAACTTGGTGATGGTACCGGTCTCCAGTACATAGGCAAAATCCGCCACCTTCAGGGCCATGTTGGCGTTCTGCTCGATGAGCAGCACGGTAACGCCCTCCTTATTGATGGTGCGGATGATGTCAAAGATGCCCTGCACCACCAGGGGCGCCAGGCCCAGGGACGGCTCATCCATCATCAGGACCTTGGGCCGGCTCATGAGGGCCCGGCCCACAGCCAGCATCTGCTGCTCGCCGCCGGACAGGGTGCCCGCCAGCTGCCAGCTCCGCTCCTCCAGCCGGGGGAACAGGGAATAGACCCACTTCAGATCCTTCTCAATGCCTTCCTTGTCCTTGCGCAGGTAGGCGCCGATCTTCAGATTCTCCAGCACCGTCAGGTTGGCAAACACCCGCCGTCCCTCGGGGGACTGGGCGATGCCCGCCTCCAGGATCTTGTTGATGGGCTTGCCCAGCAGCTCCTGGCCGTCATAGGTGATGGAGCCGCTGTCGGCCTTCACCAGGCCGGAGATGGTGCGCAGAGTGGTGGACTTGCCCGCGCCGTTGGCGCCGATAAGGGTAACGATCTTACCGTCCGGCACCTCCAGGCTGATGCCCCGCAGGGCCTTGATGCCGCCGTAGGACACATGCAGGTTCTCAATCTTCAGCATCTTCAACCACCCCCAAATAAGCGTCGATAACGCGTTCATTGCTCTGGATCTCCTCAGGCGTACCCTGGGCGATCAGCTTGCCGAAGTCCAGCACATAGATGCGGTCGGCAATGTCCATGACCAGGTCCATGTGGTGCTCGATGAGCAGGATGGTCATGTGGAATTTTTCCCGGATCTCGCCGATGAAATGCGTCAGCTCCAGGGTCTCCTGGGGATTCATGCCCGCCGCCGGCTCATCCAGCAGCAACAGCGTGGGATCCGTGGCCAGGGCCCGGGCGATCTCCAGCCGGCGCTGCTTGCCGTAGGGCAGGGAGGTGGCCAGTTCGTCCTTCACGTCCTCCAGGCCCACCAGCTTTAAAAGCTCCAGCACCTCAGCCCGCTGCCGGGCCTCCTCCTTGCCGTTGAGGTGGAGGGCGGCGGTAAAGAGATTGCTGGTGCGGCGCAGGTGCTTGGCAATAAGCACATTGTCAAACACCGTCTGGCTCTTCCACAGGCGGATGTTCTGGAAGGTACGGGCCATGCCCAGGGCCGTGATCTTATCCGGCGTCGGGGCCAGGATATGGTCGGAGAATGCGAACTCGTCCCGCTCCTTCTGGGCCTGCTTCCAGGTCTTCAGAGCCTCGTCCTCCAGGGTCTCCTCCGGCGCAAGCTGTGCGGTATACATAGCGGGATGCTCGCCCTTGTAGGTCTTTTTCATCTTGCCGGTGGGGTGATTGCGCACGATGCACTTTTCGTTGAAGCACACCCGGCCGTTGGAGGGGGCGTACACGCCGGTGATGACGTTGAACGCGGTGGTCTTGCCGGCGCCGTTGGGGCCGATGAGGGCCACGATCTCGCCCTCGTTAACATCCATGTTCAGGTTATCCACGGCCACCACGCCGCCGAACTGCATGGTCACATTTTCCAGCTTCAGTACGTTTTTCATTTGGAGGCCACCTCCTTCGCGGATTTATCCTTCTTCTTAAAGAGCTTTCCGAAGAAGTTGATGATCCCATCCCACGAGAACTCCCGGTCGCCCATAATGCCCTTGCGGAAGAACAGCACCACGATCATGATGACCACGGAGAACACCAGCATCCGGAAGCCGGGCCGCATAAAGGAGATATTGACGTGCAGATACGGCGCAGGGTCGTCCAGGAACCGCAGCCACCACTCGGAGCAGGCGATGTAGAGGAACGAGCCGATGATGGAGCCGGTGATGGACCCGATGCCGCCGATGACCACGATGAGCAGGATCTCATAGGTCATGGTGGAGGTAAAGGTGTTGGCCTGGACGCTGGACTGGAACATAGCCAGCAGCGCGCCGCCGATGCCGGCGAAGAAAGAGCTGATGAGGAAGGCCTGCATCTTGTGCTTGGCCAGGTTGATGCCCATGGCCTCGGCGGCGATCTCGTCGTCCCGGATGGCCTTGAAGGCCCGGCCGTAGGTGGAGTTGATGAGCAGCACGATAAAGCCGATGCAGATGGCCGACACGATGAACGGGAACAGGATGGAGTCGAAATTTGCAAACTTCTTCAGCAGGTTGGAGGCGTTGGTCAGGGGGCCCACCTGCTTCCACTGGATGATGGCGCGCATAATTTCGGCAAAGCCCAATGTCGCAATGGCCAGATAGTCGCTCTTCAGCTTCAGCACCGGCAGGCCGATGAGCCAGGCGAAGATGGCCGGCACGATGCCCGCCAGGATCAGGCCCACGATCATGGGCACGCAGAACTGCACGATGCCGCCGTCAAAGTACTGATACACGCCGGCCCGGTCGGCCACGGGAATGGTCAGGATACTGTAGGTGTAGGCGCCGATCATCATGAAGCCCGCCTGGCCCAGGGAGAACAGACCCGTGAAGCCGTTGAGCAGGTTCAGCGATACCGCCACCAGGGAGTAGATCGCGCCCTTTTTCAGGACGGTGGCCAGCATGGAATAGTGCTGGAATTTGTCCACATACAGCAAGAATGCGATGCAGACGGCTGCCAGAATCAGCGACAGCAGCAGATTTCTTTTCTTGTTATTCTTCATAGCTCACACCTTCTCCGTCAGTTTCTCACCGAACAGACCGTTGGGCTTGCACAGCAAGATCACGATCAGCAGGGCAAAGGTGAAAGCGTTGCTGAACACGGCGATGGTCTCATTGGCCTTGATAAAGGACTCACAGATACCGATGATGAACGCGCCGATCACAGCGCCGGGAATGGAGCCGATGCCGCCGAACACGGCAGCGACAAACGCTTTCAGGCCGGGCATAGCGCCGATCATGGGGCTGACCTGGCCGTAGTTGGTAAAGTACAGAATAGAGGCCACGCCCGCCAGGAACGAGCCGATGACAAAGGTCATGGAAATGACGCTGTTGATCTTGATGCCCATGAGCTGCGAGGTCTCAAAGTCCCGGGACACGGCGCGCATGGCCATGCCGATCTTGGTCTTTTGGATGAGGATCACCAGCACCACCACCAGGGCGATGGTGAGGATGGGGGTAATGATGGTAATGCGCTTGATGCTCAAGCCGCCCACGTTCATCACCTGGGTGAAGAAGGGGATGTCCGGGTAAGCCCGGGCGATACCGCCGGTGATGTAGTTGGCCAGATTCTGCAGCAGGTAGCTGACGCCGATGGCCGAGATCATCACGGACATACGCGGCGCCGTGCGCAGGGGCTTATACGCCGCCCGCTCGATGGCCACGCCCAAAATCACCGTCAGCAGCAGCACCAGGGGGATAGACACCGCCAGAGAGCACTCCGCGGAGATATACACCATGAAAAAGCCCGCCATCATGAAGATGTCGCCGTGGGCGAAGTTAATCAGGCGCAGGATGCCGTAGACCATGGTGTAGCCAATGGCGATGAGGGCGTACAGACTGCCCACCGTGACGCCGGAGAGCAGCAGCTGGATATAGTAAGCTGCGTCATGCATAAGTACGGAAACCTCCTTTAATATGAATCTTGCGCTTTCAGCATGCGGGGGAGCGGATGCCCCTCGTCTGCCGAAAACGCAAGAGTCATCAAAGTACAAAAACCTCGAATCGTGAGGGGAGCGTGGCTCCCCTCACGATGAGGCTCTATGTCGTTTTTAGAAACGCTGTGTGCTTATCAGCCGTTGTAGGTGCTGTAGTACACGATTTGGCCGTCCTTGATGGTCTTGATAACGGCGTAGTTCTTCACGGCGTCGCCGTTCTCGTCGAACTTCAGGTCGCCGGTGACCAGGCCCTTGACCTCCAGGCTGGCCAGTGCGTCGCGGATGGCGGTGCCATCGGTGGAGCCGGCCTTTTCAATGGCGCTCACAGCGGCCATGTAGGCATCGTAGCCGCAGGGAGTCACGCTGGAAACGGCCTCGGCGGTACCGCCGTTGTTCTCGATGCGGGTGCTGTCCTCGGCGACCCACTTGGTGAAGCCTTCCACGAAGGCCTTACCGGCTGCGTTGGATTCATCGGCGGCATCGAAGAAAGCGGAGAAATAAATGTCGGTGGCCTTGTCGCCGGTACGCTGGGCGATGGAAATATCATCCCAGGTATCGCCGGCCATGATGGGGCAGGTGACGCCGCTGTCGCGGGCCTGGCTGATGATCATGGCAGCGGTCTCGATGGACACGGGTGCGAAGATGCCGTCATAACCGGCGGACTTGATGGTGGCCATCATGGTGGAGAAGTCGGCCTCGCCCTTCTGGAACTCCAGCACGGTAGCCTTACCGCCCAGGCGCTCCATCTCCTTCTGGAAGTAGTTGCCGAAGCCGGCGGAGTAGTCGTCGCCGGACTCAATGATCAGCGCGCAGTTGACGCTGCCCTTTTCCTTGTTGGCAAAGTTGGCCATCACAGCGCCCTGGAAGGGATCGATGTAGGAAATGCGGAAATAGTAGTCGTTGTCCAGGGTGACGTTGGGGTTGGTGCAGGAGGTGCCGATAGCGGGGATCTTAGCGGACTTGAACAGGTCGCCGGCAGCAATGGCGCAGCCGGAACCGTAGGTGCCGATGACCACGGACACACCGCCGGAGATCAGGGTCTGTGCGGCAGCGGGAGCCTTGGACGCGTCGGACGCGTTATCGGCGGTCGACAGCTCGACCTTGTACTCCTTGCCGTTGATGGTGACAGTGGGCTTGATGGAGTGGGCGTACTCGATGCCCAGGATCTCCTTCTTGCCGCCGGCGCCATTCTGGCCGGAGGTGGGCTCAAAGATACCGATCTTCACGGTGTCCCCGTCAGTGGAGGCGCCGTTGTCCTTGCTGCCGCAGGCAACCAAAGACAGTGCCGTGACCAAAGCCAGCAGCAATGCAATAAACTTTTTCATCTTTACTTCCTCCTAATTGGTTTGGGTCACAGGATCTCCATTCGTTCCTGTGACTATTTTCATATTTTATTAAAAAATCCCTTTGATTGCAAGAGAGAATGTTGCATTAAATTTCCGCCGCGATTCCGGTTTAACCGAAAGAATCTTCCGCCTTTTGTTTTTGTACCTGTCCGCCACACAAGGACACTTGCGTTTATAGGCCCCCAATGCCGCCGATTTTTTCTTTCTCTGTCCCCCATTGGCAGACAAGGGCCTTCGTGATTTTGCACAATGCCTTTCTGCCGATGGTCAAAATAAATAGTCCCCTTTGCCGCGCAAAGGGGACTATTTACAACATTTTTACGCCTTTTCCGCCTGAAAAACAGCCTCAAATTCCTCTGCGGTCATGGTCTCATGCTCCAGCAGGAAGTTTGCCACGGTCTTCAGCTTCTCCTGCTCCCGCTTCAGGATCTCCGTGCAGCGGGCATAGGCATCCGCCAGGATCTGCTGGATCTCGTCGTCCATCTCCGCGGCGATCTTCTCGGAGTAGGGGCGGGTGTGGCCCATGCTCTTGCCGATGAACACCTCGTCGCTGCCGGCGTTGAAGGCCACGTGGCCCAGGCGCTTGGACATGCCGTAGGTACCCACCATCTTCCGGGCAATGGTGGTGGCCCGCTGCAGGTCGTTGGAGGCGCCGGTGGAAATATCCCCCAGCATCAGCTCCTCGGCGGCCCGGCCGCCCAGCAGCGCCACGATCTCATCCTCCATGTATCGCTTGGAAAGGTAGGACCGATCCTCCTCCGGCAGGCTGATGGTCATGCCGCCGGCCTGTCCCCGGGGCACAATGGTGATCTGATGCACCGGATCCTGGTCCGGCAGGTCGTGCATCACCACGGCGTGGCCGGCCTCATGGAAGGCGGTGAGCCTGCGCTCCTGCTCCGGGATGACCCGGCTGTGCTTTTCCGGCCCGGCGATGACCTTGATAATGGATTCCTGAATGGTCTTCTGCCGGATCACCGGTTCATTCCGCCGGCCCGACAGCAGCGCCGCTTCGTTGAGCAGGTTCTCCAGATCCGCGCCGGTGAAGCCCGCGGTACCCCGGGCGATCTCCGCCAGGTCCACATCCTCCGCCAGGGGCTTGTTCCGGGCGTGGACCTTCAGGATCTCCTCCCGGCCCTTGATGTCCGGCAGCCCCACATACACCTGCCGGTCAAACCGGCCGGGCCGCAGCAGCGCCGGGTCCAGGATGTCCACCCGGTTGGTGGCAGCCAGCACCACCACGCCGGAGTTGGCGGTAAACCCGTCCATCTCCACCAGAAGCTGGTTGAGGGTCTGCTCCCGCTCGTCGTGTCCGCCGCCCAGTCCGCTGCCGCGCTGACGGCCCACGGCGTCGATCTCGTCGATAAATACAATGGCGGGGGATTGTTTTTTCGCCTGCTCAAACAGGTCACGGACGCGGCTGGCGCCCACGCCCACATACATTTCCACAAAGTCGGAGCCGGAGATGGATAAAAATGCCACGTCCGCCTCTCCGGCCACGGATTTGGCCAGCAGTGTCTTGCCGGTGCCCGGAGGGCCCACCAGCAGCACACCCTTGGGGATGTGTGCGCCCAGCTGCAGATACTTATCCGGGTCCCGCAGGAACTCCACGATCTCCTGCAGCTCCTCCTTTTCCTCGTCGGCGCCGGCCACCTGGTCAAAGGTCACCCGATCCTCACCCCGGCCGGGCATCTGCACCCGGGCCTGGCCGAATTTAGCCATTTTGTCTTGGGCTGCAGCGCCGCCGTTCATGCGGCCCATAAGCCGCACGATCAGCAAAAAGCCCAGTATACCCATGACATAAGGCAGCAGTGTCGTCACCCAGTTGGTGGCATGAACAAAATCCTGCTGCTGCACGGTGCCGCTCTGCACCTGCTGCTGAATCAGGCCGTCCATGTCACTGTAAAAGCTCTCCACGCTGCCGATGGTGCAGGCGGCCAGGGTGCCGTCCTGCAGCTTGGCCTTGAGCACATCGCCGGTGATAGTGAAGGATTGCACCTTCTCCTCCCGGAAATAGCGGCACATATCGCTGTATGCAACGGTGCCGGAGCTGTTCATGCTCCGTGCCAATATAAACACGCACACCACCAGCAGCAACAGCAGCAGGCTGCCGGGGCGTATTCTTCTATTCTCAGTCACAGACACATCTCCTTTTAAGAAACCACCCGAATACCCCGCCAGCTGTTCTCCTTCAGGAAGGATATACACACCAGCACATGGGAGCGCACTTTATCCACCGGGATGTACGGGTTATCCCACAGGCGGGCGTCCTGTGAGTTGACGCGGTTGTCGCCCAGGAAGAACAGGCACCCCTCCGGCACCACATATTCCTCCTGGTTGCCCGCAGCGGTCACGCCCTGCCGGGGCAGGTAGGATTCATCCAGCTTTTCGCCGTTGATATACACATAGCCGTTTTTGATGCTTACCGTGTCTCCGGGCAAGCCGATGACCCGCTTGACCAGGAGCTTGCCCAGCTCCTCACTCCGGAAGGTCACCACATCCCCCCGCTGGGGCGTGGGATCGGCGAACACATAGGGCATCTGCCACGACAGCAGCAGGGACCGGGTGGGCAGGGTATCCTCCATAGAGCCGCTGGGCACCCAGGCGATCTGCAATATCACCTTGAACAGCACCAGCATCACCGCCACCGTGATGGGCGCAAAGCCGTAATCTCTCCACAGTCTGCGGGCCGTGCTCTCCTTCTGCAGGCGGCGGCCCGGATAGCGGGCGGCGGAGCCTCCGTCCGGAAGCTGGGGATCCGCCGGCTGCCGTCCGTCCTTGTTCTCGTCCATGCGCTCCTCCTTTCCCGACCTCTGTCCCTGGGGGCTCACTTGCTGTAGACCTCAGGCTTCAGCACACCGATATAGGGCATGTTCCGATACTGCTGGCAGTAGTCCAGGCCGAAGCCCACCACGAACTCATCCGGCACCTCGAAGCCGGCCAGATCGGGGGTAATGGGCTTTTCCCGGCGGGAGGGCTTATCCAGCAGGGTGACGATGGTGATGGACTTTGCGCCCTTGGCCTTCAGATAACCCTCCAGGAAGTACAGGGTGTTGCCGGAGTCCAGAATATCCTCCACCACGATGATGTCCCGGTCAGTGATGTCCCGCTGCAGGTCCCGGGTGATCTCCACCACGCCGGAGCTCTTGGTAGCGTTTTTGTAGGAGGACACGCTGATGAACTCCACCTCGCTCTTGAGCTGGGTGGCCCGCACCAGGTCCGCCATGAACACGAAGCAGCCGTTGAGCACGCCCACAAACATGGGATCCCTGTCCTTGAACTGGTCAAACAGCTCGTCACCCATCTCCTGGATGCGGGCGCGGATCTGCTCCTCGGACAGCAGCACCTTCAAAATGTCCTGATTCATGTTGCTTTTAGCCATTGCTATATCCTCCTGCAATTTCTCTGTTGATCTGAATGATTATCATCTCGCCGTCGGTCTCCCGGGGTCGAAATTCCATGTCCACGCCCAGCGGCCATACCGCCGCCAGGCTCTCGCCCGCATAAAACGCAGGCAGCGCGTCCCGCTGGCCGGGATCCATGCCTCTGTCTGTGCACAGCCGCTTCACGCTGCGCCGGCCCCGGCTGCCCGGGAGCCTCAGCCCGTCTCCGGCCTGGCATGCCTGCGCAAAAAGCGGACACTCCATTATATCACGCCTCAGGGCCATCTCATTCGCCCCAAGCAAATAGTCCCGGTTTTCCACCCGGCAGGTGACGGTAAATTCCCCCCACCGGTTCGCCCCCAGGGTCAGTGCCGTCCCCGCGGGCGCCTTTTTCACCGTTTCCAGGGCAAATTTCCCGCCCCGGCACACGGCCACCAGGCCGCCGGGCAGAGAAATGCTCCCGCATCCGCCGCCGAGCAGCGCCGCCATGGCCTCGTAGTGCGCCGCGCCCAGATCCTTCCGGCCCGCCCGGGTGCGCTCCGTCAGCGCCCGCAGGGCCCGCAGCCGCAGGGCGTAGGGCAGCCTCAGCAGGTCCGCCCGGTCCATCTCCGTCCCGTCCGGAGGCAGAACCGCGTCCACCTGCGTCCGCCAGTATTCCTCCTCCCGCCGCAGGATCTCCGCCGTGCGGCAGATGCTCCCCTCCGCGCCGGGGTACAGCTCCTTCAGCAGCGGCATAATGTCCAGCCGAAGCCGGTTCCGGGTCATGCCGGTGTCGCCGTTGGTCTCGTCCTCAATATGGCCGATGCCGTTTTGCTCCAGATATTCCTCAATTTCCTGCCGGGAGGTCTCCAGCAGGGGGCGGATGATGTTCCCCCGCACCGGCGGGATGCCCGCCAGGCCCTGGGGGCCCGTGCCCCGCAGCAGGTTCAGCAGCACCGTCTCCGCCTGGTCGGCGGCGTGGTGGGCCGTGGCGATGCGGTCCGCCCGGGTCAGCTCCGCCGCCCGGCGGAAGGTCTCATACCGCAGCCGCCGCCCGGCCTCCTCGATGCCAACGCCCCACTCTTTTGCTTTTTCCGGCACGCTGACCCGCTCCGTCACGCAGGGGATGCGCCGCTCCCGGCAGAAATTCTGCACAAACAGCTCATCCCGCCGGGCCGTGTCCCGCTGGCCGTGGTTCATGTGCACCGCCGCCACGGTGAAATCCTCCCTCCGGCCCAGCTGCCACAGATAATGCAGCAGGCACATGGAGTCCCGTCCGCCGCTGACGGCGCACAGGATGCGCCCGCCCGGCTGCGGCAGCATATCCCACCGCCGCATAAACGGCAGCAGATCCAGCTCTTTATTCCTCATAGCGGTTTTCCAGTGTGCTGAAGGCGGTGTAATCCGGCATCCAGCGCAGCTCCACCTTGCCGGTCTCGCCGTGGCGGTTCTTGGCCACGATGCACTCGGCGATGTTCCGCTTTTCGGAGTCCTCATTATAATAGTCGTCCCGGTACAGGAACATGACGATGTCCGCATCCTGCTCGATGGCGCCGGACTCACGCAGGTCCGACAGCATGGGCCGCTTGTCCTCGCGCTTTTCGTTGGCGCGGGACAGCTGGGACAGGCACAGCACCGGCACCTGCAGCTCCTTCGCCATGATCTTCAGCATCCGGGAAATATCCGCCACCGCCTGCTGGCGGTTCTCGCCGCTGTAGCCCTTGCCCCCGGCGGAGGTCATCAGCTGCAGATAGTCGATAACCACCAGGCCCAGGTTTTCCAGTCGGCGGCACTTGGCGTTCATGTCCGCCACGGTGAGCAGGGGATTGTCGTCGATGCGGATGTTGGTCTGGTTGAGCACGGAGGCCGCCTGGGCGATCTTCTCCCAGTCGCTCTCCCGGAGGTTGCCGGTAGAAAGGCGTGTGTTTTCAATGAGCCCCTCGTTGGCCAAAAGCCTTGTCACCAGCTGCTCCTTAGACATTTCCAGGGAGAAGATGGCCACGGTCTTGCCGGAGGACTTGGCCGCCGACAGGGCCACATTCAGGGCCATACTGGTCTTGCCCATGCCGGGCCGGGCCGCCAGCAGCAGCAGGTCCGACTTATTCAGGCCGTTGATCTTCCGGTCCACCGCGGACAGGCCCGTAGACAGGCCCGGCGGCTCGCTGCCGGCGGTGAGCTTGGCCAGCTGCTCCATAACGTCGTTGAGCACGGCGCCCACGGAGGCCATTTCCTGGCTGCCCCGGCCCTGGCGGATGGCGTAGATCTTCTGTTCCGCCGCCGTGAGCAGGTCGCCGGCGGTGCCCACGCCCTCCTGCACCATGGCGCTGATGTCCCCCGCCGCCTTGGCCATGGCCCGCAGCAGGGCCTTGTCCCGGATGATGTCGGCGTACTCCATCACGTTGGCGGAGGTAGGAGTCACCTCCATGAGCTGGAGGAGATAGGCCCGGGTATCGTCCCGGTACACGCCGTTTTTCTCCATTTCCCGGGCCACGGTCACGCCGTCAATGGGCCGGGAATAGATGAACATGGAGTAAATGGTCTCGAAGATCTCCCGATTCTGCTGCAGGTAGAAATCCTGCGGCTGGAGCTTATCCATCACGTCCTTGATGCAGTCCGCATCAATGAGCATGGACCCCAGCACCGCCTGCTCCGCCTCCGGAGAGTGGGGCATGGCCCGGCTCAGCAGCTCGTCCATAGGCATGGGGGAAACCTCCTTTCCGTTTGATCCGTTCTCTTACTTTTCCTCCGTCACGATGACGTACACCGTGCCGCTGATCTCAAAGCCCAGCTTGGCCTTCACCTGATAGCTGCCGAAGCTCTTGATGGGCTCATCCAGCACCAGCTTCTTGCTGTCGATGTCCACGCCATGCTGCTCCTTCAGAGCGGCGGCGATCTCTCGGCCCGTCACGGCGCCGAAGAGCTTGCCGCCCTCGCCGCCCTTAGAGGCCACCTTCACCTGCAGACCCTTGAGCTTCTCGGCGATCTCCGTAGCGGCAGCCTTGGCCTCCGCGTCGGCCTTGGCCTTGGCCTTCTCCTGCAGGCGCATGGTGTTCATGGCATCCGCCGTGGCCAGCACGGCCAGCCCCTTGGGCAGCAGGAAGTTCCGTGCATAGCCCTCGGCCACCTCGATCATCTGGCCCTTTTTGCCCTTGCCTCTCACATCGGCTTTCAGAATAACTTTCATTTATTGGTTCCTCCTTGGTTGGGTTTTTCGTAGTATTTTTCAATGGCATCCCGGAGCTTTTGGCGCACCTGATCCACCGTCACGCCGGGCAGCTGTCCGCCGGCGCTGGTGGAGTTGCCGCCGCCGCCCAGGGCCTCCACAATGACCTGCACATTCACCTCGCCCAGGGACCGGGCGGAGATATACACGCCGTCGTCCTTGGGATAGAACACAAAGGATGCCTGCACGCCGCTGAGGGTCAGCAGCTCGTCGGCAGCCTTGGCGGCCGTCACCCGCTCGCAGGGCTCGTCAATGGCGGCAATGGCCAGATCCTCCCGGTACAGCTCCGCCCGCCGTATAATGGCGTAGCGGTCGATCATGGACTCCAGGTCGCTCTGGAACATCCGCTGCACATCCTGGGTGTCGGCCCCGGCCCGGCGCAGATACGCCGCCGCCTCAAAGGTGCGGCCCCCGGTGCGGTTGGTAAAGTTCTTGGTGTCCAGCACGATGCCCGCCAGCAGGGCCTCCGCCTCGGTTTTCAGCAGGTCGCCGGTCTCCAGCAGATATCCCAGCAGCTCCGTCACCAGCTCGCTGGCGGAGGAGGCATAGGGCTCGTGGTAGTTCAGTGCCATTTTCTCGATGTAGCTGCTGCCCCGGCGGTGGTGGTCGATAACGGCCACCCGGTTGCAGCTCTCCAGCAGCGGCTCGGATTCCACGCTCTCCGGCCGGTTGGTATCCACCACCACCAGGAGCGTGTCCGGCTGCACCCGCAAAAAGGCGTCCCCGCCGCCGATGAACACATCCTTGTATTCCGGCAGCGCCCGGAGCTTTCGCAGCATGGGCCCCACAGAGTTGTTTTCCATATCCAGCACGATCCGGGCGTGCTTGCCCCGCTTGCGGGCGATGGCGCATATGCCCGCTGCGGCGCCCAGGGTGTCCATGTCGGCGTACTTGTGGCCCATGACGTATACATGCTCCGTGTCGTCCATCAGGTCGCCCAGGGCGTTGGCCATGACCCGGGACTTGACCTTGGTGCGTTTTTCCGTGGTCTTGGCCCGCCCGCCGTAGAATTCAAAGTTCATCCGGTCCTTCACCACGGCCTGGTCGCCGCCCCGGCTCAGGGCCATCTCCAGGGCAAGGCCGGCGTTTTTGTACAGGGCCTCAAACCCCGCCGCCTCCCGGCCCACGCCGATGGAGAGCGTGGCGCACACGCCCTCGCCCGCCTGCACCGTGCGCACATCGTCCAGGATGGAAAAGCGTCCGGCAGCGAATTTTTCATATCGCGCCTCGTCCAGAACCATCAGATAGCGGTCCCGGTCGGATCTCATCAGCAGCGCGCCGCTCTCGCCCCGCCACTGGTCCATTTTCTCCTCCACGGCTGCCCGCACGGCGGATCGTTTTCCCTCCGGGCAGACGCTCATGAGGTCCTCGTAGTTGTCGATCATGATGATGGCCACCACAGGCCGCGTCTCGGCCAGGGTCGTGCGCATGTGCTCCAGGTCCGTCACATCCATCCAGTAGGTGGTGGCCAGCACGCCCAAATGGCCCTTTTCCTCAGGCCGTGACAGGCAGCCAAACACCCGGTAGCACCGTCCGTTCCAGGTAAACAGCCCCGGGTATTCCGGTTTCCCCTCCAGGATCCAGTGGGTCTCAAAGCCCTCCACCACGTCCCGCACCCGGGACTCGAAAATATCCTTGCCCACCCCCGGCAGGTCCGTGAACAGGTCGTTGGCCCAAAGCACGTCGTCGCTCTCGGGGTTAAAGACCATCATGGGCATGGGGGCAAAGAGCATGTTGCTGTTTTTGGCGGTGTCGGCCCCGCCGGCGATGCGCTCCACATACTGGTGCAGCTGCTGCTGCACCACCTTTCCGCGCCGGCGGCTGATGTACCACACCAGCAGGGCGGCAGCCCCTTCGCCGATGGCCAGAGGGAGGGATACCTTCGCCGTCACCCCCGCAAACAGGAGCAGCAGCAGGATATACGCCAGCGTATTGGTGCGCACAAGCTTTCGGATCCTCTCGTTCATGGTCTGCCCTCCCTTGTCGTATGCAGATAGTGACCCAGTTTGCTGATTTTACATTATACCATATTCGCCCGGGGGGTACAAGCGTTTCTTTATCCCCTCCGGCCACTTTTTTCCGCCCTGTCGAAGACGGCGGAAACCCGGCGCACGGTTGGGGGTGTACAAGTGGTAATAAATGTGCTATACTATGAGATAATCAGCGGGAAATCTTCCCTCCATCCTGTCATTGCGAGACCAGTGCGCACACTGGTTGTGGCAATCCGTAACCCCGCCCTACAATGTCTTTTTAGGGTTCAATTTAAAAAACTCCGGCAGAAAATTCCGCAGGAATTTCCGCCAGTATTGTGTGTATCTTTTCGCAGGCGATGTGGACGCCGCGATGCGATAAACGGGGCTTAACCCCCGAGAAATTCAAATACGGTCACGGCCGGGCGGACCTCCGCCGCCGCGCAGGGCGATGCAGGGCCCGGCGCAGGCGGAGCGCCTTTTGTTTTCCTGCGCATTTTTGCGCCCCTTCTCCGCCCGCCGCGGCCCCGGATCAAAAAAGGAGAATCAATAACTTTTATGGCAGAAAAACTGAAAATCATTCCTCTGGGCGGTCTCAATGAGATCGGCAAGAACATGACCGCCTATGAGTACGGCGGTGAGATCATCGTGGTGGACTGCGGCATGGCCTTCCCCGGCGACGACATGTACGGCATCGACTGCGTCATTCCCGACGTCAGCTACCTGGTGAAAAACCATAACCGTCTGCGGGGCCTGTTCATCACCCACGGCCATGAGGACCACATCGGGGCCATTCCCTATGTGCTCAAGCAGGTGAGCATGCCCATCTACTGCACCCGCTTCACTGCCGGGCTCATCAAGCTGAAGCTCCAGGAGCACAAGCTGCTGGACTCCACTAAGATCATCACCGTGGAGCCGGGCAATACCGTCCGGGCCGGCAAATTCCAGGTGGAGTTCATCCATGTGAACCATTCCATCGCCGACTCCGTGGCCTTCGCCATCCACACCCGCATGGGCACCATTGTCCATACCGGCGACTTCAAGATCGACTCCACCCCCATCGACGGGGAGGTCATCGACCTGGCCCGTTTCGGCGCCCTCGGCCACGAGGGTGTCCTGGCCCTGCTGGCGGACTCCACCAATGTGGAGCGCCCCGGCTATACCATGAGCGAGCGGGCCGTGGGCAAGACCTTCGCCCGGCAGTTCACCGGCTGCAAAAAGCGCATCATCGTCACCACCTTCGCCAGCAATGTTCACCGCATCCAGCAGGTCATTGACGCCGCCCACGCCTGCGGGCGCAAGGTGGCCGTCACGGGCCGCAGCATGGAGAATATTATGAAGGTCTCCACAGAGCTGGGGTATATGAAGGTGCCCAAGGGCACCGTGGTGGACCTGAACCGGCTGAAGAATCTGCCGCCGGAGCAGCAGGTCATCGTCACCACCGGCTCCCAGGGCGAGGAGATGAGCGCCCTGTACCGCATGGCCTTCTCCACCCATAAGCAGATCGACGTGGGCCCCACGGATAAGGTCATCATCTCCGCCTCCGCCATCCCCGGCAACGAGGTCACCGTGGGCCGGGTCATCAACGAGCTGTTCCGCAAGGGCGTGGACGTGGTGTATGACAAGGCGGATATGCTCCATGTCTCCGGCCACGCCTGCCAGGAGGAGCTGAAGATCATCCACGCCCTGACCAAGCCCCGGTTCTTCATCCCCCTCCACGGCGAGCAGCGCATGCTGCAGATCCACAAGCGCGTGGCAGAGTCCATGGGCATGAACCCCAACAATATTGTCGTGGCCGACAACGGCTCCGTCATCGAGATCACCGGCAAGCACATCAAGTGTGAGACCTCCGTCCCCGCCGGGGAGGTGTTCGTGGACGGGTCCGGCGTAGGCGAGGTAGGGGCCGTGGTCCTCAACGACCGCCGGCTCCTGGCCGAGGACGGCATGGTGGTGGTGGTCCTCTCCATGTCCTCTCACGACCACCAGCTCCTGTGCCCGCCGGAGATCGTCACCCGGGGTTTTGTGTATGTGAAGGAGTCCGAGGAGCTGCTGCATCAGCTCCGGGACGTAGCCCAAAAGACGGTGGATGCCATGTCCGCCCGGAAGCGCCGGGACGACGGTGAGGTCTCCCGTGCCGTCCGCAGCGCCGTGAGCAGCTATCTCTATAAGCACACCAAGCGCAGCCCCATGGTCATCCCCATGGTGACGAAGCTGTAAAAACAGAAGCCCATATAAAACCCAAAGGTCTATCCTGAATTTTGGATTCAGGATAGACCTTTTTTCACGCCCCGCACCAACTCACAAGCATCCTCCGTAGGGGCCGATGCCCACATCGGCCCGCTTGCAGGCATTTCTTGTACCCCCCGTAGGGGCGACCCTCGCGGTCGCCCGTCCCTCGCACCTCTTGTTACCCTCCGTAGGGGCCGATGCCCACATCGGCCCGTTTGCACCAGCTCTCATGCTCTGCGTAGGGGCGGGGTTCTACCCCGCCCGTCTGTTTTGCGCACCCCTGTAAATGTGTAGGGCGGGCTGCCCCCAGCCCGCCGCCCGATGCCCACCGCACCATCGCGGCGGCGTGAGGGCACACCGCCCTACGCAAGCACTCCTATATTCCCGTAGGGGGCGGACGCCTCTGTCCGCCCGCCGATTTTTACCGCACTTCTTGTAACCTGTCATTGCGAACCAGTGACCGCCGTCACTGGTGTGGCGATCCGCGCTTTCGCCCTCAGCCTTTTTATTTTCGATTTTCTCGTCCCCTCGCAAAAAGCAGCCCCGGGAAAGCCAAGCTCTCCCGGGGCCGTTTTATCCCATTACCGCCGGTCCCGGTATACGGGACACTTCTGGTACTCCTCGCCGTAGTCGGCGTTGCAGGTGTATTTCACCTGCGGGTCATCGGTGGCAAAGTGCTTTCCGCACAGCTTGCAGACATATTCGTCGCTGCCATAGCTGCTGAGGAAGCCCTTGCTCTCATAATCCAAATAATAACACCGCGCCATAGTATTTTCCTCCTTTTCGATCAGAAATTTACAGTTGCCTTTAGCGTAAGTGTAATTTGCTGTCCACGATTGCTGTGACACGAATCCAAATATCGTGCTCTCAATTCATATTCATCATCCAGTATGCGGTTGATCGCTCTCGCCAAAGACATTTCGGGGGACGATAGCTTATATTCGTCGCTGTGCCCCGTCCCTATGCATTTAATCTGCTTTGACTCCAACTTCGGAACGCGCTCCGTCAAGAAGTCAAACACTCGTGTAACGCCCTCCGTACGACCCACGACCTTGTCCGGATATACATCGATTTGTTCCGGCTTTCGACCCGACCCATCGCTAATGGCCGCGATAATTTTCTTTGTCAGCGGACTATGGAAATATTTCTCCTCCATCGCCCGATCCCACCGCTTAACCTCTGCCCATATATCTTCTACAGAGCTGGGCGTGGGTCCCGCCGGGCTTTGTGACGCTGTTTTTTTCGCAGAATTCCCACGGTACCTAAGACAAATTAGGAAAACGGCGCCTAATATGATAATTACCAAAACCATGTTCTTCTCTCCTTTTCCTATGTCCTTGGATTTTTGGCTCAATTATATAACAAATTGTTTTATATATCAATAAAACAATTTGTTTTGTCTATACTTTTTGTGACACCCCGAAAAGGAGGCGCAAAGCCATGTATAGACGCATCCGCGACCTGCGGGAGGATCGGGACCTGCTGCAAAAGGACCTGGCCGCCTATCTGCAATGCTCCCAGGTCTGCTATTCCTACTATGAAATGGGCAAACGGGACATCCCCACCGACGTACTGCTGAAGCTGGCGGATTTCTACGGCACCAGCACAGACTATCTCCTGGGCCGTACCGATGAGCCCGCGCCCTATCCTGCCGCCCGATAGCCCGCAGTCCTCCGCCACTCATCAAAAAAACAGACGCAGCCTCGCGGCTGCGTCTGTTGGTCTATCCTGGCAGATCTACTCCATCCGATATGTAATTTCCGGGTTCTCCCGGTGCAGCTCCTCCAGGATCTCCAGCAGCGGTCGGCTGTAATCCTGCACCTCCCGCGGCATGGTCCGGAAGCCCCGCACCACGATCTCCCGCCTGTCAAACAGTCCGTCCATGCAGTCCCACATGGCGTTCCAATTCTCCCCGTAGTATTCCGGAAAACCGAAAGTCCTTTTTATGCGTTCATGTACCTCACCCACAGAACCGCAGCCTGTCAGCTCCAGCGTAACGGGATCGTCTGTAATATAGTGAAAAGCATTTTTGTCGTTCATTTCGTCCTCCCTGTTATCAAATCAATTCAACGAAAGTCCTGTAATGATCATAACTTGCAAATAGCAACCCGTCATTGGAATACAGAATTCTCTCTTGTCCTCTATATCCTCCAGAATAATTTATATCTGCCTCATACCAAATACGTCCATCTGCAGTTGGAAGCGGTTCATTTCTGTTTTGAAATACTCTGCCTCCTATCACTCTCCCTGGGGCAACGCTGTCCAAATTCCCCAGCACACTTCTCCAACCCTTCTCTTTGGCCTCCTCCACGCTGATGTAATTGGGCGGCAACTTCCCGTAGGTTTTCAGCCACCAGTCCGCCCCCCGCATGCCGCTGTTAGTAGCTGTGCCGACAATCTTGGCCTCCGCCCATTTCAGCCTACAGCGGCAGCGAACATGTGCGGGCGGTGCTTCGCTTTCTCCCACCGCCACCAACTTTCCTTGCTTTTTTCTGCACACACCGCATCGCCGCTCATCTTCCACTGACAGCCAAATTTTGTAATTCCTGCTTTCCATTTCTCCTCCTTATCTTACCACATCTTTTGGGAACTTTCACCCCTCATATGCAGCGCAAAAACTCTTTTTGTTGCCCCTTTTTGTGCAACGGTATCTTTTTTAGGAGGTTTTTTTATCCTCACTGTCACCCATCAAAAAACCAGACGCAGCCTCGCGGCTGCGTCTGGTTTCATTTACATATATCTCTGCCTTATTCGGTGACGAAGGGCAGCAGGGCGATCTGGCGGGCCCGCTTGATGGCCATCGTCAGCTGACGCTGATGCATAGCGCAGGTGCCGGTGGTGCGGCGGGGCAGGATCTTGGAGCGCTCGCTGATGAAGCGGCGTAGCTTGGCGGCGTCCTTGTAATCGATGTGCTCGCACTTGTCCACGCAGAACTGGCAGACCTTGCGGCGCTTGCGGCCGTTGCCGCGGGGCGCTCTATTTTCGCGTTCCATAGCCATGGAAAAATTCCTCCTTTATAGAATTGGTGTACCCCGGGGGTACGGATCAGAACGGCAGGTCGCCGTCCTCGTCGTCGATCTCGGAAAAGCTGGAGGTCGTGTTCACGGGCGCGGCATATCCACCCATGGGGGCGGTATAGTCGCCGCTGGGGGCGCCGTCGCGCTTGGAGTCGCCGAAATACACATTATCGGCCACCACTTCCGCGCTGCGGCGGTTGTTGCCGTCCTTGTCCTTCCAGTCCCGAATCTGCAAACGGCCCTCCACAATGGCCATGCGGCCCTTGGTGAAGTACTTGGCCACGAACTCAGCGGTGCTGCGCCAGGCGACTACATCGATGAAATCCGTGCTCTTTTCGCCGTTCTGGGACTTGTAATCCCGATCCACCGCCAGCGAGAAGCTGGTAACGGGTGTGGAGTTGGCAGTTCTGCGCAGCTCCGGATCGCGGGTCAGGCGTCCCATGATAAAGATCTTGTTCAGCATTTGCGTGCCTCCCTTACTCGTCCTTGCAGACGATCATGGAACGCATAATGCCCTCGGTAATGCCCAGGATACGATCCAGTTCCTTGGGGAACTCGGGCGCGCTGGTGAAGCTCATCAGCACATAGTAACCCTCGGTCTTGTAGTCGATGGCGTAAGCAAGACGGCGCTTGCCCCACTCGTCCACGACCACGTCGGAACCGTTCTGCTCAGCCAGAGCCTGGAACTTTGCCACGGTAGCGGCAATAGCCTCCTCACCCTGTGCCGGGTCGATGATGTAAACGACCTCATAGTTGGCAGAAATTTTAGCCATACTTTTTGCACCTCCTTCTGGTCTTATGGCCCTCACATTCGGTGAGAGCAAGGATTTGCCCGCATAATGCAAGCCATATTATTTTACATGATTTTTGTCAAAAGTCAAGGCCTATTTGCTATAAATCTCGATATTTTTTGTAAAATTAAACCCGTCATTGCGCGGGCGCAATGCGCCCGCGGCAATCCGTACCCCCGTCCCCAAAACCGCTTCCCGCTTCCCCATTACCTGTCCTCCCCCCTTGCAATCTTCCCCATTTGTGCTATACTACCACCCGACAGGTTTCCACACCCTGTCCAAGCGCCGTGCGCGGCGTTCGTTCGGCTCCGGCCGTTCTCTAAACAAAAAATGGGAGGATATCACCATGAAAAAATTGACCGTTCAACACCTTGCCACCGCCGCCGCCGTGGGCGCCGTCTACGCGGTGCTGTCCATTTTCGGGTCCGTTTTCGGCGTGACCTTCGGCACGGTGCAGTGCCGCTTTGCCGAGGCCCTGTGCGTGCTGCCGTTTTTCTTTCCGGAAACGGTGTGGGGCCTGTTCGTCGGCTGTCTCATCACCAACCTTCTCAGCCCCTACGGCCTGCTGGACATCGTCATGGGCTCGCTGACCACTCTCCTGGCGGCTTTTCTCACTTCCCGGTGTCGCTGCAAGTGGCTGGCGCCGCTGCCGCCGGTGATCTGCAACGGTCTCCTGGTGGGCGGGATGCTGGCCTGGGAGCAGGTGGGCTTCACCGGTGCCTTCGGCGTGACCTTTGCCCTCAACGCCGCCTCCGTTGCCCTGGGTGAGCTGATCGCCTGCTATGGCCTGGGCTCGCTGCTGCTGTGGCGTCTGCCGAAAATACCGTTTTTCAAGGCCCGCATGAACCGGTTCTAAAACCAACGCCCTCCGGCTAAAGCGAGCGGGTCATAAGGAAGTACAGACATTTTGGAAACACCCCCGGCGTGGCAAGCTGTCACGCCGGGGGTTCTGCGTCTGCGAACACATCCGGCTTCTTTCAGCGGATCCGAATGGCCCCGATATAGGGAAAATATATCTCGATGGCAACACGCTTCCTGCCGCTGACTTTTTCCGGGGAGCGCTCTGCGCGGGCTGTCAAAAAAGCGCCGCCTTTCCTATTACAGCTTCCAGCCGACGGTCTGCTTTTTGCCGCCGACGAAGTCCGCGTAGAGGCCGGGCTGCTCAATGAGCTGCTCATGCTTGCCCTGCTGCACGATGCGGCCATGGTCGATGACCAGGATCTGATCGGCGTGGCGCACGGTTTTGAGGCGATGCGCGATCATGATGATGGTTTTATCCCGCGTCAGCGCCTCGATGGCCTTTTGCAGCCGGTCCTCATTTTCTGGGTCCACATTGGCTGTGGCCTCGTCCAAAATGACGATGGGTGCGTTTTTCAGCATGGCCCGGGCAATGGATATACGCTGCTTTTCGCCGCCGGAAAGGCTTGCGCCGCCCTCGCCGATGACCGTGTCGTAGCCGTCGGGCAGGGCCTCGATGAAATCATCACAGCAAGCCGCCTTTGCTGCTGCGACCACTTCATCATGCGTTGCGTCCGGCTTGCCGAACTTGATGTTGTTTTCGATGGTGTCGGCAAAGAGATACACATTTTGGAATACCACGCTGATCTGATCCATCAGGGCTTCAAGGGTATAATCCTTCACATCGTATCCGCCGATCCGGACACTTCCGCTGTCGGGATCCCAAAAGCGGGCGATGAGGCTGCAGAATGTAGTCTTGCCGCTGCCGGAGGGACCGATGACCGCCGTCGTCGTCTTATCGGGCAGCGTCGCGGAAATGTCGTGCAGGATCTGCTTCTGCTCATAGGAAAAGCTCACATGATCGAAAACGATGTCGTGCTTCCGGGGATTCAGGGCTTTTCCGCTTTCATCCATGCGGGGCATATCCTCGGTTTGCTCCGTGCGGTCAATGGCAGCTGCCGCCAGGCGCAGCATGGAAACCCCCATGCCGAAGGCCTTGATCTGATTGAACACGAGGAAGGACATGACCAGCACCATCAGGCTATTCGCAAGGCTCATACTGCCGCTGATCCAAAGCAGGATGGCTGCCAGCATCATGCCCACACCGGCCATCTGTAAAATTGCCTCCTGCAATGCGGTATACGGCGTCAGAATTTCGCTGACCTCGATGTTGCTGCGGCGATTGTATTCCAGTGCGTCCTGCAATTTTTTGTCGCCCTTGCCGGTGAGGTTGAAAGACTTGATGACACTCATACCCTGTATCGCTTCCAAAACGGCTTCGATGAGTGCGGTCTGGGATCTTTGCGTATCATTGGCGATCACCGCAGACTTTTTCTCCATGGCGGATACTGCGCACAGATACAGCGCGATGCCGGCCAGGACGATCAGCCCAATGCGCCAGTCGAAGACGAGGAGCAGTGCCGCAAACACCGCTGTGGTGATAAGCCCGCCCAAAATGTTCACCAGTACCATGGGCACCATGCTCTCGATGCTGCCCACAACGGTCGTGCACACACCCGAGATCTGGCCGAGACTGTTGTCGCTGAAAAAGCCCATCGGCACGCTTTTCAGCCGGTTTGCAATGGAGATTCTGCGGTCTGCCGCCATAAAATAGCCGGCGTGGGTTTGCAGCATCTTAGAAAAGCTGGCGCTGATCGCGCCGCCGAAGATGGCCACCAGCTCGCAGATAAGCGCGATCCACGCGGTTTTGCCGCCGCGAACACCGCCGGTCAGCGCGAGCACGACAAAGTAGATCGCCGCCACCTGAAACATCTGCAGCACGGCGTTCAGAAAACCCACCGCCACGGATTTGTTGATATTTTTTCTTTCATTTCCGGCAAAATGCCAGATTTTACGGAATGCCTCGATCATTCTGCGTCACCGTCCTTTGCTCCGATATGCGCCTGCCACATTTCGCGGTAGAGCGCGCAGTGTTCCAGCAGCTGCTCATGCTCGCCCTGTGCTTCGATCTGACCGTCCTTCACCACGGCGATGTTGTCGGCGCCCGTAATAGTAGACAGCCTGTGCGCGATCACCAATACGGTTTTGTTTTTGACAAGCTTTGCCACCGCATTTTGTATCACCGCTTCGTTTTCGGGGTCAATATAGGCGGTTGCTTCGTCCAAAATGATGATCGGTGCGTTTTTCAGCATGGCGCGGGCAATGGCAATGCGCTGGCGCTCGCCGCCGGAAAGGTGGGCGCCGCCCCCGCCCACGACCGTATCAAACCCGTTTTCCAGCTCGCCGATAAAGCTGTCGCAGCCGGCCTCATGGGCCGCCGCTTCCACTTCAGCATCCCTTGCGTCTCTGCGTCCCATGCGGATATTCTCCCGGACGGTGTCGTCAAACAGGTAGTTGTCCTGCGAGACAAACGCCACCTGATCGTAAAGCTCATCCAGCGGAATTTCCTTCAGATCATGTCCGCCCATCGTGATGGTGCCATTTTCTACATCCCAAAATCCCGCGATCAGCTTTGCCAGTGTGGATTTGCCGGAGCCGGATGGCCCGACAAGCGCCGTCATGCTGTTTTGCGGAACCACGAGGCTGACACCGTGCAAAATCTCCCGGTCGTTATGGTAGCCGAAGGAAACATCCTTCACCTCCATATTGTAATTTTCAAATGCGACGCGCCGGGTGCCATGCACCTGCTCCTCGGCTTTGAGAATTTCATCCACCTGGGAAACAGTCGTCCCGACCTGCGCCAGCGTGTCGACAAAATTGAACGCGGCGACAATGGGCGCTGCCATACCCAGGGCGAGAATAATTACCGTGACAAAGGTCTCCGCCGTCAGGGTGCCGTGGGTATAGAACAGCCAGCCGAAGGGCAGGATCGTCAGCATCTGCGCCGGGAAAAAGGCATAGGCCATGGACATGCCCAGCTGGCTGCGGCGCATCCAGTCATAGTAATACTGGGCGTTGGCGCGCACCTTGTCGGTGAGCTTGGTGTAGGAGGCCTTGCCCTGGTTGAACGCCTTGATGACCTCGATGCCGTTGATGTACTCGATCATGGTGCCGCTCATTTCCGTGGTAGCCTTCACAGCCCCCTCGTAGTCCTTGCCATAGCCGCCCATCACCATCATCATGAAGAAAAATGCAACGGGGAATACCGCCAGCGACAGCAGTGCCAGCCGCCAGTCCAGGACAAACAGGTAAATGATCGTAAGCAAGGGTGTGACGATGTTTGCCGTCATCTCCGGGAAAAGGTGGGCCAGCGTCGTTTCCATGCCGTCCACCTGATCTACGATGGTCTCCTTCAGCTTACCGCTGGAGGTGTCCATCACCGTTCCCAGCGGCAGGCGGGGCAGCTTGGCAAGAAGCTTTTGGCGGATCGTCTTGAGAATGTTAAATGTCGCCTTGTGCGAAATGCCGAGCGCGCCGTTGTAGAGCCCCGTGCGGATAAGAAATCCGGCCAGCGCCATGCCCAGCCATGGCAGATATGCCGAGAACGCCGCCTCTCCCGCAAGCAATTGCGCGATGATTTTTGCTGCGGCGAAATAGGGCGCCATGCCGCAGGCCACGCCGATCACGGCGAGAGCGACCGCCGTGATGAGCTTGCCGTGTTCTTTTTCGCCAAGCTCCCATATCCGCCCTACCGGACTTTGTTTTTTCATAAATCACTACCTCCTGTGAATTAGTCTGCTCTAACTGATGGCTTTGTGAAAAGGCTGCCGCTTCAGGCAGCCTTTCCGCCCATTTACTGCACGGCCTTCCCGAAAATCTCAAGGAATCCGGTTCGGTGATACCGGCTCAGAAGCTCGATGTATTCAGATGCTTCCTCGCGGCTCATTCCATGGCGTATGATCTCAAAAATGCTCTCAAATCGTGATGTGGTGACGATATGCAGCAGCTTCTGCGTGACGGCGTCGCCGAATTGATCGGGGTAGCCCACAGCCTCCATATACTTGTAGGTATATTCCACCTCAATGCGAACAAGCTCATCCACGAAATTATGGAATCGTGTACCGTAGGACGCATCCAGCAGCAGCCGGAATTCATCCAAATGCGCATACATATAATCCATCAATTCCAGTGTTCCGCCGTCGGCGTATTTCGGCATGATCTCCGCCTGCTCATCGGCTGACATCTGGTGGAATCGCTCCTGGATCCGGATAAACCGCTCTGTCATCTCGTTTAAAACCGGTTCCACGATGGCGGAAAACAGCCCTTCCTTGTCGCCGAAACGGACATAGATGGAATTTGTGCTGGTTTCCGCTGCCGCAGCGATCGTCCGCAGGGAGGCATCCACATAGCCTTTATCGAGAAATTCCTCCTTGGCCGCCGCAAGAATGCGTTCTGCCACACCTTCGATCTGCTTTGCCATACACCCACGCCTTTCATATCAATAACGCCGTTTCATAACGCTGTTATTATAATTCACACTGTTCGGCTTGTCAAGGGAAACTATATATCCGTTGAAAAACAAATCCTCAGGCTGCAGTCCTATCGCGGCCTCGGCCCATCGGAATATCATGGCCTGGCGGACTGCAGAGATGGAGCAGGATAGAAAGAACCCGTATCAGCGCTTTGCTGATACGGGTTCTTTCACGCTCAAGTCATTTCATATGTGCTTCTTTTCATAAATTGCAGCCGCGATACACCAGATGATGACAGAGCTGTTTGAACTGCTTTGGCTCATCACGGACATCCATGTGGCCGCAGGCACCTGCATAGCCTGCGCAAGGTCCGGAATGGCTATCAGCAGGACATTCCATGTGACCGGATGAAAAGCGAGCATCCACCGGGGATAACGGGTCCTGCCCGCAAGCAGCATGATAAAATGGATCCCGACAAAAAGCACCATCGGAACATACATCGGGAGGATGGCGGGAAGCATAGCGTTCTGATAGGCCGTGACCACTGTGACTGCCGCTTCTTCTCCGATGCGCGGTCCCAGGTATGTAGAAAACCATGCCATAGTTGCGACCCAAGTATGGATGGTCAGCGCCACCGCAACGGTGAAAATTCCGCACAGGTACTGTACCGCTTTTGTTTTTCTGTACCTTGTGCCAATGTCTGCGTTCATGGCTTTTACCGCAAAGTAATAGAGAAATGCCCCCATCGCGCCCAGTCCGACGGTAAGCACCGGTCTCCACAAGCCATAAGCGCCGGATAAATAATAGGCTCTTTGGAACATTCCCGTATCTGACCCCTGAAGGGGGACGCACCCCAGCAGCCAATCTCCGGCGGCCATACAGATACACCCGATCGCGCCAAGAACACACCATCGGATCCGCCTTGGGGATCCATCCGGCTTCATTTCTTTGCTCGCTTTCATTGTCTGCCTCCAAACCGGATCTTCACGATCTGCATTTTCATCCGCTGATCGCCGACCTTTGCAAGGAAACGGAAAAAAACGCTGACGGACGGGTCGCGAAGATCATGGTAGCCCAGCATATACCCGCGGCTGGACACGCGCAGCCGGCTGTCCCAGGGGGAAAGCTCGCTTTTCGCGTCCGAAACGGCAAAATACGCTCCCACATCCTTGATTTTCGCACTCTTGAGCCAGGCCTTTGCGATCATCTTCACCGCCGTCCGGTTTGCCGCGTCAAACACCAGCACGCCGTCGGGAAAAGCGTCCGCCATCCGCTGCACCAGCGCTTTGACCTGCTCCGTCAGGAAATAATAGAACACACCGGAGGCAAAGAATACCGCGCCGCCGGAGGCGTCGATCTTTGTAACCCACGCCGTGTCGTTCAGGTCGCACGGAATATTCTCCTCCCGCTCTCCGGCAGGCAGCAGCTCATTGCGCGCGGCGATGACATCGGGAAAATCCAGATTATATATTTTACAGGTGCCGTTGTCGCAGCTTCTGCCGGTGCTGTCCAGCCCGCAGCCGAGGTTTACCACCGCCGCATCGGGGTGATCTTTCAGATAATCCCGCACCTCCCACGCCAGGTCGTTTTGCCGCATGGCGACCTCCAGCGCGCCGAACCGCTGCATAAGGCTGCGGGAATTTTTCTCCGCCTCCGAAAAATCGTAGTCGATCTCGCCGATCAGGCGGATTGCCGTCTCATCCCGATAAAGCTTCGGATACAGCTCCGAGCATACCTTCCGCGCATACAGCGGAATGATCAGCGTCTCCTGCACCGTGTTTTTCTCAATTCTGTACTTCATAAGTATCTCTCACTTTCTGATAAACGGAAGTTCCGGTATTTTATCCTGTTCCATCGCGGAAATCAGCATGCCCGCAAAATTCTGCGGCTCGCGAATCTGATATTGCATGATCCTTTCCTTCAGAAACGGGGAAATGACCGCAGGGGTACGCCCTCGTCATGGCATCCCTGCATTTAAGATGTTCCTCCATGCTGCCAAACTCGAAACAGCTGTGTTTTTGCATTTCAACTGTCAGCGGCGGGAATAGCTTGTCCTCCAGCCCATCCGCCATCCGGCGGCGCAGATTCCCGTACCGCAGCGCCTTGCCCGCGGCGATGAAATAGGGTCGGGCAACAGGCGGGCAGCTCCCCGTGCTGCCAAGGCGGTGTACGGAACATTCGCGCATTCGCAGGCTTTCTCAAAATCCGGCACAGCATCCACTCATAGATCTCTCCGGGCAATCTTTCGGTACTCAATGGGCAAAATGCCTGTGTTCTTCTTGAACAGCTCCGCAAAGCGGCTGGAGGTGGTGTAACCGATCATCTGCGCGATCTGTCCCATGGTGAAATCGGTGTTGATGAGCAGGTGTTCCGCTTGGCTCATCCTCCGTCCTTGAATATACTGCGTGACACTGCATCCGAACTGCCGCTTGAAGCTTGCCTTTAACTTGCTCTCGCTCATGCAGGCAATACTGGCAAGACGCGCCAGCGGAATGTCAAAAGCATAATGGTCGGCTATGTATCCGGCCACATTTTCAAGCCCTTCCATATCCGCTTTCGATAACGGATGCGCATTTTTTCCCGCCTGTTTTTTCTGATTGTCCACCACGAGGGCGACGGCCTCCGTGACCTTTGCCTCGTAGAAAAGCGCCGCCGCCACCCCCTCGCCCCGGTAGTTCTCAATTTCAAACAGCAGCTTTGACATGGCCGGGAATTCCGCTGCCTGATCGACGCACTGAAACGCAGTGGGCAAATCAAAGTATGCGTCCGGATACTGCTTTTTCAGGTAATCCTCATAATATGCGGGAAATACCTCGATCCCGACGGAATGAATGGGGATGCGCTTATGGATGATCGCTTTATAATTCTGCTTGCCGCCGACAATGGTCTGAATACTCCCGGCCGACAGACGCCGATAGGGATTCAGCTCCTCGCCGGAGATGGAATCATATCTTGTAATGCTGATGCCTTCGGGAATATCAAAATTCAGGACGAAGTCGTTTTGAAAATGAAAATCGTGAATTTTAATATCAAACAGGTCCTTCCGGGCATATAGCCAGTAGTGCCCTCCGCCGAGCTCCGGGGACAGCTGCCAGCTGCTCCCTGCCGGGCTGAACTGCTCACAGTTCGGAATCGGAATGAAACTGCTTTCCGTTAAGAGCGTATTGTATTTTTTGAGTATTTCGCTGTTCATGGTTTCTCCTTGAAACGATTAGCCTTTTGTATGCAACGATCAGTCAAATCAAAGTGCGAGCCGTTGCATTTGCCCATGGCTTTCTATATGATAGCTATAGGTTAGCGTACTCTAACTGAATTGTATCAAAAAGCAGGCGGAAAGTCAATCCGTCTGCCTATCGCAAAGGAGAAATCATTATGAATCCATCATCCGTAAAAAAAGGACTGACCGTGAAGGACCTTGTGACCGTTGGGATCTTCTCGGCATTATTCCTCGTATTCGCTCTCGTGGGCGGCATTTTCTTCGCACCGAATCCGGTGCTGACGTTCTATATGCCCGTGGGCAGCGCATTGCTTTGCGGCCCTGTGTATCTGCTTATGATGGCCAAAGTACAAAAGCGCTGGGCAGCCACGATCCTCGGCGCAATTCTCTGCATCATCTGGTTTGTGACCGGTATGCACTGGGCCATGGCGCTGGGCTACCTCATTATGGGCATCATCGCCGACCTCGTCGCAGGTATGGGCCAGTATAAGAGCAAGAAGATCCACTCGCTTTCCTATATTTTGCTTTCCCTCGGCGGCACCGGTTCCTATCTTGTGTTCTTCGCCAACCCTGACGGCTGGGCAAAGACCATGCTCGGCAATGGCACGGAGCAGTCGTACATCGACACCATGCGCTCCACGGGAACCGCATGGATACTGGTCATTATGCTGGCGGGAACCATTTTGGCCGCCGCGCTCAGCGCCTTTATCGGCTGCAAAATGCTCCGCAAGCAATTTGAAAAAGCCGGCATCACCAAATGAAGCTGCATCTGGACCCGCGCGCAAAACTGTTTCTTATCCTGCTCTGCGTCCTGAGCGCCGTGTTTGCGCCGAATCTGTATTTTCAGTTCGTTTTGGTGACACTCATCGCTTTGTTGGCAGCACTCAGCGGAAAATGGAGATATGCTTTGCGCGGCATCATTGCCTATGCGCTGATCTGTGTGTTTACCGTTTGGTGCATGGGTATGCTGACCGGCACGTGGCGGACCATGTTCGTCGCGTTTCTCGGTTTGGTACATAAGGTCTATGCCTGCGGGATGCTGGCAGGGCTTGTGATCTCCACCACCAAGGTCGGGGAATTCCTCTCCGCTATGGCGCGCCTGCACATTCCGAAAAAGCTGACCATTCCCATCGCCGTCATGCTGCGCTATCTGCCGACCATCCGCGAGGACTGGCACTATATCAAGGACGCCATGCGTCTGCGGGATGTGTCACCGACCCTCCTGGGCTTTCTGAAAGCTCCGGCTATGACAATAAACTGCATCTATGTGCCGCTTCTGACGGCGGCCAGCAAGGCAGCGGACTTTTGGGCAATGATTCTTTTTGCGCTGTTTCTTGCCGCGGAGCTCGTATGGAAGGCGGTGGCTGTATGATCGAATGTAAGAATGTGTCCTTTGCCTATCCGGACAGCGGGGACGGAGGACTGAAAAATATCGACCTCACCATCCCGGGCGGCCAGTGCGTGCTGCTGTGCGGACGGAGCGGCTGCGGAAAAACGACCCTGACAAGGCTGATAAACGGTCTGATCCCGCAGTTCTTTGCGGGAAATTTAAGCGGAGAAATCCTGCTTGACGGCGAAAGCCTCACCGACCTGCCCATGTATCGAATTGCGGAGAAGGTGGGCAGCGTGTTTCAGAATCCCCGGACGCAGTTTTTCAATGTGGACACCGACAGCGAGATCGCCTTCGGCATGGAAAACGAAGCTGTGCCGCAGGAGCGGATGGAGCGGCGTGTGGCGGAAACCGCCAATGCACTGCACATCGAAAACCTGCTCGGCCGCAATATCTTCGCCCTCTCCGGCGGCGAAAAGCAGAAGATCGCCTTTGCGTCGGTCTACGCCATGGATCCGGAGGTCTATCTGCTGGACGAACCCTCGTCCAATCTTGATATGACGGCGATCGGCGAGCTGCGGGAGCATCTGCGGCTCATCAAGTCCCAGGGCAAGACCGTGATCGTCGCAGAGCACCGGCTCTATTACCTCATGGATGTTGCCGACCGCATTATCTACCTTGAAAACGGAAAAATTGCGGGCAACTTTACACCTGAGCAGTTCACAGCGCTGTCCGCAGAAAAGCGGCAGAAAATGGGGCTACGGGCAATTGACCTGCATGAGGAAAAACCGGTGTGCGCTGCCGCAGCGGGTCGGCCGCAGATGCTCGAACTGAAGAATGTGACGCTGGCTTACAAAAAACAGCCGGTGTTGAGCAATCTCTCATTGCAGGCCGCACCCGGCGACGTCATCGCCGTCGTCGGGCACAACGGCGCCGGAAAAACGACCTTCTCCCGCGCACTCTGCGGACTGCATAAGGAAGCGTCCGGCTCATACCTATGGAACGGAAAGGTGCAGAAGCCGAAAGAGCGCATGAAACGTTCTTACCTGGTCATGCAGGATGTGAACTATCAGCTCTTTGCCGAAAGCGTGGCGGCGGAGTGTACCTTCGGCATCCGGCATCCCGACGCGGCGCTTGCCGAACAGACACTTCAGGAATTGGGGCTTGCCCCTTTTCGGGGGCGGCATCCGAACACGCTTTCGGGCGGCCAAAAGCAGCGCCTTGCGGCTGCAAGCTCCATGGTCTGCGGCAAGGAGCTTTTGGTGTTCGACGAGCCGACCAGCGGCTTAGACTTCGACAGCATGGTGCGGCTTTCAGCTCTTATTCGGCGTCTTTCCGATTGGGGCAAGGTCATTTTCATCGTCACCCACGACTACGAATTTGTCTGCCGCACCTGCACACGAGTGCTGCATTTGGACGGCGGCAGAATACGGGATGATTTTCCCATAACAGGAGAACGGCTCCCGACCATGAAAAAGCTTTTCGATGTGAGGTGAGAAATGTGAAAAAAGAAAAAGGGACCTTCGGCTGGGTCTTTACCTTTGCCGGGCAGAAAAAATCCGGCTATATCGCAAGCGTGATTTTGGCCGTCATTGGTGCGGTGTTTCAGATCCTGCCGTTCTTTGTGATGGCGCAAGTCATCGGCAAACTGCTGGCCGGGAATAAGGACCTTGCAGGCTATTTGATCGATTGTGCGGTGATGGCGGCATTTTGGCTTTTGCGGGTGCTGCTGCACTCACTGTCTACGGCGCAGTCCCACAAGGCGACCTTTGCCGTGCTGGGAAATATCCGAAAGCAGGGACTTGCCAAGCTCGCAAAAATGCCGCTGGGCGATGTGCAGAGCCGCGGCTCCGGCGAACTGAAAAACATTCTCGTGGAGCGCGTGGACAGCATCGAGCCGACGCTGGCGCATGTCATTCCGGAGATGAGCAGCAATGCCGCAGTCGCCGCGGCAGCACTGATTTATCTGTTTGTAATCGACTGGCGCATGGCGCTGGCTTCCCTTGTTACCTTTCCGCTGGGCATGGTGTTCTTCATGCTGATGATGGCGGGGTATAACAAGAATTACGCCCGCACCGTTGCAGCTACCAACACTCTGAACGATACGGCGGTGGAGTACATCGGCGGGATCGAAGTCATCAAGGTATTCGGCAAGTCGAAAAGCAGCTATGAAAAGTTCGTTTCCGCCGCCAGGGAGTGCGCCCGGAGCTACATCGACTGGATGAATAAGAGCAACTTCTACTTCACCTTTGCCATGAACATCATGCCGGCGACACTTTTGAGCGTGCTCCCCATCGGCGGCCTGCTGCTGAAAAACGGGACGCTGCCGCCTACAACGTTCGTTCTCATTGTGATTCTCTCCATGGGGCTTATTACGCCCATCATCGGCTGCATGCAGTTCACCGACGATCTGGCCAAGGTCGGAACCATCATCAGCCAGGTGACGGATATCCTCACCGCCCCGGAGCTGTCCCGCCCGGAAACGGACGCAGCGACGCCGCACGGCAGCACTGTGGCGCTGCACGATGTTCATTTCGGCTATCATGATACAGAGGTGCTGCACGGTATCGGCCTTACCTTTCGGGAGGGAACGGTCAACGCGCTGGTTGGCCCCTCCGGCAGCGGCAAGTCCACCATTGCCAAGCTCATTGCCTCCTTCTGGGATGTTGGAAGCGGCAATATTACAGTCGGTGGAGCGGACATCCGCAGCATTTCCTCTGAACATTACAACCAACTCGTTGCATACGTTTCGCAGGAGAACTTCCTGTTCGATAATACCGTGCGGGAGAATATCCGCATGGGCAGACCCGGTGCGACGGATGCCGAGGTGGAACAGGCGGCGCGCGACTGCGGATGCTATGACTTTATCATAGGGCTGGAAAACGGCTTTGACACCGTGGTCGGCAGCGGCGGCGGCCACCTCTCCGGCGGCGAAAAGCAGCGCATCTCCATCGCCCGCGCCATGCTCAAAAACGCCCCTATCGTCATTCTGGACGAGGCTACGGCCTACACCGACCCGGAGAACGAAGCCCTCATCCAGGAGAGCGTCGCGCGGCTCGTGCGCGGCAAGACGCTGATCGTCATTGCCCACCGGCTCTCCACCATCGTGGACGCCAACCAGATCGTCGTGGTAAACGACGGCCGTATCGACGCAGCAGGAACGCAGACGGAGCTGCTGCAAACCTGTCCGCTGTATGAAGCCCTTTGGAACGCGCATATTGCAGCCCGTGACAGCGGGGAGGGAGGTGCCGGCCGTGCTTGAGATCCTGAAAAAGTTCTTTCATTTCTGTGACGATCGGGAGCGGAAAGAGTTCTATCGCTCCATCGTCCTCGGCGTATTGGCGGCTTTGTTTTCGGCGCTGAAAATTCCGGCGATCGGTGTGATGCTGCAGGCGATCCTGACAGGCGGCGTGACTGCGCAATCGATCTTGCTTTCCCTTGCGATCATGCTGGCATCCGTCATTGGCTCGTCGCTTCTCAAATACCGCGCCACCGCCTTGCAGACGGATGCCGGCTACTGCACCACCGCCAACAAACGCGTGCAGATTGCCGCGCATCTGCGCTATCTGCCTATGGGCTATTTCAGCGAAAACAGCCTCGGCGCCATCACCTCCGTGACCACCAACACGATGGATAACCTCTCCGGCGTGTCCACCCGCGTGGTCATGCTCGTCACGGAGGGCATTTTCTCCACAGCGGTCATGACGCTGGCGGTGTTCCTGTTCGATTGGCGGGTGGGCTTGCTCATTATGGCCGGTCTTGCCCTCTACTGCGCCGTGAATCACGCATTGCAGAGGAGATCCGAGCAAGCGACCCGCCGCAAGTTTACCGGAGACGCGGCGGTGGTGGAGCAGGTGCTGGAGTTCATCAAAGGAATTGCCGAGGTGAAGTCCTACTCCCTTATTGGCCGGTATAACCGCAGGCTGGAAGCCGCCATCGAGGAGAATGTGGATGCCAATACCGACATGGAGCTGAAGCTCCTGCCGCTGATGCTGGCGCAGAATGCCGTTTCCAAGCTCATCGATGTGGCCGTGGTAATGCTTTCTCTAATGCTTTACACAAGTGGTCACATGGAGCTTCTCAACTGCGTCATGCTTTGCATCTGCTCCTTCCTGCTCACTGAAGGTCTGGAGCAGGCCGGTACACAATCAAGTCTGCTGCGGGTGGTGGATACCTGCGTGAATCAGGCGAGCGATATTCTGAACCTGCCCGCCATGGACATTTCCGGTGCGGAGCTCGATCCGGAGAATCATGACCTTTGCGCAGAGAACATTTGCTTCTCCTATGGGGAAAAGCCTATCATCAACGGAATTACGCTGACCATTCCGGAGCGGACAACGGTGGCCATTGTCGGCCCGTCCGGCAGCGGCAAGACCACGCTCTGCCATCTGCTCTCCCGCTTCTGGGATGTAGACGCAGGAACGGTCACGCTGGGCGGCCACGATGTGCGCGAATACGACATGGACAGCCTGATGCGGAATTTCAGCTTTGTATTTCAGACTGTCTATCTGTTCCGCGACACAGTCGCAAACAACATCCGCTTCGGTCAGCCGGATGCATCGATGGAACAGGTCGTTGCCGCAGCAAAGAAGGCCCACTGCCACGACTTTATTCTAAAGCTGCCGCAAGGGTATGAAACGGTCATCGGCGAGGCGGGAGCCTCCCTTTCCGGCGGCGAGCGCCAGCGCCTTTCCATCGCCCGCGCCATGATGAAGGATGCGCCCATCATCATTTTGGATGAGGCCACCGCCAATGTGGATCCTGAGAATGAAAAAGAGCTGATGGAAGCAGTCCGTGCGCTGACGCAGGAGAAAACCGTCATCATGATCGCTCACCGGCTGAAAACCGTCCGCCATGCCGATCAGATCCTCGTGGTGGACAAGGGACAAATCGTCCAGCGCGGCACACATGACGAGCTGATGGCCCAGGACGGCATTTACCGCCGCTTTATCAGCGGCCGTGAAAAAGCGGTCGGCTGGAAGCTGTAAAAGGCAGCGCAGGCAAAAGGCCCGCCACCGGCTGCGGCGGAGGACATAAAGATGCAATCGCGAAAATAATCGCCCCCCCCCCGCGGTGCCGGCTGCGCGCTCTGCAAACGCTGTTTTTCATACTGATGCAAAAAGAAAAAGCTGTGCAAATGGATTTCCCATTCACACAGCTTTTCTCTTATCTGTCTACTTGGCTGAGGTCAATTTTCAGCATGTTTCCTTCTCACCCTCGCCAAAGCCGGAGGGCTCGCTTTTATTTGCATATTTTGATCCCGATCCGCCGGGCATCGGTGCTCCGCAGGGCGATGACCGTTCCCATGACCTCATAGGATACCGCCCCGCCGAAGGGCGCCTTCTGCAGGGCCGTCACCATGGCCCCGGGGATGAACCCCAGCTCCATGAGCCGCCGCCTTTTCCCGCCGGAAAAGCGCAGGGCGGTGATGATGCCCCTCTGTCCGCTGCCCAGGCAGGAAAGATCGCTCTCCATGGGCAACGCCCTCCTCCGTCACGGACTGTCTCATTCTATGTCCGGCCCGGCCCGGGCGTTACAGGTACTCCGGCCCGAAGCTCTCCGGCAGCAGCTGGCGCAGGGTGTAGTGCCTGGCCTCGCCCTTGCCGTTGAGACAGATGACCTCCAGCTCCGGGGCAAACTCCCGCATCACCTGGCGGCAGGAGCCGCAGGGCACGCAGAAATCCTCGCTTTTTCCGGCCACCACGATGCGCCTGAACTTGCAGTTTCCCTCGCTGATGGCCTTGAACATGGCCGTCCGCTCGGCGCAGATGGTGCAGGGAAAGGCGGCGTTTTCGATGTTGCAGCCGGTGTATACCGTCCCGTCCTCGCACTCCAGAGCTGCACCCACGGGAAAATGGGAGTAGGGCACATAGGCTTTGTCCAGCATCTCCACGGCCAAACGCATCAATTCCTGTTCTGTCATGCTCTTGTCCTCCTTCAATATTTTTCCGCTCCGCTGAATTGCTGAATAGTATTATACCATAGCTTCGCAGAATTTGCGTCCGCAGACGCAAAATTTTCAAATCATTTTTCGGTGCAGTCCCTTGGCGAAGCAGAAAATTTTACTGATCTCTGCGTCTAACGATCCAGTCACTTGTTGCGCTTTTTGCCTCCGCATATACTCCACGATCCAATTTTGCTAAATCACCCATTGTTTCATCAATATTTAGGATAGTTGCCAATGAAACCACTCTTGCATCTTCTTCCTTGTGCTCCCCGCCACATAGGAACTGCCAGTACCCATCCTCGTCATGCGAAACATATAGTATAGGCTTGTTTTCCTCTAATACATGGCGGCAAGTGAAGCAAGCAGTATTCGGGGCATCCGAAAAAGGAAATTTTATTTTCTTCATCCATAATACCTCCAATTTTCGATTGTTTTCGCCAACTTAAGCCAGTTCACTCTGCCCCGTATACAGCTGGTAGTACCGTCCCTTCTGCTCCAGCAGATCCTCGTGGTCGCCCCGCTCGATGATCTCCCCCTGCTCCAGCACCAGGATGGCCTGGGCGTTGCGCACGGTGGAGAGCCGGTGGGCGATAACGAACACCGTCCGCCCGGCCATGAGGGAATCCATGCCCTTTTCAATGAGCTTTTCCGTCCGGGTGTCGATGGAGGAGGTGGCCTCGTCCAAAATCAGCACCGGGGGATCGGACACCGCCGCCCGGGCGATGGCCAGCAGCTGCCGCTCCCCCTGGCTCAGGCTGCCGCCGTCGCCGGTGATGGGGGTGTCATACCCCTGGGGCAGGTGGCGGATGAAGCCGTCGGCGTTGGCCAGCTTGGCTGCGGCCACGATCTGCTCGTCGGTGGCGTCGGGCCGCCCATAGCGGATGTTCTCGGCGATGGTGCCGGTAAACAGGTGCGTGTCCTGCAGCACCATGCCCAGGGACCGGCGCAGGGAGTTTTTCTCAATGTTGCGCACGTCGATTCCGTCATAGGTGATGGTCCCGGCGTCGATGTCATAGAAGCGGTTGATGAGGTTCGTAATGGTGGTCTTTCCCGCGCCGGTGGAGCCCACAAAGGCGATCTTCTGCCCGGGCTCGGCGTACAGGCTCACGTCGTGCAGCACGGTCTTTTCCTTGGTGTAGCCGAAGTCCACATGGTCAAACCGCACGTCGCCCCGCAGCTCCGTCATGGTGCCGTCGGGAGCTTTCCAGGCCCAGCAGCCGGTGCGGTAGGGCACCTCGCGGAGGGCCCCGTCCTTCTTCTCCGCCCGGACCAGTACGGTCTTGCCCTGGTCCACCTCAGGCTGCTCCTCCATCACGGCGAAGATGCGCTCCGCGCCGGCCACGGCGGCCAGGATGGTGTTCACCTGCTGGCTCATTTGGGCGATGGGCTGGGACACCTGCTTCACATACAGCAGGTACGCCGCCAGGGATCCGATGTCTCCCACGCCGCCGATAGCCAGCAGACCGCCCACGCAGCAGGTCACGGCGTAGTTGATGCGGGAGAGGTTGCCCATAGCGGGCATCATGGAGCTGGCGTAGGCCTGGGCGGCGGTGGCCGCCTGGCGGTAGCTCTCGTTGAGGGTGTCAAACTGGTCAATGGTCTTCTGCTCGTGGTTAAAGACCTTGATGACCTTCTGCCCCTCGATCATCTCCTCCACATAGCCGTTCACCGCGCCCAGTGCTGCCTGCTGCTGCTGAAAGCTCACCCGGCTGCGCCCGCCGATGGTCTTCACCGTGAAGAGCATCAGCACCAAAAAGGCAACGGTGATAAGCGTCAGCACCCAGTTCAGATACAGCATCATGCCCACGGTGCCCAGGAAGGTCAGGGCGCAGGAGATGAGGTTTGCAAAGCTGGAGTTGATCATCTCCGAAATGGTGTCAATGTCGTTGGTAAACCGGCTCATGAGGTCGCCGGACTGATGGGTGTCAAAGTACCGCAGGGGCAGGGACTGCATCTTGTTGAACAGATCCCGCCGGATGGCCGCCACAGTGTTCTGGGCGATGTGTACCATGATCCGCGCATAGGCGTAGGAGCACGCGCCCGACAGCAGGAACGCCCCGCCCAGCACGCACAGCATCCGGATCAGTCCCGGGAAATCCCCCGGCAGGATATAGTCGTTGATAATGGGCTTGAGCAGGTAGCTGGACAGAATGGATGCCCCGCTGCTCACCACCAGGCACACCGCTACCACTGCCAGCGCCCCCTTGTAGCGGCCCATGTATTTCAGCAGCTTTTTCACGGTGCCCTTCATGTCCTTGGGCTTCTGGTATCCATGGCGCTGCCCGCCGCCGGGCCCGTGGGGCCCGGGTCTGCGTTTTGCTTCAGCCATCAATGGCACCTCCTCCCTGCTGGGATTCATACACTTCCCTGTAAATTTCGTTGGTTTTCAGCAGCTCTGCATGGCTGCCCACACCGGATATTTTGCCGTCGTCCAGCACCACGATGATGTCCGCATCCTGCACGGAAGAAATGCGCTGGGCAATAATGACCTTCGTAGTCCCCGGCAGGGTGGACCGCAGCCCCTGGCGAATGGCTGCGTCCGTGGCCGTGTCCACCGCCGAGGTGGAGTCGTCCAGGATCAGCACCTTGGGCCGTCTGAGAATGGCCCGGGCGATGCACAGCCGCTGCTTTTGCCCGCCGGACACATTGGTGCCTCCCTGCTCAATGTAGGTGTCGTAGCCCTCCGGCATTTTCTCAATGAACTCCTCTGCGCAGGCAATGCGGCAGGCGCTGCGCATCTCCTCGTCTGTGGCATTGGCATCGCCCCAGCGGAGGTTATCCTTGATGGTGCCGGAGAACAGGGTGTTCTTCTGCAGGACCATGGCACAGGCGTCTCGCAGATGCTTCATGGAGTATTCCCGCACATCGTGTCCGCCCACGCGCACGCTGCCCTCTGTGGCCTCGTAGAGCCTCGGGATCAGGCTCACCAGGGTGGTCTTGGCGCTGCCGGTACCGCCCAGGATGCCCACCGTGGCCCCGGAAGGGATGTGCAGGTCGATGTCCTCCAGGTTCCAGGTCTGGCCCTTTTCGTTGTAGCGGAAATAGACGTGGTCAAAGTCGATGGCCCCGTTTTCCACCGTCAGCCCCGCCTGGGCTTTTTCGTCGGTGATCTGCGGCTCCTCATTGAGCACCGCCATCACGCGCCTGCCGCAGGCGATGGACCGGGTGAGCATCATCATCACCATGGACACCATCATCAGCGACATCAAAATCTCAGAAACATAGGTGAAAAACGCGATCAGGTCGCCGGAGAGCAGGCTCCCCTCGTACACATAGTTGCCGCCGATCCACAGCACCGCCACAATGGTGCCGCCCATGAGCAGAAAGATCAGCGGCATGAACATCACCACAAACCCGAATGCCTTTTCCGCCATGCCCTTGAGCTTTTCGTTGCGCCCGGCGAACTTTTCCTTTTCCACATCCTCCCGCACGAAGGATTTTACCACCCGGATAGCGTTCAGGTCCTCCTGCACCACCAGGTTCAGGTCGTCCGTAGCCCCCTGCAGGGCGGTGAAGAACGGCCCCACCTTCCGCAGCACCAGCACCACGCCCAGCACCAGCAGCGGGATCACCACCAGGAACACCTGGCTCAGCCGCGTGCTGATGACCAGTGCCATCACCAGGGCCGTCACCAGCATCACCGGGGCCCGCACCAGCATCCGCATACCCATCATCAGGGTCATCTGCAGGCTGCTCACATCGTTGGTCAGCCGGGTAATCAGAGAGGCCGTGGAAAAATGCTCAATGTTGGCAAAGGAGAACCTCTGCACCTGCCGATACTCGGCGGCCCGGAGATTGGCGCCGAAGCCCATGCCGGCCTTGGAGGCAAGCACCGCCGCCCCTACGCCCAGAGCCAAAGACACCAGGGCCATTATAACCATCTTCAGTCCGGCCATGAGGATATAGCCCCTGTCCGCATTTTTGATGCCGATGTCCACAATGTCACTCATGATCTGGGGCAGCAGCAGCTCCAGCACGGCCTCTCCCGCCGAGCACAGGATGCCCAGTACAATGAGCACCCGGTACCCGGCGGTATAGTCCATTAGTCTTTTTTTCTTCATGTGTGTGTTTCCTCCGTTTCCCGGGACAAATTCTCGGCCACCCGCGTCAAGAGGCTCTGCAGCAGCTTCACTTCTTCCCTTGTAAAGCCCTGCTCCGCCTGCCGGTGGACCTCCTCCGTAATGGCGATGAACTCTTGGTAAAAGCGCCGGCCCTCCTCGGTCAAATGCAGCAGCTTGCACCGCCCGTCCCCGGGAGAAACGCTCCGGGTCAGCAGATGCTTTTCCTCCAGCCGTTCCACGATGCCGTTTACCGTGGGCGGCTTCACCCGCAGAAATTCCTGCAGGTTTTTCTGGGTCACATCTCCCTGCTGCTCATAGAGAAAGGTCAGTGTACGGCACTGCATAGGCGACACATCATATCCCCGCAGCTTGCGCACCATCAGCTTCATCATCTGGTGGTCGCAGTATCCCAGCAGCGGGCCGAAATGCGCCTGCTGCGCGTCACATCGCTTCACGCCGCATCCCTCCTTTTTATAAATTTAGCACGCTAACTTTTAGAGGACTAAATATTAGCACACATTTTTTGAATATGCAATAGGGATTTTGCCCCATTCTTGTAAACAAATTATGAATCCTGCGCCCCGCCCGTTGACATTTTCCGCCGCAGCCTGTAAGGTATTCTCGTACAAAGTGTTTTTCTCTCCTCTTTCTAAAAAACAGGCGGCTGGCCCACCATGGGTCAGCCGCCTGTTTTGCTTTTATCGCCGCGTTTCTTGTCATAATTTCGCAGGGGTCGTCCTCCCGGACGCCCCGAACCGGACTTGCACAAGATCCCATGCCCTCCGTAGGGGCCGATGCCCACATCGGCCCGCACCGCCGAATTTCCTGTTTTCATTTTGTAGGGGCGGACGCCCCCGGCCCGCCGTCCGATACCCACTGCGCCATCGCGGCGGCGTGAGGGCACGCCGCCCTACGCAATCGTTCCTACATTTCCGTAGGGGCGGACGCCCCTGTCCGCCCGCCGGCCTTGCGCCGTGCTTCATGTAAAATGTCATTGCGAGGCCAGTTTGCAAACTGGCTGCGGCAATCCGTATCCCCTCCCCAAAGGAGCATCTTCTCTTACCGCATTACCTCGATCTCAAATCCCCCGTGCAGCGCCAGATACGTCTGGGGTGCGGGCCGCATCAGATTCCATAGGCCCACCCCCTGCAGGCCCTTCTCCGCCGCCAGGCGGAACTTGGCATAGCTGCTCCGGGCATCCTCAAACCACACCTCGTGCTCCCTGCCTCCCGCCGCTGTATACCGGAACCACGGGGCCTGGGCCGTTTCGTCATAGCGTATCTCTGCCCCGTGCCGCCGGGCCAGGGCCAGGGCCTCCTGCGGCGAGACGGATTCCCCTCTGGTCACCCCCTCCCGGAAGGGCAGCGGCCAGTCGTAGCCATATACCGGCACGCCCAGAAACAGCTTCTCCGCCGGGATTTCCGTCAGGGCGTAGTCCACCACCTGGCGCACCTTGTCCAGGGGAGCCACGGCCATAGGCGGTCCGGCGGTATAGCCCCACTCATAGGTCATCAGCAGCACCCCGTTGGCGGCCCGACCCAGGGCGGCGTAGTCGTGGGCCTCGTACAGCAGGCCCCGCTGCCCGGCGAAGGTTTTGGGGGCCAGGGCCACCAGTACGCTGCAGCCCAGGGGATTCAGCTCCCGGCGCAGCCGGTCCACGAAGGCGGCATAGGCCGCTCCCAGCTCCGGCCGGATGTACTCAAAGTCCACATCCAGCCCGCCGTAGCCCTTCTCCTTCAATATTTCCTTGATTTGCCCCAGCAGCGTCTCCTGCCGGGGGACGCTGCCCAGCAGCGCCTCTGCCCGGGCGGAGGAGAACCGTCCCTCCTCCGTCATGGTGGACAGATGCATCCATGGCAGCACACTGTATTGCCCCGCTGCCGCTAAAATTCCCTCGTCCCGCAGGGCCGCCAGACCCCCGTCCGCTCCGATGCCGTAGGTAAAGGGGGTGGCATAGGTCATGTAGGGCAGCACCTGGCGCAGCAGGTCCCCGTTTATGAAGGGGTAGGCGTAGCCGTTCACGCCCAGACTGCCCTCCCGATGCACATCCTGCAGGGACAGGATCAGCTCCTCCCCCGGGGTCAGGGCCCCCTGTCCCTGGAGAAAGATGTTGTTTTGGTACAGCTCCCGGGTGGATATACCGTGCTCCCTTGCAATGGACCACACCGTGTCACCCCGGCGCACTACATGGGTCCTTTCCGGCAGCAGCACCACCAGAGTCTGCCCCGGCACCAGCGCTCCGTCCGTCGGCGCCTGGTTGAGCTTTTGCAGCAGACGGGCGGACACGCCGTACTGCTGTGCAATGGAGAAAAGAGTCTCCCCCTTTTGCACCACATGGATCTTCATATTGCTTCCTCCTCCCGGCTGCCTCGCAGCACGCAGGCAGTATATGCGCCGGCCCGGCCAAATAGAAGGAACGGCTCCGATTTCCCGGGCATATACTGGGGAAATATCTGCGGCAAGGAGGAGCGCACATGAAGCAGCTCACGGTGGCCCTGGCGGGCAATCCCAATGTGGGCAAATCCACCATCTTCAACGCCCTGACGGGGCTGCATCAGCACACGGGGAACTGGCCGGGCAAAACCGTTGCCTCGGCGGAGGGCACCTTCCGGGCCGGGGACTGCTCCGTCCGCCTGGTGGACCTGCCCGGCACCTATTCCCTCTCCGCCGACTCCCCCGAGGAGGAGGTGACCCGGGATTATCTTCTCTCCGGCGCGGCGGATGTGACCCTGGCCGTGGCGGACGCCACCTGCCTTTGCCGAAACCTGAATCTCATCCTGCAGATCCGGCAGATCACGCCCCGGCTGGTGGTGTGCGTGAACCTGCTGGACGAGGCGGAAAAGGACGGCCTGAAAGTTGACCTGGCCGCCCTGGCCCGGCAGCTCTCCTGCCCGGTGGTGGGCGCCGCCGCCGGCCGGGGCCGGGGCCTGGCGGAGCTGACCCGGGCCATCCTGGCCCAGGGAGAGGACCCCGGGTCGCCCGCCCCCTGGCGCATCCCCTATCCCGCCTCTGTGGAAAAGGCCCTGGCCCTGCTGCCCTGTCCCCGGCACAGAGCCCTGGCCCTGCTGTGCGGAGAGCTTGCCCCCCAGCCGGAGGAGACGGCCGCCCTGGCCCGGGCCCTGGACAGCCTGGGCAGCCTCACCGGCCGCTCCCTCCGGGACGCCGTCACCGCCGCCCGGGTACATCTGGCGGAGGAAATGGGCGCGGCCTGCCTGCGCTTTCAGAAACCGCCCCACCGGCGGGACCGGCTGCTGGACCGGCTGCTGACGGGGCGGCTGGTGGGCATTCCCGCCATGCTGCTGCTTTTGGGCGCGGTGTTTTACCTGACCATCTGGGGCTCCTCCGCCCCCTCTGAATTTTTGCAAAAGGCCCTGTTCTCTCTGCTGGAGCCCCTCCGGGATGGCCTTGCCTCCCTGGGCGCACCGCCCTGGCTCCGGGGCCTGGCGGCCGATGGTCTGTACCGCACCACCGCCTGGGTGGTGGCGGTAATGCTGCCGCCCATGGCTATTTTCTTCCCTCTGTTCACCCTGCTGGAAGATGCCGGGTATCTGCCCCGGGTGGCCTTCAACTTAGACGGTCTCATGTGCCGCTGCGGCGGCCACGGGCGGCAGAGCCTGACCATGTGCATGGGCTTCGGCTGCAACGCCTGCGGCGTCACCGGCTGCCGCATCATCGACTCCCCCCGGGAGCGGCTTACGGCCCAGCTGACCAATTCCCTGGTGCCCTGCAACGGCCGCTTTCCCACCCTGGTGGCGCTGATCTCCCTGTTTTTCCTGGGAAATACCGCCGGCCCCGGCCGGCGGCTGCTGGGGGCGGGGCTGTTTTTGGCCGTGATCCTCTTTTCCGTGGGCATGACGCTGCTGTGTTCCAAGCTCCTCTCCCGCACCCTCCTGCGGGGGCAGGTGTCCTCCTTCTCCCTGGAGCTGCCGCCCTACCGCCTGCCGCAGGTGGGCAAGGTCCTGGTGCGCTCCCTGCTGGATCGGACGCTCTTTGTCCTGGGTCGGGCAGTAACTGTGGCTATGCCCGCCGGGGCGGTCTTATGGCTGCTGGCCAACCTCACCGTATCCGGCCGACCGCTGCTGACCGTCCTGGCCGGTCTCCTCCAGCCCCTGGGAAATCTTATGGGCCTGGACGGCATGGTGCTGCTGGCGTTTCTCCTGGCTTTTCCCGCCAACGAAATTATGCTGCCCATCCTGGCCATGGGGTATCTCTCCACCTCTGTTATGGCGGACATCGGAACGGCCCGCCTGGGCCAGGTGCTGGCCCTCCACGGCTGGTCCTGGCAGACGGCGGTCTGCGCCGCGGTGCTGTGCCTGATGCACCTGCCCTGCGGCACCACCTGCCTGACCCTGCTCAAGGAGACCGGCAGCAAAAAGTGGACCCTGGTGGGAATGCTGCTGCCCCTTTCCATGGGCATCCTGCTGTGCTGCATCTTTCATGGACTGTTTTGCATTTTTGCATAGGATATAGGCCGCTTTATGCTATACAAAATACCAGCAAATAGGCCAGCAGGGCGGACAGGGCCGCCTGCAGGAGCTTGCCGAAAAAATAGCGGCCCATTTTCAGGTCCGTGTCCGCCAGCACTGCCGCCGTCTGTCCGTGGACGGACAGTCCGCCCCAGCCCAGCAGCGCCGCCGCCCACACGAAGTCCGTCCTTCCGCCGCCCAGCCGCATAACGCCGCCGGTGAGCTCAATAAAGCCCAAAACCGCCGGATGGCTCACCCCCGTCCACTCTGTCACCAGGGCCTGCACCACCAGGGCAAAAGCCACAAAGCCGCAGACCCGGAGCATGGCCAGGGCGGAATCCTGCACGGACCGGATGAAGGCCGGGAGGATCCTCTCCGGCAGCGGCTGGGGGCGAAAGCGGTCCGGCCGCGGGCGGGCCCTTCCCCGCAGCAGCACCCCCACCAAAACGGCGGACACGGCGTGGATGAGGTACAGGGCCCACCCGGCCGCCAGGCTCTGAAAGCAGCCCAGGCCCACCACGCCCAGGATGAAGGACGGCCCCGCGTTATTGCAGAAGGAGAGCAGGCGCTCCGCCTCACCGCCGGAGACGCGGCCCGCCCGATACAGCTGGCCCACGGTGCGCCCGCCCACGGGATAGCCGCCCAAAAGCCCCAGGAAAAAGGCGGAGGCCCCGGCCCCGCTCACCCGGAACAGCCGCTTTGCCGCCGGGGCCAGGCGGCGTCCCATCCCCTCGGCAAAGCCCAGGGAGGTGAAAAGCCCCGACACCACAAAATACGGAAACAGCGCCGGGACCACCGACCGGGCGCAAAGGGCCAGTCCCCGGCGCACCGCCTCCCCGGCGGCGGCACTGCTCACCAGCAGCAGCGCCATGACGCCCAGCAGGCATAGGGCCTGCCATTTCCGTTTGCTCACAGCCTCGCCCCCTCGGCAGCAGTCTATGCAGCCGGGGAGCGGGGCTTGCCTGCTTTTGAATGGGAAAAGGAAGTCCCCCCTTGCTGCTATCGTATTTTTCCCCCGCTTTATCGGCTGCCCGTTTTGTTTCCTTTTTCCCGGACAGGCAAGTTTCTCCCCGCGGGGGCATAGGATTGGCAAGCGGAAAGAGGTGTGCGGCGGGGCGGGCCGTCGGGGACGCGGCCCCTATGGAAGCATATCTTGGGGTGCGTAGGGGAGGGGCTCTGCCCCTCCCGC
>CABMQL010000005.1 GCA_902388735.1 uncultured Eubacteriales bacterium | reverse complement strand
TCCGGCTCTTGACTTGGAGAAAACGGCGTTTTTGACGATAAAAACCGCCCGGACGTGGAATGTATCGTCGGGGCGGCTGTTATCGCAAGATTTCCGATTTTTCCGGCTCTTGACCGTCAGACGCAGATAAACACGAACTGTCGGCAAGTATCGTCTTGAGCAGCTTGTCGCGGAATGTTTCTGTGCTGCTGTGATTGAAAAATAACTCCGCAACAATAGTCTGCCCGTTTCTCTGCGTCGTGATGATACTGTCGGGGGTCTGTTCTGCCATAGGGTATCGTGTATCCAGTATAGAATGGTTCCATCCAGGCTCATGCTGCTGCCACACCCCTCTCCATGCGCTGCCGCAGCAGCTCCAGGCCCACCAGCAGTGCTGCACCCAGCAGGAAAGCCAGGGGGCGGAAGGAGGCCGCGCTCAGGGGCGGCTGGGGCATTTGCAGACTGGCCGGGCCCATGCAGATGGCGTACAGCGACCCCAGCATCAGTCCCAGGATCAGCCAGATCATGGCCGGGCGATATTTTTGCAGGGCGGTGCGGATGGCGTGGATGGACAGCGCCACCCCGGCGATGACGCCCAGGCCCAGGGACAGCAGCCCCGGCACCACCCGCAGGTCAAGGTGCAGAAATTGCCGGATGGCCTGGATCACCGGCAGATACACCCCGGCTATGAGCAGGACGGAGGAACCGGAGATCCCCGGCAGCACCATGGCGGTGATGGCCACCGCCCCGGCCAAAAACAGATACGCCGCGCCCACCAGGCCGGGCTGCGTCATGTCCACCGTCAGCAGGCCGGAGCCGCTGCGCAGCATGGTCAGGCCCGCCACCAGTGCCGCGCCTACCAGGGCAAAGGGGAAAAATTGCCAGCGCCGCAGAGCGTTTTTCTCCGCCAGGGCCACAAAGGGAATTGACGCCACGGTCAGGCCCAAAAACAGACTGCTCATAAAGTAGATATGCACGGAGAACAGACTTGCCAGCAGCGACACGCACAGCCCCATGCCGACTGCCCAGCCAATGCCCAGCCGCAAAAGATAGCCCAGGGCCCTCCTGCGGGCGGCCCTGTCCCGGCTGAACAGGTCATGGAGGGCGCCGATGAATTTGTCGTAAAAACCCAGGATAAAGGCCACCGTGCCGCCGGATACGCCGGGCACGCTGTCCGCCAGGGCCATGGAAAAGCCGTGAAGGGGTGTTATCATTCCCATGGTCACGCCGCCTTCTTTGCGCGCTGGGGCGCATCCCGCACAATGAGGAAGGCCGCCACGGCCAGCAGATTGCCCGCAAGTCCCAGGATCATCCATAGGGACTTGTTCATCCCCTCATTCACTGCGCTGCGGTAGAGCCACGCCGCCGTAAGCAGCCAGTAATAGGCCAGCAGCGCCAGCCACAGCACTCCCACCACGCCGAAAACGGCAAAATGCATGCCCGTCAGGGGCGTAATTTGGTTCTTCCATGCCTCCTCACCGTCGTGGCTGTCCCGCTGGGCGGCCGAGTGATTTTCATGGTAGGTCTGCTCCAGGGCGGCCACATCCCGGATCTGCTGCGACAGGCTCAGGGGAATGACCACGGCGCTGACCACCGCCAGCACCAGGGCCAGGAGCACCACCCATTTATACGCCTTTTTGTAGTTCAGCTGCATCACTTTTTCGTGCATACGAATACCTCCTAAATAACGAAACGGTTCTTTCTGCCTTGGATGATTCCATGATAGAAAGAACCGTTTAACATCGTATAAAAGAAGGTTTAACAGAAATTAAACTGCCAGCCGGTAGCCCACGCCCCACACCGTTTGCAGGAGCTTTGGATGGGCGGGGTCGTCCTCCAGCTTCTCCCGCAGGCGGTTCATGTGTACCGCCACGGTGATGTTGTCGCCCAGGGACTCCAGGCCCCAGATCATCTCGTATAAGTCCTCCCGGCTGAACACCTGGCCCGGGTGGCGCATGAGAAACAGCAGCAGCTCGTACTCCTTGTTTTTCAGCGGGATCTCTGTGCCGTTTTTTTCTACCCGGCGGCTGGCGGTGTCCGCTGTCAGGGGGCCGGCGGTCAGCACCGTTTTCTTCGCCGCCGAGGGCTTCAGCCGCTGGTACTGCGCCAGGTGCGCCTTCACCCGGGCCACCAGCACGCTGGGGGAAAAGGGCTTCTCAATGTAGTCGTCCGCACCGTAGCCCAGGCCGCGGATCTTGTCCACATCCTTGCCCAGGGCCGTGACCATGAGGATGGGGATGTCCTTCCGCTCCCGTACCTTGCGGCAGATGGTGAAACCGTCCATCTCCGGCAGCATCAGGTCCAAAAGCAGCAGGTCAAAGTCCTGCTCCAGGGCTGCCGTCAGGCCGGACATGCCATCGGCGCGGACCGTCACCTCATAGCCGCTGAGCTCCAGATAGTCCCGCTCAATGGCGGCGATGTCCCCATCGTCCTCGATAATAAGTATCTTAGCCATTTTCATCCTCCTCTGCCAGGGGCAGGGTCACAATGACCCGCAGGCCGCTGCCCGGGGCGTTCTCGGCCCGGACGGCACCACCCATGGCCTGGGCGGAGCTTTTCACCACCGCGAGGCCGATGCCGCTGCCGCTGCCCGGGGCTGTCCGTGCGGCGTCGCCCCGATAGAAAACATCAAACAGCCGGGGCAGCTGCTCCGGCGGCACGCCTGGGCCGTCGTCGGTGAAGGCGATGGCCGCCGCACCGCCGGTTTTTTCCGCCGTGATACGGACGTGGACCGTTTCCCGCCCGCCGTACTTGCGGCTGTTGTCCAGCAGATTCACGGCAATGCGCCGCAGCAGCTCCCGGTCCGCCAGCACGGCCATGTCCGGCACATCTATGGTGACGGCCACGCCCTCCGGCTCCCCGGCGGCCGCTTCCAGCGCCGGGCCCAGGGCCAGCGGCTCTGTCCGAACGGGATACTCGCTGACGTCCATTTTGGCAAAGGCGAACAGCCGGTTCACCAGCGCCTCCATGTCCGACTCCTTGGCATAGATGGTCTGCAGATACCGCTGTCGGGCCGCCTCGTCCTGGGCCACCCCCTCCAGCAGGCCCTCGGTGTAGGCCCGGATAGCTGTCAGCGGGCTTTTCAGGTCGTGAGACATACCGGCGATGAGCTCCTGCTTTTGCTGCCGGGCTGCCTGCTGCTGCTCCAGGGAGTGCTTCAGCCGGGCTGCCATCTCATCCACTGCGTCGCAGGCGGCCTTGAATTCGTCCGGCTCCGTGTAGCCGATGGGCGTGTCCAGATCGCCGTCCCGGATGCGGGCCACGCCCTCGGTCAGCGTGTCCAGGGGCTGGGAGATGTGGCGAAACAGGCTGCGCGTCAGGTATAGGTTGGTCAGCGCTACCGCCCCAAGCATTACCAGCACTGCGGCGGCGGCATAAAAGGTCAGCGTCAGCTTGAAGCCGTGGAGCACGTCCTCTATCTGCTCCGCCGCGCTCTGGAGCGTGGTCATGTTTCCCCGCAGCAGCAGTACCGCCGCACCCACGCCCAACAGCACCAGTGCCGCCGCTACGAGGATCGGTATCACCAGCATGGCGATGTTCGACCGCACCAGCTGTTTTTTGATGGTCATGTTTATCCCTCCCCACCATATGTATTTCGATTATACCGCGTTTGCCGGGGGAGTGTTTAAACAGAGATTAAACGACCCTCCCGGCAGGGCGGATGGCCGGCTATGGCTTGGGACGCCGGCTGCTTTTGCTGTAAATGCAATGTCACGGCTGCATGGCACCGGAAATATTTTTGTCCTGGGGCACCCTGTCCTGCCGGAACCGCTCCAGCCCGCTTCGCAGCAGCTCTGCGGCGGCTGCACCCTCGCCTGCGTCAATGCAGTTTGTAAACTGCTCCAGGATTTTCAGGCAGCGGGCGGCACCCTCCGATGCAATGTATTCCTGCCAAAACGCCAGGTTCACCGTTGCAAAAGCGTTGAAGATCAGGGGTGTGATGGTGTTTCCGCTGAGGAATGTAATGCCCCGGTGATAGCGCAGCAGGGCCTCGGCGAAGTCGGCGGTGCTGCGGACGGAGGCCTCCTCGGCCTGCCGCTGCAGGGCCCGCAGCGCGGCCATATCCGCCGCCGTGTGCTGGGCCGCCAGCTCCTCCATAGCCGGAGCCTCCAGGTAGTACCGCAGTTTCAGGATGCTCAGCGCGGTCTTTTGGTCGGGAATGCCGCCGTGAAAGTCCATGATGGCCCGCAGCGTCTCCAGACTGCCGGTCTGGGCGTAGTCCGCCACGGTCACGCCCCGGCGGGAGGCAATGTTCACGAACCCCAACCGGTGCAGCTCCCGCAGGCCCTCGTGCACCACGGTTTTGCTGATTTTCATGGCGTCTGCCAGTTCCCGTTCCGTGGGCAGCTTTTCTCCGGGCCGCAGCTGACCCGATAAAATCATACCCTCCACCTGCTGCACAAACAGCTCCTTGATAGATGGGGCTACGATCTCACAAAATTCCATACCCGTTACCTCCTTGGTCAGACCAGGACCATATAAGATGATAGCACAACTTTGTGGGAATAGTCAATGGATTTTAGAGACGAAAATTGTTACTATTTACTCGTAATAGGGATAAAATACGCCCTTTCCGGCCTGAAAAACAGCAGCTCGGCGGGGCAATACAGATGGAGGAATGGCCATGCGCAATATTAACGGCAGCAAGCCGACCGATTTCCCTCTGGAGGAGAGTAAGTTACCCTTTGAGATCCCCAACCCGGACCGCCCGCCCCGGGAAAATCTGCTGAAGCTGGGCGCTATGATCACCAACCGCATCGGGCTGAAGACCACCGTGGACGACCCGGAGTACTGGGGCCTGGACGGCGTGCTCACCGACGAGATGGTGGACGTGGCCCTGAAGATGGGCGTCCGCAAGCCCAAGACCATCGGCCAAATGATGAAGCTGACCAAAATGGAGCGGGAGCCCCTGGAAAAGCTGCTGGACGAGATGTCCTGGCTGGGCCTGCTGGAATATAACTGGGAGAACCTGGACGGCAAGAACCCCAACCATGAAAAGCGCTGGATCCTGCCTCTGTTTGTCCCCGGCAGTGCCGAGTTCCTGAATATGCGGAAAAGTCAGATCGACGAGCATCCCGAGGTGGCGGCGTTCTTCGAGCGCATGACCATGCTGCCCCTGGAAAAGATCACCCCCATGGTGCCACCCGGAGGAGCGGGCATCGGCATGCACGTCATCCCCGTGGAGAAGGCCATCGAAACGGAAAACGAGGCCATCGGCCTGGAGAAGATCTCCTACTGGCTGCACAAGTACGAGGGCAAGTACGCCAAGAGCATGTGCTCCTGCCGGGCCAGCCGCGCCAAGCTGGGCGAGGGCTGCGGCGACGATGCGGAGAACTGGTGCATCGCCGTGGGCGACATGGCCGACTATGTGGTGGAGACCCAGCGGGGCGAATACATCACCTATGACGAGGTGATGGAGATCTTCAAAAAAGCCGAGGACAACGGCTTTGTTCACCAGATCACCAACATTGACGGCGAGGAGAAGATCTTCGGCATCTGCAACTGCAATGTCAACGTCTGCAACGCCCTGCGCACCAGCCAGCTGTTCAACACCCCCAATATGTCCCGCAGCGCCTATGTGGCGGCGGTGGAGACGGAGAAGTGCGTGGCCTGCGGCCGCTGCGTGGAAAACTGCCCCGCCGGCGCGGTGAAGCTGGGCCAAAAGCTGTGCACCAAGGACGGCTATATTGAGTACCCCCGTCAGGAGCTGCCGGATGAGGTGAAGTGGGGCCCGGAAAAGTGGGCCATTGACTACCGGGATAAAAACCGCATCAACTGCCATGAGACCGGCACCGCCCCCTGCAAGACCGCCTGCCCCGCCCACATCGCCGTGCAGGGCTATCTGAAGCTGGCGGCCCAGGGCAAGTACCGGGAGGCCCTGCAGCTTATCAAGCGGGAAAATCCATTCCCGGCCGTGTGCGGCCGCATCTGCAACCGCCGGTGTGAGGATGCCTGCACCCGGGGCACCGTGGACCAGGCGGTGGCCATCGATGAGGTGAAGCGGTTCATCGCCCAGCAGGACCTGGACGCTGCCACCCGCTTCGTGCCGGAGAAGGTCACGCCCAAGGTGGACGGCGAGTTCAGCGAGAAGATCGCCGTCATCGGCGCGGGCCCGGCGGGCATGAGCTGCGCCTTCTACCTGGCGGAAAAGGGCTATCGCCCCACCGTGTTTGAAAAGGAAGAGCGCCCCGGCGGTATGCTTATGAACGGCATCCCCTCTTTCCGGCTGGAAAAGGACGTGGTGGAGGCCGAGATCGACATTCTCCGTGAGCTGGGCGTGGAGCTGCGCTGCGGCGTGGAGGTGGGCAAGGATGTGACCATCGACCAGCTGCGGGCGGAAGGCTACCAGGGGTTCTATGTGGCCGTGGGCCTGCAGTCCGGCGGAAAGCTGAACATCCCCGGCGGCGAGGCCCAGGGCGTTCAGGCCGGCATCGACTTCATGCGCCGGGTAAACAGCGGCCTGTGCAGCAAAATGACCGGCCGGGTCGTGGTCATCGGCGGCGGCAACATCGGCGCGGACGTAGCCCGCACCGCTCTGCGCTGCGGCGCGGACAGCGTGGATCTGTACTGCCTGGAGTCCTATGAGGACATGCCCATGGGCGAGGAGGACCGCAGCGAGTGTGAGCGGGAGGGCATCAACATCCACGCGGGCTGGGGCCAGACGGAGATCGTGGAGAGGGATGGCCGGTGCGCCGGTATCAAATTCCGCAAGTGCCTGTCCGTGAAGAATGACCAGGGCCGCTTCGACCCGCAGTTCGACGACGCCGTTACGGAAGAAACCGCCTGCGATGTGGTGCTCTACTGCATCGGGCAAAAGGTGGAGTGGAAGGAACTGCTGGCGGGGACGAAGGTGGAGTTCAACCCCAACGGCACTGTGAAGGCCGACCCCGTCACCTATCAGACCGCCGAGCCGGACATTTTCGTGGGCGGCGATGTCTATACCGGTCAGAAGTTTGCCATCGACGCCATTGCCGCCGGCAAGCAGGGGGCGGTGTCTCTGCACCGCTATGTGCAGCACGCCACCCTGACCATCGGCCGGGACCGCCGCCAGTTCATCGAGCTGGACAAGAAAAACGCCCTTATTGCCGTGGATAGCTATGACAATACGCCCCGCCAGCAGATCGGCTATAACGAGGCCCTGCGCAAGACCTTCCGGGATGAGCGTGTGGCCTTTACCGAGGAGCAGGTGAAAAAGGAGACGGCCCGGTGCCTGGGCTGCGGCGCCAGCATCGTGGATCCCAACAAGTGCATCGGCTGCGGCCTGTGCACCACCAAGTGCGCCTTCGACGCCATCCACCTGCACCGGGAGCATCCCGAGTGCAGCACTATGTATAAGTGCGAGGACAAGATGAAGGCTATCCTGCCCTATATGCTCAAGCGCAATTTCAAGATCAGGCGCGCCGCCAGAAAGCGTAAGTGATATGCACGAGCTGGGCATTGTATTCCACGTCATCAACACCATCGAGCAGGTGGGCCGGGAGCAGGGACTGCAAAACGTGGCATCCGTCACCTTGGAGCTGGGAGAGGTCTCCGGCGCCATCCCCCACGAGCTGGAGAGCTGCTGGAACTGGGCTGTAAAGCGCACGGAGCTGATGCCAACGGCGAGGCTGCGCATTGAGACCATCCCGGCGGTGACCCACTGCGGCGGCTGCGGGCAGGACTATCCCACCGTGCCCCAGGGCCGCATCTGCCCCCACTGCGGCAGTGAAAATACCTGGCTGATCCGGGGCAGTGAGATCAATATCAAGGAGATCGAGGCGATATAATGGAACCTTACAAGATCATTGAAGTAAAAGAAAGCGTGTTTGCCAACAACGACCGGGAGGCGGAGCGCGTCCGGCAGGAACTGAAGCGGGAAAAGACTTTTCTGCTGAACCTGATGTCTTCTCCCGGCAGCGGCAAGACCACCACGCTGCTGCGCACCATTGAGAACCTGAAGGACGACCTGCGCATAGGCGTTATGGAGGCGGACATCGACTCGGACGTGGACGCGAAGACGGTGGCCCAGGCGGGTGTCCGGGCCATCCAGCTCCACACCGGCGGCATGTGCCATTTGGATGCCGGCATGACGGAGCAGGGCCTGCGGGAGATCGGAACGTCCGACCTGGACCTGGTGGTGCTGGAGAATGTGGGCAACCTGGTGTGCCCGGCGGAGTTTGACACCGGCGCGGTGAAAAATGCCATGATCCTCTCCGTGCCGGAGGGCCACGACAAGCCCTTGAAGTACCCGCTGATCTTCACCGTCTGCGACGCGCTGGTCATCAACAAGATCGATGTGCTGCCCTACTTTGACTTCGACATGGAAAAAGTGGTGGAGTATGCCCACATGCGCAACCCCAAGCTGGAGATCTTCCCCATCTCCGCCAAAACCGGCGAAGGGGTGGACGCCTGGTGTGATTGGCTGCGCCGGCAGGTGAGAGATTGGAACGAAGCGGAGTAAAGAGAACGCGCTTATACAAAAAGTCCTTGGAAGCCTATGGCTTCCAAGGACTTTTTATTGATTGAAAATGACCGTGTGCTTCACGGACCAGCAAGCGGATTATTTTACAAGGCCCTTGTCGGTCTTGGCCACATGCTTGAAGACCTCCTCGAAGCGGTTCAGGGCGTCATCGATGATCTCCGGGGTGTCGGCCATGGAGGTATACAGGCGGCTGCCGGCCAGGGTGACGATGCCGTTGGCCATGTAGGCCGCGCCCATGCGCTCCATGGAGTCCTTGCGGACATACATCATGTCCTTGTTGCGCAGCAGGCCCACAGCGGACTTCAGGAAGGACATGGAGGAGAAGTCGAAGCTCATGGCGCCGGTGCACTCCAGGTGGACGATGGAACCCTGGTTGTAGGCCACAAAGGGCAGGCCGTATTGATTGATAAGTCCTTTAAGGCCGTCACACAGGCGGTCGCCCATGCGGCCGGCGATCTCGCAGGCGTTGGTGCGCTCGATCTCCTGGATGGCCGTGTAGCCCGCAAGGCACGACAGGGGGTTGGCTGCCAGGGTGCCGCCCACATAGGCCCGGTGTTTGCCGGTGGCCAGGCCTGCGGCCATGAGCTGGGCATACTCCCGCTTGCCGCCTACGCCGCCGGCGGCGGGGTAGCCGCCGGCCACGATCTTGCCGAAGATGGTCAGATCCGGGACCACATCGAAGTAGCCCTGGGCGCCGGAAAGAGCTACCCGGAAGCCGGTGACCACCTCGTCAAAGATCATCAGCGCGCCGTACTGATCGCACAGGGCCCGGACGCCCTTGTTATATTCGTGGCCGATGGGGCGGGTGCCGCTCTCGGGGCCTACCGGCTCCACGATGACCGCTGCCGTTCCGCCGCGGAGCTTGTTGCGCCTGAGCATCCGCTCCAGCATATCCAGGTCGTTGGGCCGCACCTCGTCGGTGGCGGCGTAGGCGCCCTTGGGGATGCCGTGGGACTCCAGCAGCGCCCGGCTGCCGGGGATCTTCAGACCGTAGACCATCTGATCGGACCAGCCGTGATAGGCGCCGCCGATCTTGATGATGCGCTTTTTCCCGGTGGCGATGCGGGCGATGCGCAGGGAGGCCATCACCGCCTCGGTGCCGGAGCCCAGCATCCGGAACATCTCCACATTGGGCATGTGGCGATTGATCTCCCGGGCAATGAGCATCTCGGATTCATGGAGCAGGCCCGTGACGGGGCCACACTCATTGAGCAGCTGAAAGACTTTTTCCCGGATCACCGGGTAATTGCTGCCCAGGATGGTGGGGCCGCCGGCCTGGAGAAAGTCAATGTACTTGTTGCCGTCCTTGTCGTAGAGGTAAGCCCCCTCGGCCTTGGCCATGCACATGGGGAAGGGCTTGTTGAAGGCCAGGTTGTGCTGCACACCGCCGGGGATGTACTTCTGGGACTCCTCATACACCGCCCGGGACTGGGTGCATTTCTCGTCGTAATACTTCAGGATCACATTATTATAATACTCGTCCGTCACCTCCCAAATGGGCTGGTCGGTGAGGGCCTTGAGCTGGGCGTTGATCTCGTTGGGATCGTCCCATCTGCTGATGCCGCAATTATTCATGCTGCTGCTCCTTTCCTTGCTTTTTCTTAGCGATGTCGTTGGTATCCTTGCTGTTGCGGTAAACTACGAAATTGTCCCACAGGTACTCCAGGGACAGATTCAGGGCCATGTTGATGGCCAGAACGGCGTACTGGTTCCAGCCGTGGGTGTCTGCCAGGAAGTGCTCGTTCCAAATGGTGAACGGCGCAAAGGGCACGTAGAACAGGAACACCAAAAGCATGGCCCGGGGCACATTGGCCGCGCTCTGGAAGGTGAACTTGCGGTTAAAGGTGAAGTTCCAAAGCACGCTCAGAACCAGGGCGATGGTGTAGCAGACCCAGTGACCGGGGATCTTCAAAACCTCCTCGCAGAGGATCATGGCCAGGGTCTCGATGATACCCGCCGAGGCGGAAAACAGCACGAATTTAATGACCCGGGCAGTCTCTTTCTTTTTCTCTGTTTGCATAGTCATCCCTTCCTTTTGGCATATTTTTTTTGATAAACCAGGCGCATGAGCGCCGCATCCAATGTGCTGAGGTGGGCCTTTACACCCAGGCCCGCGGCGTGCAGGGCGCAGAGGGCGGATTTCTCCGTCAGCAGGCACAGGGCTTCCCGGTCGTCCGGGTCCGCCGCCTGTACAATGGCGCCCACACCCCGGACGAACACCGCGTCCCGCTTTTTAAGGGCCTGGATCACGTCCTCCGCTGCAGGCTCCACGCAGAGGACGCGGGGCCCAAGCATCTGCGCCATGTCGTCCAGCTGGGCCCGAAGGGGCTCGCCCCGGTCTGCCCACAAAACGGTATAATCACCGCCGGAAACTGCGGCGTTGGGAACCTCCCGATCCACGGCGGCGAGCAGCGCCTGGGTCTCCTCCTCCGGCAGACGGTGGGGTGCGGCCTGGGGCAGACGCAGATTGCGCCGGCAGATATCCTCCAGGAGCCTGGCCCGCTCCATGGCCTGGGCCTGATCCGCCCCGCAGATGACCACCCCGTGGCCGGACATGAGCACTGTATGGGCCCCGGTGGCCAGGGCGGCGGAGACGGCATTTTTCAGCTTTTTGGTGCCGGGGAGGCCGTATTCGGCCTTGGCCAACCCACCCAGGGCGGCCCGCTCCTCCGGGGTAATATCCATGGCGTCAAAACCCGCCAGGCCCAGGGCCGAGGCGCAGTTCTGATGGGTGTGGATGACGAAATTTACCTCCGGAAACTGCGCATAGGCCGCCGCGTGGACGCCCCGCTCTCCGGAGGGCTTGCGCGGGCCCTCCCAGGTCATGGTGGAAAGCTCTACCCGGGCGATGTCCTGGGGCTGGGTCTTGTGATAGTCCAGGCCGCTGGGTGTGATGAGGAAATGGTTCGCATCCAGGCGGCTGCTGACGTTGCCCCAGGTCCGGGCCACCAGGCCCATCTCCAGCAGTGCCAGGCCGGTTTGGCAGATCAGCTCTCTTTGTGCGGTTTCTTCCATGGTCTTGCCCCCTTAGTTCAGCGCGGCGAAGTTCTTTTTATTGGCCGCGTAGAGATTTTTGAATACCTTGTAATTCCGGTCGTACAGAGCATTGTTGGCAGGAGTGGGCGTATAGCGGGCCGAGGGGCGGATGAGCCCGGCGGCCTGGGTCAGGTCGGCGATCTGACCGCTGCCAACTGCCACCAGCATGGCCGCGCCCACCGCGCCCACATCCTTGGTGTCGGCCACGGTCTCCACGGTGCGGCCCGTGACATCCGCCAAAATCTGACAGGTGACCCGGGACAGGGCCCCGCCGCCCACAAAGCGGAGGGTGGAGGCGGTTTTCACCTTTTTATCCTCGCACTCCAGCATCCAGCGCAGATGATAGCAGATGCCTTCCAGCACGGCCCGGAGCATCTCGGTCTTGCCGGTGTCCAGGCGGAGGTTGAAGAACATACCCGCCGCCTTGGGATCCTCGAAGGGACAGCGGTTGCCGTGGAGCCACGGGGTGAAGATCACGCCGCCCGCCCCGGGAGGAATGGCCTCGATGGTGTCGGTCATGTAGTCATAGAGACTCTCGTACACCGTCTCCTGGCTCTCGGCCACGTTGGTTTTCTGCAGGTAAATGCCGATCTCGTCCAGCACCAGGTGCTCTTTGACCCACTCGAAGCATTTGCCGGCGGTTTCCATCTCGGCAAAATAGTTGTATTTGCCCTCCTGGGCGCCTACGATGCCGGCGATCATGGAGACGATGTCCACCTCCTGGCGGTCAATGACCGTTCCGACCCAGCCGGAGGTGCCGGAATAGATGTGGGTCTGGCCCACCTCCGTGCAGCCGGCGCCTACGCCGATGAGGGTGGCGTCGCCGCCGCCGCCGTAAACGGGGCAGCCCTCCGCCAGGCCCAGCTCCTCAGCCGCCTGGGCCGTCAGGGGCCCGGCCACATCCGTACACTCGATGATCCGGGGCAGGTGGTCAAAGTCTACGCCGTACATGCGGCACAGCTCGCGGCTCCAGCAGCCCTTTCCCGGGCGGCTGTCATAGAGGAAGGTGGAGTACGCCGAGTCCCGGGTCATGACGAACTGGCCCGTGCAGCGGCCGATGAGATACTCCTTCACATCCAGCCATTTATGGATCTTGGCGTAGACTTCCGGCTCGTTTTTCTGAACCCACTTGTATTTCCACAGGGGGTCCTTGACGCTGGTGGAGGCTGCCCGGGTGCGCCGCAGGCTCCGCAGCAGCATGAGGGCGTTCACCCCGGAGATGGTCAGCCCGTGGGTCTGACAGGCGGCAAACTCCTTCCCGCCCCGCTGGTCCATGTAGCTCATGGGCCGGCGCAGGGCGCGGCCCGTTTCATCTACCAGTACCAGCCCCTGCATCTGCGAGCAGAAAGAGATGCCGGCGATGGTCTTTGGGTCCGTGCCGGTTTTTTCCAGCAGGCGGCGGGTGCTTTTGGCCATAGCCGCCCACCACTCGTCGGCATCCTGCTCCGCGCCGCCGTTTGGCAGGATATAGAGCCCGTAGCCCTCGTACTCCCCGGAAAGCAGGCGAATGGTGTCTCCCACCTCAAAAAGACAGGTCTTAACGCCGGTGGTGCCAATGTCATACGCGATCACATTCAAGGCGATCCCCTCCTATTTTTAATGCATTTTTGATGAAGTGCATAAAGGATTCCGTCATTTTTTCCGGATCATCGGCGGCATCAGTCCCCAAAAAGATGGCCATGCGCTCCCGGTAATACTCACAGCTGAAGGAAAATTGCAGCATCATGAACAGGTCATCCAGGAAAAAGGCAAAGGTTTTCGGGTCCAGGGTGGGGTCCACGGTGCCGGCCCGGCGGGCGTTTTCCAAAAGCTGGGCATAGACTGCGGCGGTGCGGCCCTCGATCTCCCGGGCCAGCTCCCGGGCATACTTTTTGCAGCCGCCGGAGGTGATCTCGTTATAAAGGGCGTTGTGGCTTTGGTGGTCCCGGGCGTGGACGATGAGGGCGCTGACGATGCTGCGGATGCCGGACTCAATATCCGTCTCGTGGGCCACAGCCCCCTGCAGAACCTGGTCCAGCAGGGCCAGGGAGTGGCGCACACAGGCCAGGAAAAAACCGTCCTTGTCGCCAAAATATTTATAGAGGACGCCCACGGAGACTCCGGCGGTTCTGGCAATGGTATTGATATTGGCCCGGTCCAGGCCGCACTGGGCGAACTGGTCGATGCCGGTCTCCAGGATGAGATCCATGGTTTTTTCATCGAGCTTTTTATACATAATTCGTCTCCACCGGTGCGTGTCGTGAGCGACAATTCACAAGATGGATATAGTATACACCTGCAGAGGCGTATTCGTCAACAGTTTTGTGGAAAAAAGAGAAGGTAAGGAGAAGACGCCCGGCAGCTTGCTATGGCGCAGCGGGGGAGAGAGCTATCGCAAACGCCGGTTTGCGGCAGGAAATATGAAAGGCCTCCTTTTTTCCTTTATTCGTCTTTTTTCCCTTTGGGGCTTTACTTTATAGGGAAAATAGCATAAAATGTAGCATGCCCTTGCATGCCATGCGGGCGGTACTATGCTTTGCTGTGGCAAAAATGTTGCATTTACATCTTATATTAGGAGATGCAAGAGAAAAAAGGTCATTTTTCTTTCTTGCTTGGCAGAACCGAACTATGGCTATAAAAAGATTTATCATTATGGCAGACGGGAAGATGAAGCGGTGGAATAATCACCAGGTCCCCAAGCATTTGCTCCCCGTCCACGGCGAGCCTATCCTGCTGCGCACGGCGCGGCTGGCGCGGACCTACGCGCCGGAGGCACAGGTAGTTATCACTTCCCATAACCCCAGCTACGAGGCTCCCGGTGCCGTGCGCTATGAGCCGAAAAGCAACAGCTGCGAGATCGATCGCTTCACCTGGGAGCTGATCGACGATGACGTCTGCTTTTTGTACGGCGATGTGTATTATACCGAGCAGGCCATCCGCCGGATCGTGGAGATGCCGGTGAAGGCGCTGGGCTTTGCTAGAAACGATACGGAGGTATTTGCCGTGAAGGTGGCGGACGGCGCCTACCAAAAGGCCTGCATCCGGAAGCTGAAGGAGAGGGATCCCGCGTGCCGGGGCTGGCAGCTCTATGAAATGGCCCAGCGGGATGGCTGCGCGGAGATATGCCGCATTGAGGACGAGACTACTGGCTTTAATACGGAGGAAGAATATCGGCGCTTTGCAGAAAAGGCAGACTGCTGACCTGGCCGCCTGCGGCGAAATCCAAAAAAGAAAAGAAGTACATGCTATGGACGTTTTTAAATTGTATCGGAATTGCTTTAACCACCTGCGGCTGTTTGTGCTGTATTGGCGGCGGATCGTGTTTGCGCCCAACCACATGAAGGTGGGCTTTTTCACAAAGCTGCGGGCCAACTTCGGCGGCGGCTTTTTGGCCGACCAGTGGGCGCTGTACTCCCTGGACGGGAAGAAAAAGAAGGAATATCTGTCGGAGTTCGACTGGTACCGCTCCCGCTATATAAACGAGCCCTTTGACCAGATGCTCAATAACAAGGTGGTGGCCACGGAGGTGCTGCGCCAGTATGTCCGGGTGCCGGAGATCTACCTGGTAAAGACCCGGGCAGGCATCGTGGACGCAGGCCACTGCACAAAGGACGGCACGGTGGCCGTGGAGACCCTGCGCCAGCGCCGGGAGGCATTCATGAAGCCCTTCGGCAAGGGGAAGGGCAACGGCGTGCATCGCCTGCGCTATGACGGGCAGGATTTTTGGATAGACCAGGAGAAAAAATCCGCAGAAGAAATGAAGCGGATGTTTGAAAAGGAGGGCGAGTGGTATCTCTCCGAGACCATCACCCAGCACGCTTATGCGGCGGGGCTGTATGACAAGACCTGCAATACCATCCGCATGATCACCCTGCGGGATCCCGACAGCGGCAGGATCAAGCTGTTTTTCGCCGTGCAGCGGGTGGGCACGTCCAAGACCATCCCGGTGGACAACGCCAGTCAGGGCGGCCTTGTGTGCAAGATCGACCTGGAAACAGGGCGGTTGTCCCATGCCGGATCCCTGCATACCACACAGATCTATGAGGAGCATCCGGACTCCGGCATCCGCTTTGACCAGGTGGTGATCCCCGATTGGGAGCAGACCAAGGCGGAGATCGTGGGCCTGGCAGAGAGCCTGCCGTTTCTGCATTTTGTAGCGTGGGACGTGGTAAAAATGGAGGATGGCACCAACTGTATCATCGAGGCCAATACCTCCTCCGGCGTGAACATCATCCAGCTCTGGGGCGGTCAGCGCAACGGCGAGCTGGGGAATTTCTACCGTAGGTACGGCGCCATCCGATGACGGGGGAACCCTATTGGAGGAATCAAAAATGAACGAAAAAAACAATAAGACGATAAACAAGCAGAAGATCTTCTGCCTGGCCTGCATGGGCCTGATGGCGGTGGCCAGCATTGTGCTGGTGATCCTGCTGTTTGTCTCGGGCCTGCTGAATAAGGGCATTGTGTGGGCTATTACCGGCGGCCTGGTGCTGCTCAACGGCCTGCACATCTGGCTGCAGCTGGGCAAGGGAAAGGTGCACGTGGGCAAGACCGTGTGCGGCGCCATTGCCTTGCTGCTGACGGCGGCTATGATCGTGGCCATAGTGGCCGTGGGAAATGTGTCCGGCGCGTTTCGCGATATTTCCAAGGCGCGGAAGGAGGGCATCTATGTGGGCGTATATGTCCGCGCGGATGACCCGGCTCAGGAACTGAAGGACGTGGGCGGCTATCTGCTGGGCATCGCCGCACAGCCTGATTGGGACGACACCCTGCGGGCCCTGAAGGATATGGAGGACGCCGTGGGCGTGGTGGAGGAAAAAGAGCTGGACTCCTCGGCGGAGCTGGCTGCCGCACTGCTGAGCGGCGATGTGGATGCCATGCTGCTCAACGAGGCGCTGCTTGACACGCTGGAGGAGGCTGACGGCCTGACAGACCTTTCGGATCGGGTGAAGCTGGTCCATGAGTTTTACTATGCCCAGGAGCCGGACCGGGCGGCGCCCGTGAATACAAACGTATTGACGGATAGCTACATTATTTATCTCAGCGGCTCTGACGCCCGCAGCACGGATGTATCCGTCCGCGCCCGGAGCGACACGAATATCCTGGCGGTGGTCAATCCCACTACCCACAGGATCCTGCTGGTGAACACACCCAGAGACTACTATGTACCGCTGGCGAGAAACGGCCAAATGGACAAGCTCACCCATGCGGGTATCTACGGCATTGAGGAATCTATCGCTACGCTGGAGAACCTGTACGGCGTGGATGTGAGCTACTATGCCCGTATCAATTTCTACGGGCTCAAGGATATCGTGGACGCTGTAGGCGGGATCGACGTGGTCTCTCCCGTGAGCTTCACCCTGAGCACCAACGCCTGCTCCCAGTCCGGGGATATTGACCGGGAAGTGGTAGAGGGCGTCAACCACATGGACGGCGCCAAGGCCCTGGCCTTTGCCCGGGAGCGCTACGGCTTCATTGACGGCGACAACCAGCGGGGTAAGAATCAGATGGCCATTCTGAAGGCTTTGGCGGCCAAGCTGACCAAGGCCTCCACCCTGGTGAATTATCAGAGCATTCTGGGAGCGGTTTCCAGCAATATGACCACAAACCTGAGCTATGGGGACATCACGGCCCTGGTGCGTACGCAGCTGACCAGCATGTCCGAGTGGAAGATCGACACCTACGCCGTGACCCAGGGCAGCGGCAGCACCACGCAGCCGTGTTACTCCCTGGGCGGAGCCGAGGCATGGGTCATGCCGCAGGACGAGGCATCCGTGCAGACGGCCCGGGAGATGATCCGGAACATGCTGAACGGTACAGAGGACAGCCAGTCGTAAGAATACAACAGACAGCGATAGATACAGACAAGGAAAGGCGGTATCATGAAACACCAAGGGATAAAAAAACTGATGGCGCTCCTTCTTGCCGCCGTGCTGGTGCTTCCGTGTGTGGCCGCAAGCGCTTTTGCCGACCCTGCGGCGGATGGAAGCGGTTCTGCCGGCGGGATGGTGAGCGTGGGCTCAGTGTCCGCTCCGGGGGATACTGCCCCTGGCGACACGGTCGACCCCGGCGAAGACCCCGGCTCCGGTGAGGATCCGGACCCGGGTGTAGACCCCGACCCTGGTGTGGACCCGGATCCCGGTGTTGATCCGGATCCCGGTGTGGACCCGGATCCTGGCGTGGATCCGGATCCCGGCGTTGACCCGGATCCCGGCAAGGGCACGGATCCCGGGGTAGATCCCGATCCTGCCGAGGATGATCCGGTGGTGGAGCCGCCTGCGCCTGTGCGGGACGCATCGCTGCGCTCCATTTCCATAGCCTGCGGGGAGCTCTATCCGGCGTTCGATCCCCAGATATATGAGTATACGGTCTATGTAACGGCGGAGCAGCCGGAGAAAAGCTGCGCCATTACCGCCGTGCCCAACGATGCCTATTCCAGCGTCAGCGTCAGCGGCGAGGAAAAATTTGTGAATACGGACATCAAGCGCAAGATCCGCGTCTATAACGGCGGCCTTACGGAGGAGTATACCCTGCTGATCCACGTGATGGATAACAGCGAGTATTACGCAGACGGTGTGCATTATGAGCAGATGAGCGAGCCGGATCTGACGGCGCTGCCGGGCGTATTCCGCGCGGTGAGCGAAACCGGCTTCAAGGGGCGGATCGCCCAGAGTACGGGCCTGTCTATGCTGCTGGTGCAGTATGAAGATTCGGCCAATACCGAGTATACCATTTGGCGGCGGTACGAGCCTACGTCCCACGAGATGACGACGGTTTCTTTTGTGACCATCGAGGGGAAAAAGTATATCTCCTGCGGCGGTGAGGACAATATTCTGTTTTTGAACAACAAGCAGGGAGACATGTACTACGTCAAAAATGCGGACGGGCAGGTAAATCTGCTGGTGCGCACGGACAATGTGGCCCTGGAGGAGAAGTCCGGGCTGCTGAGCCATATTTCCACGGCAGCGCTGCTGGCAGTGATTGCGGTGCTGCTGGCAGCCGGCGTATGGCTGCTGCTGAACTGGAAAAAGATGAAGGCAAATAGCGAAAAGAGCGAGAAGATCGCTTATTTCCGGCCGTATCTCAGCTCCTATCCAGTGGAGCCGGACGGACAAAAAGAGAAAACGGGAAAATAGAGAAAACGCGGTGGTGAGGAACAATGGACGCTGTTGCAAATAAAATAGAGATCCGCGAGGTCAGCCAGCGCAAAACGACCTATTTGTTTATAAAGCGCACGTTTGACATTGTGCTGTCCCTGGTTTTGATCGTGGTGCTGCTGCCGCTGCTGCTGCTTGTGATGGCGGCCATCGCCATTGACTCTCCCGGGCCGGTCATTTTCAAACAAAAAAGGATCGGGTACCACGGAAAAGAATTCGTGATCTTCAAGTTCAGAACGCTCAGCGTAACCGCGCCGGACAATGTGGCGACGCGGCAGCTGGAAAATATCGATGGCTGCTCCACTAAGCTGGGTAGACTTCTTCGCCGCCTGAGCATCGACGAGCTGCCGCAGCTGTTCAATATTCTGCGGGGTGATATGTCGTTTGTGGGCTTCCGGCCGGTGTGTACGTCGGAAAAGAAGCTCAACGCCCTGCGCAGAAGGATGGGTGTGTTTGAGGGCCGCCCGGGCCTCACGGGCTATGCCCAGGTGCTGGGGCGAGACAGCATCGGCGTTGCACGCAAGGCGCGGCTGGATGCGGAGTATCAGAGAAACCGCTCCCTGCGGCTGGACCTGTGGTGCATGGTAAAGTCCGTCACGGTGGTGCTGTCCGGAAGCGGGGTCATGTGAGACGGATCCGTCTTGCAGCCGCAGCGCAGAACGGGATGAAGGGTGACCTTCGTCAGCCTCCGCATAAAAACCTACGGCATCCGGCGGATGTCAAAAAATACCTCGTCGAAAGAGCTGTGCGTAAGGACAGGTGCTGCAGCTCCGTATGGCGGCAAGAGAGTAGAGTATGAAAACACTTTGGAAGATTATAATTTCACATATCCAGTACCGCAGTCAGATCCTGCAGCTGGCAAAAACGGATCTGATCAAGACCTACCGAGGGGCGCTGCTGAGCTGGGGATGGGCGATCTTAAAGCCGGCCATAACCATTGCGGTGTATTATTTCGCTTTCACGGTGGGCCTGCGCACCGGTAAACCGGTAAAGGGATATCCATACTTTCTGTGGCTCATCTCGGGCTTCATCCCTTGGTTTTATATCTCTGCCATGTATACGGGGGGCGCGTATTCCCTGCATAAATACGCATTTTTGGTCAAAAAGATCAAGTTTCCCGTCTGCTGTGTGCCGATAATCGTTGGCCTGTCCAATATGATCGTGCATATAGCGCTGATGCTGTTAACGGTCATCATTTTTGTTGCCATGGGTGCGCCGATTACCGTGTACCTGGTGCAGCTGCCGTTTTACTGGCTGCTGATGCTGATGATGGGTGTGGCGTGGGGCCTTTTTGCCGGCCAGGTAACGGCGTTCAGTAAGGATTTCTATCAGCTTGTCCGCAGCTCTTTTACAGCACTGATGTGGCTGTCCGGCATTTTTTATCAGATTTCCGACATCAAGGGTGCCGCGCTTCGGTTTATCCTGCGGCTCAACCCCATAACTTATCTCATCGACGGCTTCAGATACTGCTTCATCGATCATATTTGGTTCTGGGAGGAACCGCTGTCGCTGCTGCGGTTTATGCTGGTCTATCTGCTTTTCGTGTTTTTGGGCGTCAAGATCTACAGCCGCACGGAAAAAACCATCACGGATGTTTTGTAGAGGTACCATATGACTGAAGAACACGAAGTAGTAATACAATTCCGAAACGTGACAAAGACCTTCGACCTGTTCAAAAATGAGAAGCAGCGGCTGAAGTCTTTGCTGTTCCGCAATGTAAACGCCAAGAAAAAAGTCGCCATCGACAACCTCTCCTTTGACATCCGCCAGGGGGAGGCCGTGGCGATCCTGGGCAAAAACGGAGCCGGAAAATCTACTATGCTGAAGATGATCTCCGGCGTAACATTCCCCACGGTGGGCTCGGTGCGCGTTACCGGCCGGGTCAGTGCCTTGCTGGAGGTTTCCGGCGGCTTCGACCCGGAGCTTTCCGGCCGGGAGAATATCTATTTCCGCGGGGAGCTGCTGGGCATCAGCCGGGATGAGCTGAAGGAGATGGAGCCGGATATTGTGGCTTTTTCGGAGCTGGGCAGCTATATCGATATGCCCATCCGCACCTATTCCAGCGGTATGAAATCCAAGCTGGGCTTCTCCATCAACGCCAATATCCGCCCGGACATCATCATCGTAGACGAGGCCCTCAGCGTGGGCGATAAGGACTTTCGCGCCAAGTGCCGCAGGCGGATCACGGAGATCCTGAACAGCGGCGTGACCTTCCTATTTGTCACCCATTCTACGGCGGAGGCGAAGAACTTCTGCAAACGGGGACTGGTGATCCGCGAGGGCAAGCTGGTCTTTGACGGAGACATTAAGGACGCGGCGGCGTTTTATGAAAAAATGCATGTGTAGAGGTTGAAAATGTCAGCACGAATAAATGGCAGAAAGAAAAAGCAGTGCCGCGATGCCTATTCCCGCTCGGTATTCATTGATTTTGTAGAGCGGCACCAGCACCTGGCGGCGGTGAATTATCCGGATTCTTTTGAAACAGAACTGGATATTGTCAACAACGTGACATTTGCCAAGAGCCTGGCCCGCAGAAGGCTGATCCATCGCAACAAGCTGGGCGGCTACAGCGCCACCCGAGAGGGACGAAAGCAGATCGACCCGGAATATGTGGCGTTTTACCGGTTCTGCAGCCCCTATGTAGACGTGTGCGACTTTGAGCAGGAACGGGAGCAGCATCAGGAGGAGAGCTTCTGCGCGGCTATGTGGAACGTCCTCCTGCGGGAAATGCACCGCCGGATGCAGGAGGGCGATTTTCCCGCTGTCTGTAACCTGCACAGAGATATTGCCCGGCTGTATGAGCTGGAGCAGTGCAACGAGCAGGCGGCTTATCATTTTGTGGCAGCGCTTTATATTCACTACAGCGGCCTGCCGTATTATAAGGACCTTCTGCTCATGATCCGCGGCGCCAAAAAAGAGAGCACGGTGCGGGATTCCTTCGGCGCCATTTATGCGCCGCCCATGATCGTGGAGGGGCTCAAGCGCCATGCGGACCGCATCACATTGGACTTTGTGCGGGAGGTATTTCGCCGCAATCCGCTGGTCATCAACCTGTGCAGCCCGGAGATGCTGTTTGAACTGATCCAGGCATTGTGCGGCGGGACTTATAACGATAAGGTTTGGCAGGGCAAGCTGCGGGCGGCCTTCGGCGCGCTGATGGAAAACGCGAAAAAGGCCGGGGCAGCCGTCCGGGCGGTGCCTGGGCGGAGAAAAAAGCCGGACGGAGGAGAATCATGAAAGCGATCGTGGGCGTGATCCGCTGGCTCATCAGCACCCTGTTTTTGCTTCGGCGCAGAATGGGCGTAAGGCATAGGACCTGCTTTTTCAGCCGCCAGGCCAGCCAACTTACGCCGGATTTTGCCCTGCTGCAGCAGCAGCTCCGCAAGACCGACCCCACCATGGAGATCGTAACCATCTGCTGCCGCTACCGGGGCCGGCAGGACGGCCCGCTGCGCTTTTTGCGGCAGTGTGTGCGGAGTGTTTTCCTGGCCGCCTCGGCGCAGGTCTGCGTGCTGGACGGATACTGGCCCACCATCTGCCTGCTCCGGGATAAAAAGGACCTGCGGGTGATTCAGATCTGGCACTCTGTGGGCAAAATCAAAAAATCCGGGTATCAGACCCTGGATAAGCCCTCCGGGCGGTCCGGCGCTATGGCCCGGGCTCTGTGCATGCACCGGAACTATGACGTCATCATGGCCGGCGGCCCGGCGTGGAATCCGTTTTACTGCGCCGCCTTTGACGTAATGGAGGACAGGCTGCGCAACTGGGGCCTGCCGCGGCTGGACCATCTGGTTTCTGCAAAGGGCGAGGCCGCACAGTGCCGAAGCAGATTTCCCGAGCTGGCCGGGCGCACGGTGGTTTTGTATGCGCCCACTTACCGTACATACCCCCTGGAGCTGCCGGATCCGGATTTTTCCTGCTTCCCCAGGGACCGGTACGCCGTGCTGTACCGCTTCCACCCGAATCAATCGCTGGCGGGCGGCAACCGGGACAGTGATTATCCCCAGGAGGATATTTTTGACCTGCTGCAGATGTGCGATTATTTTATCACGGATTATTCCTCCCTTGCGCTGGAGGCGGCGGCCATGGACAAGCCCACGCTGTTCTACCTGCCGGACGATGACCGCTACCGCAGCGAAAACGGCGTGAATATAGACCTGTTTCAGGCCATGCCCCGCTGCACCTTTACCGAGCAGGAGGACCTGTTCCGCGTGATCGACAGCGGCGCATACCCCATGGAGGATCTGCGGGAATACAAGAGACTGTATTTGCCCCAGGACCTGGGCCACGCCACGGAAAAGATCGCGGAGCTCATTCTGCAGGATGACAGAGTGCAGAGAAAAGAAGCAGCAGTCCGCTGAAAAAGCGAAGTTTTCGTACTGAATTCATACTGAAAGAGAGGCCGCTCCCCCATTGGGGGAACGGCCTTTTTATATATCTGCACAGAGAAAAAGACGCGGTTACACGACCTTTACATAGGAAAAAATATTTTACCTAAATTTAACCATCCTTTGCTTTCGGATTTTACTCGCAGGATTTACGATAAAACCGTGCTCAAGAGAATCAAGAAAACAAAAGTACAAGGAGGTAACTAAAGATGAAAAAGAGAATTGGATGTATCGCAGCGGCTATGCTGCTGGTATTCGCGCTGGTGGGCTGCGGCAGCACCAGCAAGCAGGCGGTGTCTACCGATGGCTCCACCTCAATGAGCAAGGTCATCGGCGCCTTGAGTGAGACCTTTGAAGCCGACACCGGTATTACCGTAACCTACAACGCCACCGGCTCCGGCTCCGGTATCCAGGCCGTAGAGGAAGGCCGCTGCGACATCGGCCTGTCCAGCCGCAGCCTGAAGGACGACGAGAAGGCCAAGGGCCTGCAGGAGACCGTGCTGGCCTACGATGGCATCGCCATCATCGTTAACCCCGCTAACCCCGTTCAGGAGCTGGATCTGGAGACCATCGCCAAGATCTACACCGGCGAGATCACCAACTGGAAGGACGTGGGCGGCAATGACGCTGAGATCGTGCTCATCGGCCGTGAGGCCGGCAGCGGCACCCGGGATGGCTTCGAGTCCATCACCGACACCAAGGATAAGTGCCAGTATCGCCAGGAGCTGACCTCCACCGGTGATGTCATCACCACCGTGGGCAGCAACCCCGATGCCATCGGCTATGCATCCCTGGCCTCTGTGAAGGATACCGTGAAGGCCCTGACCGTGGGCGGTGTGGCTCCCAGTGAGGCAACCGTGAAGGACGGCAGCTATGTGGTGCAGCGTCCCTTCGTCCTGGTGACCAAGGACGGGACCAAGCTCTCCGACAGCGCACAGAAGTTCTTCGACTACATCACTTCCGATGCAGCCAGCCAGATCATCAGCAAGGCCGGAGCAGTGCCTGTAAAGTAAGGAATATGAGCGGCGGTACCCCGGTGCCGCCGCTTCCTTCCATTGAGGTAAGATATGAAGAAAAACAGAGTATTTGAAAATGTCGTTCACGGCATTTTTCTTCTGCTGGGACTGATCACCGTGGGGTGCGTGCTGCTCATCACGGTGTATCTGATTATTTCCGGCATCCCGGCCATCAAGGAGATCGGACTGGCGAAGTTCCTGTTCGGCAAGGAGTGGGCCTCCACGGCGGCCGAGCCCAAGTTCGGCATCCTGCCCTTTATCCTCACCAGTGTGTACGGCACGGCTGGGGCTATTCTCATCGGCGTGCCGGTGGGCTTTTTTACCGCAGTATTCCTGTCCAAGGTGGCCGGGAAAAAGGTGCGCTCCGCCATGGAGACCGCCGTCAGTCTGCTGGCGGGCATCCCGTCGGTGGTATATGGCCTGGTGGGTATGCTGGTGCTGGTGCCGGCGGTGCGCAGCATCTTTCATGTGCCGGACGGATCCAGCCTGCTGGCGGCCATCATCGTGCTGGCGATCATGATCCTGCCCAGTATCATCAAGGTGTCCGTCACGGCGCTGGACGCCGTGCCCAGGGAGTATGAGGACGCCTCCCTGGCCCTGGGCGCGTCGCCGGTGGAGACCTTCTTCAAGGTGTCTGTGCCCGCCGCCAGGAGCGGCATCGCCGCGGCGGTGGTGCTGGGCGTGGGCCGGGCCATTGGCGAGGCCATGGCCGTGATGATGGTGGCAGGCAATGTGGCCAATATGCCCAGCCTGTTCCAGAGCGTGCGCTTCCTGACCACGGCAGTGGCCAGCGAGATGTCCTATTCCAGCCCCGGCAGCCTGCAGCGCAACGCCCTGTTCTCCATTGCATTGGTGCTGTTCCTGTTCATCATGCTTCTGAACGCGGCGCTGAATTTCTTCCTGAAGCGGGATAAGGAGAAGTGACATGAGCAGAAAAAGAAAAAGCTATATCGCCCTCATGCGGGGCGTGATGTACGTCTGCAGCGGTCTTACGGCGGCGCTGCTGCTGTTCCTGCTGGGGTATGTGCTGTATAAGGGCATTCCCAATATCAGCTGGGAGTTCCTCTCTACCAAGCCCAGCCACCTCACCGAGCGCATCGGCATCCTGCCGGACATCCTCAACACGGTGTATATCGTCCTGGCGACCCTGGTCATCGTGCTGCCCCTGGGCGTGGGCGCCGCCATCTATCTGACGGAGTACGCCCAGAATAAGCGCGTGGTGGCGGCCATCGAGTACGCCGCCGAGACCCTGTCCGGCATCCCGTCCATCATCTATGGCCTGGTGGGTATGCTGCTGTTTTCCAATAACTTCGGCACCTGCCTGCTGGCCGGCGCGCTGACCCTGGTGATCATGAATCTGCCCACGGTCATGCGCACCACCCAGGAGAGCCTGAAAACCGTGCCCCAGAGCTACCGGGAGGGCGCTTTCGGCCTGGGAGCAGGGAAGTGGCGGGTCATCCGCACGGTGGTGCTGCCCGGCTGCGTGGACGGCGTGGTCACCGGGTGCATCCTTTCCGTGGGACGTATTTTAGGCGAGTCGGCGGCGCTGCTATTCACGGCGGGCTTCGCCCACGCCATCAATGACCTGTTCAGCGGCCTTGTCAGTCCCGGCGCCACGCTGACCGTGGCCCTCTATGTATACGCCAAGGAGGAGGGCGAATTCGGTGCCGCCTTTGCCATCGCCGCGATCTTGATGTTTTTGACGCTGATCATCAATCTGTCTGCCTCGCTGGTGGGCAAATACTTTGCCAAGAGGAGGAGCGTATGAGTGATATTATTACGGCGGAAAATCTGCAGCTCTGGTACGGTGAGACCCATGCCCTGAAGGGCATCGACATGGCCATCCCCGAAAAGAATATTACGGCCCTCATCGGGCCCTCCGGCTGCGGAAAATCCACCTTTCTGAAAACCCTGAACCGCATGAACGACCTGATCCCCTCGGTGCGGATCACCGGGGAGGTGCGCTATAACGGCCGCAGCATTTTCGATAAGGATGTGGACGTGTGCGCTCTGCGCCGGGACATCGGGATGGTGTTCCAAAAGCCGAATCCCTTCCCCATGAGCATCTATGATAACATTGCCTATGGGCCCCGCACCCACGGCACCACCTCCAAAAAAGAGCTGGACGAGATCGTGGAGCAGGCCCTGCGGGATGCGGCCATTTGGGACGAGGTAAAGGACCGGCTGAAAAAGAGCGCCCTGGGCCTCTCCGGCGGTCAGCAGCAGCGGCTGTGCATTGCCCGGGCGCTGGCTGTGCGGCCCCAGGTGCTGCTGATGGACGAGCCCACCTCGGCCCTGGACCCCATTTCCACCTCCCGCATCGAGGAGCTGGCCCTGCAGCTGAAGGAGCGGTACACCATCGTTATGGTGACCCACAATATGCAGCAGGCCGTGCGTATTTCGGATAACACCGCGTTTTTCCTGCTGGGCGAGCTGGTGGAGTTTGGCCAGACGGAGAAACTGTTCTCCCAGCCCAAGGAAAAGCGGACAGAGGATTACATTACAGGAAGGTTCGGGTGATGCCATGAGAAGCAGATTTGACGAGCAGCTGAAGCTGCTGAATCGGAAAATGACCGAGATGGGCGGCGAGTGCGAGAGTATCATTGCCGCCGCCGGCAGGGCGCTGCTGCAGGGCAGCGCGGAGGACGCCCGCCGGGCCCAGGAGCAGGGACACCGCATTGACCAGCTGGAGCGGGAGATCGAGTCCATCTGCCTCAAGCTCCTGCTGCAGCAGCAGCCCGTGGCCCGGGATCTGCGGGTGATCTCCGCGGCGCTGAAGATGATCACCGATATGGAGCGTATCGGCGACCAGGCGGAGGACATTGCCGAGATCATCACCACCCTGGGCGGGCGGACCGGCGCAGAGTGCCGGGATATCCGTGTCATGGCGGAGGCCACCATCAAAATGGTCACCGACAGCGTGGACGCCTATGTGCGTCAGGATCTGAGCCTGGCCCAGGCGGTGATCGAGTACGACGACGTGGTGGATGAGGCGTTCTGCCGGGTCAAGGGAACGCTTATCGCTATGATCGCCCAGAATACTGCTGACGGCGAGTACGCCCTGGATCTGCTGATGATCGCCAAATACTTTGAGCGCATCGGTGACCATGCCGTAAACATTGCCGGGTGGGTGGAGTTTTCCGTCACCGGCGAGCATAAGAATGACAGCATGCAATGATCTTTCCCCGGAATGGGAGAGTTTTAGCGGCCCCGGGCGGTGGTGAATGCGCCGCCTAGGGCCGCGTGCTGTTTTTCGGGCGGCAGAGGACTATTGACAAAGGGCGGAAACAGGTCTATAATTAAACTAACTAATATTAGTTAGTGGAGGAACAATGAAGCAGGAGGACACAAAAAAGAAGATCCTGGATAAGGCGCTGGAGCTGTTTTCCCAGCGGGGATACGATGCCGTCAGCGTGGGGGAGATCGCCGCGGCGGTGGGGATCAAGGCCCCATCGCTGTATAATCATTTCTCCGGCAAGCAGGCTATTTTTGAAGCCATCGTGGAGACAACGGCGGCCCAGTACCAGCGGGACACGGACAGGATCCACATCCATGTGCAGGACGCGGACCGGGACATTCCGGCCTTTGTGCAGATCACGGAGGAGGAACTGTTCGAAAAGGTGCGGCAGATCTTTGATTATTCGCTGCATGAGGAGAACATCCGCCGGTTTCGCAAGATGATGACCATCGAGCAGTACCGCGCGCCGGAGTTGGGGGAACTCTACACAAAGCGCTATGTGGAGCGGGTGGTGGCCTATCACGCTGCCATTTTCCGCAGCCTGATACAGGCGGGGGCGCTTCGCCCGGGCGACCCGGATGCCCTGGCGCTGCTGTATGCCGCCCCGGTGATCACCCTCATCGGCATTTGCGACCGGCAGCCGGAGAGGGAGGAGGAGTGCCGGGAAATGCTGCGGGCCCATGTGCATCAGTTTTATACTATGGTGCAGGCGGAATAAGAGGCACAGTCATAGCCTGTGTGCGCCAATATACTATGATATACCATTGACATCTCCCGGCAAACAGCATATAATAACGCTGCGTTATCAATAACATGATGTTATTATATGGAGGAAAAGATATGCCTGCTGTAAAAAAAGTGACAAGGGAGAAGATCGTGGACGCCGCAGTAAGGGTCCTGCAGGAGGACGGCTATTCGGCGGTCAACGCCCGCAGCGTTGCCAAAAAACTGGGCTGCTCCACCCAGCCGATCTATAGCGAGTTTCAGAATATGGAGGAGCTGAAAGCGGCGCTGACGGCGCGCGCCGTGGAGATGCACGAAAAGCGGGTGCGCGATTTTCTGCGCGGCTACGAGGGGAGTGACAGCCGTTATAGCGGCTATGGCATGGGGTTTGTAAAATTTGCCGCCGAGGAAAAGCAGCTGTTTCGCTGGCTTTATCTGGATGGCCGGCAGCCGGGCCCCTATCAGAATGATATGCTGCTGCAGGAGACCATCCAGGTGATCGTGGAGGAATTCGGCTACACCGAGGAGGTGGCCCGGCGGTTTCACCAGGACATGGTGTACTATACCTACGGTCTGGCCATCCTGGCCAATACGGACCACCTGCACCTGACGGAGCAGGAACTGCGGGAAGCGCTGCGGCGGGAATTCCGGGCGCTGCTCTCTCTCTATGGCAAGCCCACCAAGCTGCCGGAGTTTGCGGTAAAGGCAGGTGTGGAGCTGTGAATCTGAAGTTTTCCTTTTCCTGGGTCGGGCTGCTGATTTTTGCCCTGCCCATGTTTATCAACATTGCCTACGCACTCTTTCCGCCTGCGGGAGAGGCGGTGCCCCCGGCGCCGGCAAAGCGGTGGGTGGAGAGCATCGAAAAGGTCAGCCGCATGGCCTACCTGGCCGCTGTGGTGCTTTTGGTGAGCCGGGATCCGCTTTCCTTCCGCAGCGCCTGGCTGTATATGGGCCTGGCATTTTTGGCGCTGTACTACATAGTTTGGATCCGCTATTTTGCGGCCGGGCGGGATATTGCGCTGCTGAATCGCCCGTTTTTATTTGTGCCGATGCCCCTGGCGGTGTTTCCGGTGCTGTACTATCTGTGCGCCGCCCTATGGCTGCACAATCTTCCGGCTGCCGGGCTTATGGTGATCTTCGGTGCGGCGCATTTGGCGGTGTCGATCCAGTCCTTTCGCTGGAAAAATGTGAATGTAAGAATGACAGGAGGTCATTTTCGTGAAGAAACCACTGATCCAATGGCTGGGCCTGCTGGGCCCGGTGAGTTTTTTATCCTATGCGGCCGCGGTGCTGTTTGCACCCCTGGCCTATCCGGGATACAACTGGCTGGCCCAGGCGGTCAGCGACCTGAGCGCGGCCAACGCGCCCTCCCTGGCCCTGTGGAACCGGCTCAGCGCCCTGTATAACGTGTGCGAGGTGGCCTGCGTCACTGTGGCGTGCGTGGGGATACAGGGGAAAAGGACCCGGCGTCTGCGCCTGGGCCTCTATCTTTTTGCGGGGATGGAGTGGATCTCCGCCGTGGGGTACCGGATGTTTCCCCTCAGCGACAGCGGCTATGCCGGTGCGTTTCAGGATGTGATGCACATGGTGGTCACGGCGCTGGTGGTGCTCCTGTCCATCGTCTCCCTGGCGGTCATCATCGCCGCCGGTGTCCGGGACAGGGGCTGCCGCTCTTACGGTGTCTGCGCAGGCATTGCCCTGGCCATGATGCTGGTGGGCGCAGTGGGCATGAAGCTGGTGCCTGCCGCTTACTTCGGCGTGGTGGAGCGCTTCAGCGTATTTGCGGCCACGGGTTTCAACGCCGCCCTGGGCATCCACCTGTTTCTGGAGCGCCCGATGAAGATGAGATAAACAGTTGGGAGGAAAAAATGAGTCAAAAGATCGATCCCCGTCCGGGCGGCACCCGGACGGTTTGCCTGAAGCATGGGATCCCTGCCATTCAGACCGGGGGCCTGGGCACCCTGGAGGCGCTGCCATGAGGCCCGTATCCGTTGATCCGCAGACCACTGCCCGGAGGGAGGCCTTTGGGCTGTGGATGCAGGCGCCGAATCCCATGGTGACTTTTTTCAAGACCCTGGACGTGACGCCCCTCATCCGGTATGGCCGCCGGCACGGCTATAAATTCAACATGCTGCTGTGCTGGTGCATCGGCAAGGCCGCCGGCAGGGTGCGGGAATTTTATCTGCTGCCGGTGGGGCAGGAGCTGCTGCGGTATGACACCATTGCGGTGAATACCATCGTGAAAAATAAAAACGGGGAGGTCAGCTCCTGCGATGTGCCGTTCTCGGAAGACCTGCGGCAATTCAGTGCCGACTATCTGTGCCTGACGGAGCAGACCGCCCAAAGCTGCGAGAACCATGACCTGCCGGACAGCATGGTCATCGGCACCTCCGCCATTGTGAATACCGACATCGACGGCGCGGTGGGAATGTACAGCGGCCTGTTCAACAATCCCTTCCTCATTTGGGGACGGTATCGCCGGGGCCTGCTGCGGGCCACGCTGCCGCTGTCCTTCCAGTTTCACCACACCCAGATGGATGGCGCCCACGCCGGCCACTTCCTGCAGCTGCTGCAGGAGACCATTTGGAGCATGAAGAAAGGAGCCCGGAATGTACACGATCCTCATTGTTGACGACGACGCCGCCATTGGCGACCTGGAGCAGGAGGTGCTCACCCGGGCGGGCTATGCCGTGGTGCGGGCCTACTCCGGCACGGAGGCCCTGCTGGCGATGAAGGACCGTCGGCCGGATCTGATTTTGCTGGATCTCATGCTGCCGGGCCTATCCGGGGAGGAGCTGCTGCCGCAGATCCGGGATATTCCGGTGATCGTGGTCAGCGCCAAAGCCGCCGTGCAGGATAAGGTGGAGCTTTTGCTGGGCGGTGCGGCGGATTACCTCACCAAGCCCTTTGACACCCAGGAGCTGCTGGCCCGGGTGGCCGTGCGCCTGCGGGAGCGGCCCGCCTCAGTCGGGGCCGCCGTGTGCAGCTGCGGCGACCTGACGCTGCAGCTGGCCTCCCGCCAGGTGACCGCCGCCGGAACGCCTGTGGCGCTGACCCGGACGGAGTATGCCATTTTGAAGCTGCTGGCGCAGAACCCGGGGCGGGTGCTGGCCAAATCCGTGCTGCTGGAACGCATCGGCGCCGACACGCCCGACTGCACCGAAAGCTCCCTGAAGACCCACATCAGCCACCTGCGGGGCAAGCTGCGCGCGGCCACGGGGAAGGAGTACATCGAGGCGGTGTGGGGCATCGGCTTTCGGATGACGCCCTGAACCTCAACCGTATCTCAACGGTTTCCTTAACCGGTTTCTGAACCCTTTGGCTGTACCATGGCGGTATTAAGCAAAAGGAGGAATCAAACCATGGAATATGTACTGCAGACCCGGGCTCTGACGAAGCGCTACCGGGACTTCACGGCCCTAGACCGCTTCACCATGCGCATTCCCAAGGGGGCCATCTACGGCTTCGTGGGGCGCAACGGCGCCGGGAAAACCACGCTCATCCGCCTTATCTGCGGCCTGCAGGAGCCCACGGAGGGCGACTATACTTTATACGGTGTTCGGAATACGGAACCCGACATCATCCGCAGCCGCCGCCGGATGGGGGCGGTGGTGGAGAGCCCGGCCATCTACCTGCACATGACGGCCCGGGAGAACATCCGCCAGCAATACCTGGTTCTGGGTCTCCCGTCCGACGACGGGATCGATGAGCTGCTGCGCCTGGTGGGCCTGGCCGATACCGGGCGGAAAAAGGCACGGGACTTCTCCCTGGGAATGCGCCAGCGCCTGGGCATTGCCATTGCCCTGGCGGGCCGGCCGGATTTCCTGGTGCTGGATGAGCCGGTGAACGGCCTGGATCCTCAGGGGATCATAGAAATGCGGGAGCTGATCCTGCGGCTGAACCGGGAGCACGGCATCACCGTGCTCATTTCCAGCCACATTCTCGACGAGCTTTCCCGCCTGGCCACTCACTACGGCTTCATTGACGGCGGGCGTATGCTGCAGGAAATGAGCGCCGAGGAGCTGGAAAAGCGCTGCCGCAAGTGTACGCGCATTTATGTCAGCGACACCGGGGCCCTGGCCCGGACACTGGACAGACTGGGCTTGGAGTACCGTATTGCGGACGATCACAGCGGCGACATTTACGCCGATGTACCTGTGACGGAGCTGGTGGAGCTGCTGGCGAGGGATGGCTGCACAGTGCGCAGCATCCGGGAGCAGGACGAAAGCCTGGAGAGCTTCTACATGAACCTGGTGGGAGGTGAGCGCCATGCGTAAGCTGCTGCGAGCCGGTTTTGCCCGACTGTGGAAAGAGAAGGTTTTCCCGCTTTCCTGCGGCGTGATGCTTTTGATGGGTGCGGCGCTGCCGGTCATTCACTGCTTGGATAACCGCGCCTCCGGCGAGGGCTGGACGCCGGATGCCACCTGCTTTATCTACGCGAGCCTTGTGCCGATCCTGCTGGCGCTGATAACGGCGCTCTTTGTGGGCTGCGAATACAGCGACGGGACCATGCGCAGCAAGATTATCGTGGGCAGCCGGCGCTGGCAGATCTACCTGGCCAACCTCATTGTGAGCGCGGCGGCGGGTTTTGTGCTGTGTGCGGCCTATCTCGCGGTGCACACGGGCCTTGGCCTGCTGCTCCTGGGTGGGTTTACCTCGGCGCCGAAGGAGCTGCTGCTGTATGCGGGGGTGATCTTCGCGCTGACGGCGGCCTTTGCCGCGCTATTTACGCTCATTGCCATGCTGTGCCGGAACAGGGCGTATTCCGCGGCGGCGTGTATCCTGCTGGTTTTTGCCCTTTTGTTCGCGGGCATCCGCATGACCTCCGCTCTCAATGAGCCGGAGTATTACGAGGGCTATTCCTACACGTCCGGCGATGTGACCGTTACCGAGGAGGCCGAGCGGAACCCCCATTATCTCAGCGGCACAAAGCGGGAGATAGTCGAGTTTCTCAACGCGTTTATTCCCGGCGGCCAGGCTCTGAAGCTGGCGAATATGAACGCGGAAAAGCCGGCCATGCTGGCCCTGTATGACGGGCTCATCCTGCTGGCTGCCACAGGCTGCGGCATTGCCGTTTTCCGCAAAAAAGATCTGAAGTAAGGGGGTAAAGGGAGATGTGGTATGTGTGGGTAATGGCCGCGCTGGCCCTGGCCGTGGTGGCGCTGGGCCTTTATCTGCTCTCGCTGCGCGGGGCGCTGAAAGAGGTGGCCCGGGAGCTGGCAGACAAGCTGCAGACGGACACCAACACCCTCATCTCCCTATCCTCCGGCGACAGGGCCGTCAGGGCCCTGGCCGCCCAAATGAACACACAGCTTCAGGTGCTCCGGCAGGAGCGCCTGAAGCTGCAGCATGGGGACGCAGAGCGGAAGGCGGCCATAACGAATGTATCCCACGACCTGCGCACGCCCCTCACGGCCATCTGCGGCTATATCGACCTGCTGGAGCAGGAACCCCTGCCGGAGCGGCCCCGGCGCTACCTGAAAATCCTCCGGGAGCGCACCGAGACTATGCGCACCCTTACGGAGGAGCTGCTGCGCTACTGCGTCAGCACCGCCGCAGAGGAGGAGCTGACACCGGTACCGCTGGACCTGCGGGCCGTTTTGGAGCAGAGCCTGGCGGGACTTTACGGGACGCTGACCCGCCGGAGTATCCAGCCGCGCATTGAACTGCCGGAGGGGCCGGTTTCCCGCGACCTGGACCCCGCCGCCCTGCGGCGGATCTATGACAACATCCTATCAAACGCCGCCAAGTATTCTGCCGGCGACCTGACGGTGCGCCTGGGGCCCGACGGCACAGCGCTCTTTGAAAACAGCGCCGGCAGCCTGGATCCCGTGCAGGTGCAGCGCCTGTTCGATCGGTACTTTACCGTTCAGTCTGCCAGCGGCTCCACGGGACTGGGACTGTCCATCGCCAGGCAGCTGACCCAAAGGATGGGCGGCAGCATCCGGGCAGACTTCCGGGACGGACGGCTGTGCGTCAGCGTCCGGTTCCCGGCATAGGCCCTTGTGCGGTGAATAAAAAATGCCCGGGAGGGCAGGGAGGCTTCCATGGAGTTTCATGAAAAATTGCAGGAGCTGCGCAAGCGGCGTGGACTGACCCAGGAGGAGCTGGCGCAGGCGCTCTATGTTTCCCGCACGGCCATTTCAAAATGGGAGTCCAGCCGGGGCTATCCCGGCATTGATTCGCTGAAGGCCATTGCGGCCTTTTTCGCCGTGTCCATTGACGACCTGCTCTCGGGGGATGCCCTGCTGACCATCGCCCAGGAGGAGGGGAAGCGAAGGGAAAAGCGCATGCGGACGGTGGTGTTCGGCCTGCTGGATTGTGGTATGGGCCTGCTGCTTTTTCTGCCGCTGTTCGGGCAGCGGTCCGCGGACGCCGTGCGCCCGGTCTCGCTCCTTTCCCTGGCGGCGGTGCAGCCTTATGGGAAGGCGGCGTTTTTGGCGCTGGTGCTGCTGTCGGTGCTGGTGGGCATTGGGGCCCTGGCGCTGCAGGGCGGCGGGCCTATGAGATGGGAGGCCGGACGGGAGAAGCTCTCCCTGGGGCTGAACGCCGCCGCCGCGCTGCTGTTTGTGCTGGCGCTGCAGCCCTATGCGGCCGTATTTGCATTGGGCCTGCTGACAATTAAAGTTCTGCTGCTGATAAAATGGGCCTGACACGAATCGTGTCGGGCCCGTGACGCACGGATTCTTGCCTTTTTCCTTCCTGCGCGGTAGCTTGTGCTTCGGCGAAAGCAAATCTGCAAAAAGGAAGGGAAATTTTATGAAAAAAAGAAATCTGCATCTATTGACGGCGGGGCTTCTCCTGTTGGGGGCCTTTGCCCTGTGGACGGCGGCCGTATGCCTGGTCGATGTGCACCCCATCGGCCCCAACGGCTCGTCCGTGGGCTTTGCCGCGCTCAACGGGGTCGTTCATAGGACCCTGGGCGTCCACTGGCCGCTCTATACGCTCACCGACTGGCTGGGCCTTGTTCCCATGGGCTTTGTGTTCGGCTTTGCGATATTGGGGCTGGTGCAGCTCATCCGGCGCAGGAGCCTGGGCCGGGTGGACCGGGATATTCTGGTGCTGGGCGGGTTCTATCTGGTGGTGCTGGCGGCCTATCTGCTGTTTGAGAAATTTGCTGTCAATTACCGCCCGGTATTGATCGATGGCTTCCTGGAGGCATCCTATCCCTCCTCCACCACCATGCTGACCCTGTGCGTGATCCCCACGGCCATGCTGCAGCTGCGCAGGCGCATCCCCCGGGCAGGCCTGCGCAGGGTGATTTTATGGATGCTGGGGATATTCACTGCCTTTATGGTCGTGGGCCGGCTTCTGTCCGGCGTCCATTGGCTGACGGATATTGTCGGCGGTGCACTGCTCAGCGCGGGACTTGTGGCGCTGTATGCCGCCGTGACTGACAAATAAATAAGTACCCCCTCCGGCTCAGGCCGGAGGGGGTTTGCGCATAGAAACGGGACAAATTATTTTTTCCGCAGGACGATGGAGATGAAGTTTAGATATTTCCCGCCGCCGGCTTCCATGGATTTCCGGTCGCCCACGGCGTACTCGTTGTCCTGCTTCAGCCAATCGGCCCACACCTCCTGGTTGCTCTCCATCTCTGTCACGGACACCACCCGGGCGCCCCGGCATTTGCCCACCAGATCCGTCCAGTAGGCCACGTCGTGCATATAGTCCAGCTGCTCCGGCGTCCAGGACAGCAGCAACTCCGGCGGCAAATGGTCATGGCAGTCCCGCTTCATGCCGGGAATGGCGATGTAAATGTATCCGCCGCTTTTTACGAACGGAAGCAGCTTTTCGTCCAGATACTTTTCGTTCCGGCCGAAATAATTGTAAGAATCCGTGGACACCACCGCGTCAAAAAACTCCTGCTCAAAGGGCAGGTCCTCGGCATCCGCCTTCACGGGGATGATCTGCGTCCGGGACAGACCCATTTCGTCAAAGAACTTCCGGTTCTCCTCCGGATCGCTCCACAGATCGGCGGCATAGACGGTGAAGCCGTATTCCCGGGCCAGAAACACGCTGGTCAGGCCCTGGCCGCTGCCCAGGTCGCATACCACGGCGCCCTGAGGGATCTTATGATGCAGCAGCAGCTCCTCCTCCAGCTTCACAGGGTTCGGCCCCATGATCTTGCTCTGCAGGGCGGGGGTGTTGTATTTTTCACTTTTAGGATATTGCATGGCTGTTTTTCCTCACTTTTTCCGGTTTGATTTATTGATTTTTGCAATGTTTTTGAATTTTTCATTCTTTTGGGACAAATATTCCCCGGTGTCCTCAGCGTATTGATTTTCCGCGGCCAGCTTCCGGTAGGAGAGCCAGCGGTCCCGGGAGAGCGTGCCGCGTTCCAGGGCGGCCTGCACGGCGCAGCCCGGCTCCTTTGTGTGGCTGCAGTCCCGAAAGCGGCACTGCGCCGCCAGGTCCTCAATGTCGGCGAAGGATCGGTCCAGCCCTTCGCCTGCATCCCACAGGCCCAGCTCCCGCATGCCGGGGGTGTCAATGACCAGGCCGCCCCGGGGCAGCAGGAACAGCTCCCGCCGGGTGGTGGTGTGGCGGCCCCGGTCGTCATTGCGCAGACCGTTTGTGGGCAGACGCTCCTGGCCCAAAAGGCGATTGATGAGGGTGGATTTTCCCACTCCGGAGGAGCCCAGCAGGGCCACGGTCTTTCCCGGGCAGAGGTAGGGGAGGAGCTTTTGGTATCCGTCTTCTGCCAGGGCGGAGGTCAGCAGGATGTCAACGCCCATGGCGCATTCCTCCACCGCCCGGAGCTGCGGCGCGGGGTCAGGGCACAGGTCGGACTTGGTCAGCACGATCACCGGCACTGCGCCGCTGTCCCAGGCCACGGCCAGGTATCGCTCCAGCCGGCGAAGGTTGAAGTCATGGTTCAGGGACATGCACAGAAACACCGTGTCGATATTGGCTGCCACCACCTGGCTGGTGTGGGCCGTGCCGGCAGAGCGGCGGAGGAACACGCTTTTCCGGGGCAGGATCCCGTGGATCACGGCGGGGCCGCCCGCCCGGCTGCAGTCGGCCCATACAAAGTCACCCACGGCAGGCAGGTCGATGGCGCTGCGGGCCTGAAAGCGCAGCTTGCCCGATACCTCCGCCGGCAGCTCTCCCGCCTCATACACCAGGCGATACAGCCCCTTTTCCTGGGCCAGGATCCGGCCGATGCACAGGTTTTCACCCGGGGCGCTGCCCGGATACTGCCCGCTGAGGCCGTAGTCGGCCATGTGAACGCGTTCGGCTGTCATAGCGTATCGCCTTCTTTCTCTGCGTGGCGGCGCAGGAAAGCCGCCATGTGTTCCTCCAGCAGCGCAGCGTTTTCATCCGATACAGGCAGGTCCATCAGCAGATACATGGGGGCATAGAACTCCAGGGCCAGCTGCCGCGGATCTCCCGGCTGCAGCAGGCCACGGGCGATCATTTCCCGGAAGATGTCCGCCATATAGGCCACCGGCCCGGCGGTGAGGCACTGGCTGTACAGGGCGGCCATCTCCTGGCTGCGATACTGCTCCAGCTTCAGCATCCGGCGGAAATCCGATGCGAATGCATCCTCTGTCCAGAACCGGAACTGTGCCCGGGTGAACGCCTGCACTGCCGGGATGGTCACGCCGCAGTAGCTCTCCGGCGCGTCTCCGTATACCTCCTGAGGGACGGCGTAGGCCTGGGAGTGCTCTGCGTCGATCTGATACATCCGCTCCACGATGCTGTCGAAAATCGCGCGCTTATTCTTATAATGCTTATACAGGGCGCCCTTGGTCATGCCCAGTTCGCCGGCGATGGCGCTGACGGACACCGCCTCATAGCCGTCCCGGGCAAAGAGCCGCAGGGCCGTGTGCAGAATGTTTTCCTTTGTGTCGGCCATAGGCATACTCCTTTCTTGCGGTAAACAATCGTTTACTTACAGTATAGTGAACGGGCGTTTACTTGTCAAGAGGGGATCCGTGATTTTCGGAGAAAAATTGCAGAAGGCGGGATAAAACCGGCCGGGGCGCTGGCCGTCGGGTTCGACGCTCTCCACGCCTGCGACGTGCTATACTGCACCATATCCGATGAAAGGGGGGCCTGCCGTGGCGTCCGTGCTGCCGGACCTGCTGGTTCAGGCCGGCATCTTTTGCCTGCTGTTTTTGCCGACTCGGCGCAAATGCGCCCGCAGCCGCTGGCTGCTGTCCGGGGTACTGTATGTCTATTTCTGCGCCGTGCTGGGCCTGACGCTGCTGCCGGTGCTGTGCAGGCTGCCCTATGTGCCGGCGCACACGTTCTCGGCCAATCTCCGTCCCTTCCGGGATCTGCTCCATGGCTGGGGCGACAGCGTGGGGCAGATCCTGCTGAATGTACTGCTGTTTTTGCCCTTTGGGGCGCTGCTGCCCCGGTGGACCGGCAGGGGATTTTTCGTTACGCTTTTGCAGGCGGCCGCATGCAGCGCCGCCATCGAGCTGCTGCAGCCTTTTTTCGGCCGTACCTGTGACATCACGGATCTCATTACCAATGTCGTGGGGTGCGCCTGGGGCTACTTGATCGGTCTGCCCCTGGCGCAGCCGCTGCGGCGCCTGGGGGATCGGCTGGACAGGCCAACAAAAAACCGGCACCGCTGAAGCTGCGGCGCCGGTTTATGATTTGGCTCAAGTGTTCTCCTCAGAATCACGGAACAGCAGCGTGATGCACCACAGACCGGCGATGCCCACCAGCGCATAGATAATGCGGCTGAGGACGGCCAGCTGTCCGCCGCAGATAAACGCCACGCAGTCAAAGGCAAACAGCCCCACGCTGCCCCAGTTCAGCGCACCGATAATGACCAGGATCAAGGCGATGCGATCCACAATCTTCACGATGGATTCCCTCCTTTTCCTAAATAATACGCCGATGGATAGTCTGCCCGAAGCGGTGAAAAATATTCCGGGCATAAAAATTGTAAGGGTTCCTAAAAAATTTTAGGTTATTTGCTGGAAAGTGATTGAAAAGCGGAGCGGAGTTATGTATAATGCAAAATAGAAGCAAATTCCAAAGACGCAATGTATTTTTCAATATAAGGAGGAACAACATGAACAAGAAGTTTGAGAAGCTGGGCTTCTATCCTGCCGACATTCTGATGCCCAAGGATTGCGACATGACCAAGTGGGCCGTGGTGGCCTGCGACCAGTTCACTTCCGAGCCGGAGTACTGGGAGGCGGTGGAAAAGCAGGTGGGCGATGCCCCCTCCACCCTGCGCCTCATCCTGCCCGAGGCCAATCTGAAGGCCCCCAATGTGGACGAGCTCATCGAGAATATCAACTCCTCCATGAAGAAATACCTGGCCGACGGCGTGTTCAAGACCCTGGCCGACTCCCTGATCTATGTGGAGCGGGAGCAGTCCGACGGCAAGATCCGCCACGGCCTGGTGGGTATGGTGGACCTGGACGCCTATGACTTCACCCCCGGCTCCGGCGCCCTGATCCGCGCCACCGAGGCCACCGTTCAGGACCGTATTCCTCCCCGGGCCCGGGTGCGCCGCAACGCCCCCATTGAGCTGCCCCACGTGATGCTGCTCATCGACAACCCCGAAAAGACCGTCATCGAGCCCCTCACCGCTGCCGCTGACAGCATGGAGGTGGTGTATGACTTCGACCTGATGCAGAACGGCGGCCACATCAAGGGCTACAAGCTCTCCGATGCGCAGATCGACGCCGTGGCCGATGCCCTCACCGGCCTGTGCTCCGACGAGGCTCAGATGGCCAAGTACAACCTCTCCGGCGCGGCACCCCTGCTGTTCGCCGTGGGCGACGGCAACCACTCCCTGGCCACCGCTAAGGCCTGCTACGAGGAGCAGAAGAAGGGCAAGACCCCCGAGGAGTACCTGGCCCTACCCGCCCGCTACGCCCTGGTGGAAGTGGTGAATAACCACGATGACGCCCTGCAGTTTGAGCCCATCCACCGTGTGCTGTTCGGCGTGAAGCCCGAGCATCTCATGGCCGAGCTGAAGAAGTTCTATCCCGATTGCTACGAGGGTCAGGGCGAGGGCCATGTGTTTGCCTATAACTACGAGGGCAAGGCCGGCTTCATCACCATCCCCCACCCCGAAAAGCAGCTGTGCGTCGCCTCCGTGCAGACCTTCCTGGACCAGTATCTCAAGGAGTTCGGCGGCGAGGTGGACTACATCCACGGCGACGAGGTGGTGGACGAGCTGGGCAGCAAGCCCGGCAACTTCGGCATCAAGCTGCCCGCCATGGGCAAGGAGCAGCTCTTTAAGACCGTCATGGCCGACGGCGTCCTGCCCCGCAAGACCTTCTCCATGGGTCACGCCCAGGACAAGCGCTACTATATCGAGGCCCGCAAGATCGTAAAATAATCGTGGCATTTGCTGAAAAGTTGTGCTAAAATAGAGCCGCTGGGAGGTCCTCTCCCGGCGGCTTTACTTGATGGGAGGTCGCGGCAATGTTTTGGATCTGGTGGCCGGGCTTTGTGGTGCCGGCATGCATGGTGCTGGGCGGCCTGGGCTGGAAATGTATAAAGCGGCTGCCCTACCGCCGAAAAGAGGACCTGATGCCGGAGCAGCTGCGCCTGGCCCGGGAGATCTTCAGCCGCACGTTGTGGCAGCTGGGCCTGGCCCTGGCGGCGCTGACCTTTATGGTCATGCGCTCGGTGCGGCTGATGGACGTGCTGCCCCAGGAGTTTATGACGGCTGCCGCCATTGTGCTGCAGATTTTGTCCACAAAACTGGTGGAGCCTGCGGTGCAGCGGGCTTTGCATGAAAAATACGGCGATGCTTTGCCGAATGGAAAAGAGGATGACAAATGAAAGTGACGGAATTGGCCCCTGCCAAGCTGAACCTGACGCTGGAGGTGGGCGAAAAGGGCGGCGACGGATACCACCAGGTGCAGTCGGTGATGACCTGCGCGGCCCTGTATGACGAAGTGGAGCTGGAGAGCGGCACAGGCGGGGACATCACCATGACCTGTGACTGCCCGGACCTGCCCTGCGATGAAACGAATCTCTGTCTCCAGGCTGCTACGCTGTTCTTTAAAAAGACCGGCATCGCCTGCAACGGCCTGCATATCGGCCTGAAAAAGCGCATCCCCATGCAGGCGGGCCTGGGCGGCGGCAGCGCCGACGCGGCAGCGGTGCTCCGGGGCCTGCGGAAGCTGTATCGCCCGGAGATGATGATCAAGGACCTGGAGCGCATGGCCATCGAGTTGGGCAGTGATGTGCCCTTCTGTGTCCGCGGCGTCACCACCATGGTGCGCGGCCGGGGCGAGCAGCTTTTGAAGCTGCCCAAGCTGCCTTTGTGCTGGTTTGTCATCTGCAAGCCGGATGTTTCTTTCTCCACGGCGGAGATGTACAAGAAGATTGATGAGAAGAAGCCTGCCTGCGCTATTGACGCCCTGGGCCTGGTCAAGGCCCTGGAATACCAGGATATGCTGGAGATCAGCGACCGCCTGGGCAACTGCTTTGAGGCGGTGCTGGACCCGGACAGCGAGATTTTCACCATTAAAAAGAAGCTGCTGGCCCTGGGTGCCCGGAATGCCTGCATGAGCGGCTCCGGCTCGGCGGTATATGGCCTGTTTACCCAGGAGGCGGAGGCCAGGGCCGCGGCGGAGGAGCTGCAAAAAGCCTATCCCCAAACCTGGTTTGCCGAGAGCGTTTAAAAACTAAAAACACCGTCCATACTGTAGAAAAATCTACATAGGACGGTGTTTTTCTATGAAAAAAATGCAAAACGCAGGCAAGTGGAACGCCCTGGAGTGCGCCTTGCTCGTCATGCTGGCCGTGTGCCTGCTGGTGGGTGCGGCAGCCCTAAAAAAGCAGGATCAGCTGCAGCAGAAGATGATCCGCCTCCATGTGGTGGCCAATTCCGACAGTGCCTGGGACCAGGCCCTGAAGCTGCAGGTGCGGGACAGGGTGCTGGCCTTCACGGAGCAGACCATGCGCGCCTCCGCCGACCGGGAGGCGGCCAACCAGGCCCTGCGTGTGTCTCTGCCCGTCATTGAGCAGATGGCAGAGGAGACCCTCCGGGAAAACGGCTGCGGGGACAGCGTGGAGGTCCGGCTGGAGCCGGCGGAGTTTCCCCTGAAGGCCTATGACGGCTTCCGGCTGCCGGCGGGGGAGTATATGGCCCTGCGGGTACTCATTGGGGAAGCGGCCGGGCAGAACTGGTGGTGCGTGGTGTACCCACCCCTGTGCATGGCGGCTGCGTCTGACGTGCAGGAGACGGGCATCGCCTGCGGCATGGACCGGGAAGAACTGGACCTTATGCAGGAAGCGGGGGAGGAGTACCAGGTGAAGTTCCGCTGCGTGGAGCTGTGGGAGCAGCTGCGCCAGTGGCTGCACAAGTAAAAAGCGGATTATGAATAATTTTTAAATATATGTTAAGAAAGGATGACAAATCCGCTTTCCTGTGGTATTATAATAAGACTTGCTACAGAGAACAAGGGAGAGCATCTCCTCTGATAAGGCAAAGGAATGGATCTGTCATGAAACTTAGCAGAAGAAAAATTGAGCTGGTGCTGGTAGATATTGCCATCATTATTTGCGTGTATTATATGACCAATTTGGTGAGGGTCCTGCGGCTGCACTCCATTGTGCTCAATGGGGAGATCAACCTGGTCCGCATGCTGGCTCTGGTGGTCACGATCATGGCCGGGCGCATCGTTTTCGGCGTATACCGCAATATTTGGCGCTATGCCAACATCCAGACTTACCTGACCATTATGGTCTCCGACTTTGTGTCCAACGTGCTGCTGATGCTCCTGGGGCGGGTGTGGTTTGCCGTCAATCTGGGCATCGGCGTGCATCTGATCGTGGCCATGGCCATCCTGCTGGTGACGCTGCTGTCCCGCTACTGCTACCAGCTGCTGTATGCCTACCGCAACAGAAATGCCGATAATAATATCGAGGGCAACGCATTCAGCCAGCTGTATAAGGTGGAGGTGGCCATCGTAGGCGCCGGCAACGTGGGCGCCACGCTTTCGGATGAATTTTTCCGCAATCCCCGCTCCCGCTATGTGCCGGTGTGCTTTATCGACACCGACCCGGAGAAGGTGGGGCAGACGGTCAACGGCGTGCCGGTCTATCCCGAGGACGACAGCACCGCCAACCTGCTGAAAAAGATGAAGGTCCGGGAGATCATCATCGCCCTGCCGGATCTGACGATGGAGCGCAAGCAAAAGCTCTATGAGCGCTATCAGAATACCGGCTGCGCCGTGAAGCTGTATGACTACCCCTCCGGCACGGAGGAGAAGTCCACGGCCAAGCGCGCCCTGCGTGATTTCCGCATTGAGGATCTGCTGTTCCGGGATACCATCCAGGTGGAAAATTCTCAGACCATGGCCTTTTACGGGGGAAAAACCGTGCTGGTCACCGGCGGCGGCGGCTCCATCGGGTCGGAGCTGTGCCGGCAGATCGCGGCGCTGCACCCCAAAAAGCTGGCGATCCTGGACATTTACGAAAACAACGCCTACGATGTCCAGCAGGAGCTGATCCGCAAGTACGGCGACAAGCTGGACCTGGAGGTCATTATCGCCTCCGTGCGGGATGTGGAGCGCCTGGATCAGATCTTCCGGGATCTGCGGCCGCAGATCGTGTTTCACGCCGCCGCTCACAAGCATGTGCCGCTGATGGAACACTCCGGCGTGGAAGCGCTGAAGAATAATGTACTGGGTACATACAATGTGGCGGAGATGGCGGAAAAATACGGCGTGGAGAAGTTCCTGCTCATCTCCACGGACAAGGCGGTGAATCCCACCAACGTCATGGGCGCCAGCAAGCGCCTGTGCGAGATGGTCATCCAGTGCCGGGAGGACAGCAAAACCGAGTTCACGGCGGTGCGCTTCGGTAATGTACTGGGCAGCAACGGGTCGGTGATCCCGCTGTTCAAGCGGCAGATCGAGGCCGGCGGCCCCGTGACCCTGACGGATAAGCGCATTATCCGCTATTTTATGACCATTCCCGAGGCGGTGCAGCTGGTGATGGTCACCTGCGCCATGGCTCACAACGGCGAGCTTTATGTACTGGATATGGGTAAGCCGGTGAAGATTTTGAGCCTGGCGGAGAATATGATCCGCCTGTCCGGCTATACCCCGTATAAGGATATTGACATCGTGGAGGTGGGTCTGCGTCCCGGCGAAAAGCTCTATGAGGAGCTGCTGATGAAGACCGAGGAGCTGGATAAGACCGACAACGATATGATCTTCATCGAGCGGGACAAGAAGCTGACCCGCGCGGAGGTGGATCACAAGCTGGACCTTGTGCGCGAGGCCATCAAGACCGAGGATCAGTCCGCGGTGCTGGATGTTATCCGCAAGACGGTGCCCACCTTCCGGGATCCGGAGATCGTGAACCGCCAGGCGGCGCAGGCCGAGGAAGTGCAGCAGGCTGCTGCCGCAAATAACTGATACAGAAAAAAGCTCCGATTCCAAAAGGAATCGGAGCTTTTTATCAGCGGTGCAGCAGGGGCGACAGGGGCTTGTAAATGAGAAAGCACAGCGCCGTGTCCAGCAGACCCTTGACCAGGGTAAAGGGGACATTGAACACCAGCAGGCAGTTCAGCAGCGCGTTCTGCGTGGGTACATGGGACACGCCGCCCAGGATCGCCTCATACATGCCCACAATGGCATCCAGCGGCAGGTTATACAGCACCACATAGGCGGGGGAGACGATGAAATAATTGGTGACCACGCTGACCAGCGCCATGGCGGCGGCGCCGACAATAGAGCCCACCAGGGCGCTCTTGCGGCTCTTGCTGCGCTTGTAGATCATACCGGCGGCGAAGACGAATATTGCGCCCAGGATGAAGTTGGACAGCTCACCCACGCCGGCGCTGGAGCCGAAGGGCAGGTGCAGCAGGTTTTTCACCAGCTGGATGGCCACGCCGTACACGGGACCCAGGGAGAAGGTGCCCAGCAGGGCAGGCAGGTCGGAGATGTCCAGCTTGATGAACGAGGGCACCAGGGGGATGGAAAACTCCACGAATTGCAGCACGGCGGCTACAGCCGTCAGCATGGCCGCCACGGCCAGGTGATGGGTCTTTTGCTTTTGAGTCATAAAAAAATACTCCTTTCAATGTGTGGAACACCCGGAAACTGTCTTCCAAGGTGCACGCATTAAAAAGAGCATACCAAAATATGCCGTACACGCCTTCTCTCATCCAGACTATACTGTCGGTACCGGGATCACACCGGTTCGTGCAGCCCAGGGGCCGCTTGCAGACTATACTGCCGGTGGGGAATCACACCCCGCCTCGAAGACAAATATTCGTTTGTTCACTGCCCACAGTATATACCTGGGTCCGGGAAAATGCAAGTAAAATTTTAGACGAAAATTTGCATATTATTTCTGCTTTTTACAAAAAAGACTTTACAAAATCGAAATTATGTTCTAATATAGGTGGGAAAGAGAGGGGATGCGCGTGCGAGCCAGGCAAGTGACCTGCAGCTTCACCGGCCACCGTCCGGAAAAGCTGCCCTGGGGGGAAAATGAATCGGATATCCGATGTGCGGAGCTGAAGGAGAGATTGTTTGATACGGTGCTGGCCGCCTATGACCAGGGATACCGGCACTTTCTGTGCGGCATGGCCCGAGGGAGCGACTTTTGGTTCTGCGAGGCGGTTCTGCGCCTGCAAAGGCTCCACACAGATGTGTCCCTGGAGGCGGTGATCCCCTTTCCCGGCCAGGCGGATCGCTGGGGCAGGGAGGACCGGGCCCGGTATCAGCGGCTCCTGCGCAGCTGCAGCTACGAGACCGTGGTGCAGGAGGAATATTCGCCGGGCTGCATGCAGCGGCGCAACCGCTATTTGGTGGATCACGCCTCCCTGCTCATCGCCGTGCATGACGGCCTTCCCGGCGGCACACAGAAGACCATCGCCTACGCCATGCGCCGGGGCATAGAGGTTTTGGACATACCGTCCGTTTGTAAGAATGCCCCCCTGACTTAAAACCGGTACCAAGGCGGCATAAAAACCAGCACCGCCGCAGGCCTTTTTGCAGGCTTGCAGCGGTGCTTTCTGGCGTCCCAGAAGGGATTCGAACCCCCGACCTTACGCTTAGGAGAACCATTGAACATTTGTCATCTGAGTTCACCTATGTACAGGAAAGTCGCTATCCGTCAGGCTTTTTTCATATTCCGAGTCGCTCCGTGTTCGTCCAAGTTCACCGGTGTCGTTAGATGTTCACCGGTTCATTTTAGCAGTTTTTTGGATTTTTCTAAAAAGGGGAACAAGAACATTTTTTATCTACCGCCAATTTTAGCACATTTTCGAGTAAAAATCCATCTGCAGTCGAACCGCAAGCCTAAACAGAATATCTCACATCTCCCTGAAATGTACTCGCTGGGGAAGATGATAAAAAAGAGAGTAGTTCTCGCGGTCGAGTTTCTGCTGAAACAGGAACCACTTGATATCATCACGGGGGATCAGATACCTGAGTCCATATTTTTTGGCTTCAATTTCGCCGGTCTGAATCAGCCTGCGCACCTCATTGTATGTAAGATCAAGAAGTACAGCGGCCTCCTGCAGGGTAAATGCTGCCTTTGTTTCATCCACCTTGAGACGAGGCTTCACTGCTTCCTGCTGCATTCTCTCAATCGCCATGATTTCCTCCGGCGATCTGTCGCAAAGTTTGCGATATTTACTCTGACCGGCATACCAGCGTTCAAAGCTGTCCTTTGTTACACGCCGTCGGTCTGCAATATAGACAAACTCAAACTGATCTTTGTCTCTGCCGGTAAGAAGGATATTGTAGACCTCCTTCCGGGTGATCAAAAGCAGTCTGGCCATTTCCGGCATCGTCATGGATGCCGCTTCCAGCTCTGCATCTCGTTTCCGGTCCGCTTGGGTTCGATACCTGGTCTGCGTTTTGTACCATGCCTCAAAAACATCCTTTCGAATACGCATCCAGGTATCCACCTCAAAGGTCTCAATGTGATCCCGCTTGATCAAGGTATAAACAGTATCATCGGATACACCGAGCAGCTCCGCCATCTCCTGAACCGAGTAAGAATATGCTCTGAGCTCCGCACCTGGCGGCGATCCATCCACCTTCTTGTACTTGATCTGGTTTGCATACCAGTGCTCAAAGCTGTCAATCACAACTCGCATCTTGCCTGCGACAATGATCGTTTCAAAGCACTGCCTATGTACCAGCCAGTAAGAATCTGTTTTTCCAAGCCCCAACATCCGCCGCATCTCCGGAACAGACATTGTAGTCCTTTTCTTTTCATCCATATCGGGTCCTCCTTATAAAGTGATAGCCAGGTCTTAAGACCTGGCTACATCGTAGCGGTTATCCGTTCGAATTGTTAGGATGTCGCGGAACGGCTCGACATCCTTGACAACTTACAGCTTGTTGTCCAACCACTCATCGAAGCTCTTCTTTGAAATTCGATAGGCGGATCCGATCTTAAACCAGCGAAATTCCTGCTGTTCCAACAGCTTATATACCGTGCCGCGGCTGATGCCGAGGATGATCTGCAGATCCTCAACGGTATAGCAGCGCTTCTCTGTGATGGGTATTGCATTTTCTGCCGGTAATTCAAAAGTCTCAATTGCTTCCATATGTCATTCCTCGCTTTCCGTTTTCATCTTTTCCGTAAATACCAAATCAGGGAAAGTCCACGCACTCTGGAATGGGCAAGGTATCCTCCGGATCCAGATGAAGGCTTACGCGGATGCTGTCATCAATGCGTTCCATGTGCTTTTGGCTCGTTCGTCCCAGGTATTTGATTACCTGACCCTTGTTGATAGTGACGATCTGTTCCGCCTCACTCATGGAGGTTTCATTCAGACCGCGTTGCTTTTCGAGAACGCAGTGTGTAGGCTGCCCCAGCTTCTTCAATTCCGTGGTAAGCGGCACGACGATCAATGTCGGACCGAAGAAATTGCCGCTGTTGTTCTGAATATTGATAACCGGTCGAACGCCGCCCTGAATATTTCCGCGATGCTCGCCCAGGTCTGCCAGATAGATATCACCGCGTCTATAATTCCAATCTTTTCTAAGCATGTTTTCTCCTCCTAATGTAGGTTCTATGTAAAAGGGCGGGATATCGCTTCCCACCCAAGAAAGCCGCTAGATGCTGCCTGTTTCGTTCGCTCGCTTTGCGTACTGGTTCAGGTTGTTGGAGCAGATTCGCAGGAGCGAAACCAGGGCTTTCACATCCTGCAAATCCAGTCTGATAGCTGGCGATTTTGTCTTATAACAACCGTTCGATTCTGGAGGGGTTGTCAAAAATCAAATTTTGGAGTAGAATTTTATCTCATACAGTGAAAGAGCTTTTTCGTAGCTTTTTATATAAGAAAAGCCGAAAACCCTTGAAAACAAAGGCTTTCGGCGTTGTTCACTGGCGTCCATAAGAGGATTTGAACCTCCGACCCCACGCTTAGGAGGCGTGTGCTCTATCCAGCTGAGCTATATGGACGTGTCTGATATATGATTATAGCCCGATCAAAGTCGAACTGCAATCCCTTATTTAGTTTTTTTTGAGGTGGCCGTTGTAACGCAACCTTAGGAGGCGGACGCTCTATCCTGCTGAGCTATCAGGGCTTATTCAAATGTGAACTGCAAAGCTAACACCTTTTCGGAAAAGGCGAGCGATAGTGCGTGACCTTAGGAGGCGCACGCTCTATCCAGCTGAGCTACTGAGACAGATTATTTTACCTGGCTATTTTACACGCTGTGAAAGAAAATGTCAATGGATGCTGCGAAAAATGCGCAAAAGCCCTTGCAATCTGCCTTTCAAGAGCCTATAATACAAAGGTTAGTGCAGAAAAAGAAAAAATATAGAATCCAGCCATGAGAAAGGGGCTTTTACCATTGCAGAACAATAAACTGAGAAATGTTGCCATCATCGCCCACGTCGACCACGGCAAGACCACCCTGGTGGACGAAATGCTCAAGCAGGGCGGCGTGTACCGGGAGAACCAGGAGACTGTGGACCGGGTTATGGACTCCAATGACCTGGAGCGGGAGCGCGGCATCACCATCCTGGCCAAGAACACCGCCATCCGCTATGGCGACACCAAAATCAATATCGTAGACACCCCGGGCCACGCCGATTTCGGCGGCGAGGTGGAGCGCATTTTGAAGATGGTCAACGGCGTTATCCTGCTGGTGGACGCCGCCGAGGGCCCCATGCCCCAGACCCGCTTCGTGCTGAGCCGCGCCCTGGAGCTGGGACACCGGGTCATCGTGGTGGTGAATAAGATCGACCGGCCCGACCAGCGTATCCACGAGGTGGTGGACGAGGTGCTGGAACTGCTGCTGGACCTGGACGCCACGGATGAGCAGTTGGATTCCCCCATGCTGTTCTGCTCCGCCCGGCAGGGCATCGCATCCTATTCGCCCGATGTCCCCGGCACGGACCTCAAGCCGCTGTTTGACACCATTCTGGACTATATTCCCGCCCCGGAGGCCAATGTGGACGAGCCGTTCCAGATGCTGGTGTCCGCTATTGACTATAATGAGTTCGTGGGCCGTATCGCCATCGGCCGCATTGAACGGGGCACTCTGAAGCAGAACCAGGAGATCGCCGTGTGCAACTACCACGATCCCGACGCCCCGGCCAAGAAGGCCAAGGCCGTGAGCCTGTACGAGTTTGAGGGCTTGGGCAAGAAGCCCGTTACCGAGTCTACCGCGGGCAATATCATTGCCCTCAGCGGCATCGGCGATATCACCATCGGCGATACCATCTGCGACCCCAATGCCGTGGAGCCGCTGCCTTTTGTAAAAATTTCCGCCCCCACCATGGAGATGACCTTCTCCATCAACGACTCGCCCTTTGCCGGGCGCGAGGGCAAGTTCGTCACCTCCCGCCAGCTGCGCGAGCGCCTGTTCCGGGAGACGCTGAAGGACGTTTCCCTGCGGGTGTCTGAGATCCCCGGGGCTATGGATGCCTTCAATGTGGCCGGCCGCGGCGAGATGAGCCTGTCCATCCTCATCGAGACCATGCGCCGGGAGGGTTACGAGTTCCAGGTGTCGCCCCCCCGTGTGCTGTATGAGACCATCGACGGCAAGAAGTGCGAGCCCATCGAGCGCCTGGTGGTGGACGTGCCCAGCGAGTCCGTGGGCGCGGTCATCGAGAAGATCGGCGCCCGGAAGGGCGACATGGTGGAGATGACCCCCGTGGGGACCCGCATGAAGGTGGAGTTCCTGGTACCGGCCCGTGGCCTGTTCGGCTACCGCAACGAGTTCCTCACCGATACCCGCGGCGAGGGCATCATGGCCAGCGTCTTTGACAGCTACGCCCCCTATAAGGGCGAGATGAACCGCCGCAGCACCGGCTCCCTGGTGTCCTTTGAGACCGGCGAATCCATCACCTACGGCCTGTTTAACGCCCAGGAGCGCGGCACGCTGTTTATCGGCGCCGGCGTAAAGGTGTATGAGGGCATGGTGGTGGGCGTATCTCCCAAGCAGGAGGACATCACCGTCAACGTCTGCAAGAAAAAGCAGCAGACCAACACCCGTGCCTCCGGCTCCGATGACGCCCTGCGCCTGGTGCCGCCCCGGAAGATGAGCCTGGAGCAGTGCCTGGAGTTCCTGGCGGACGACGAGCTGCTGGAGGTCACGCCGGAGAATCTGCGTATCCGCAAGACCATCCTGAACCACGAAAAGCGCATGAAGGCCACCCACGGCGGCAAGAAGAAATAAGCAAAAAAGGGCCTGCGCGGCAGCGCAGGCCCTTTTTTGCCCACTTGCATTGACGAGGGTGAAAAAACATAGTACAATGCTAGAAAATACAACATGGAGTGAGAGAAATGACACTGAATGAAATGAAGATCGGCAGCACGGCCGTGATCCGCCAGGTGGGCGGGGAGGGGCCGCTGCGGTGCCGCTTTTTGGATATGGGCCTGATCCCCGGGACCAGGGTCACGCTGCAGAAGGTGGCCCCCATGGGTGACCCCATTGAGATCCGCGTGCGTGGTTATGAACTGACGCTGCGGGTGGAAGACGGGAAGAAGATCCAGGTGGAGGAGGTCAAAGCATGATTTTTGCACTGGCAGGCAACCAAAATTGCGGCAAGACCACGCTTTTTAACGCCCTCACCGGCTCCAATCAGCATGTAGGCAATTTCCCCGGCGTGACGGTGGATCAGAAGATCGGCGAGATCAAGGACGGCAAGAGCGGCTCGGTGGTGGATCTGCCGGGCATCTACTCCCTGCGGCCTTACACCCAGGAGGAGATCGTGACCCGGGACTTTATCCTCAAGGAAAAGCCCGACGGCATCATCAACATCGTGGACGCCACCAATATTGAGCGCAACCTCTACCTGACGCTGCAGCTTTTGGAGCTGCGGGTGCCCATGGTGCTGGCGCTGAACATGATGGACGAGGTCCGCGCCAACGGCGGGACCATCGACGTCCAGGAGCTGAGCCGCTGCCTGGGCATCCCGGTGGTGCCCATCAGCGCCGTAAAGGGCGAGGGCGTGTCGGAACTGCTGGATCAGGCGGTGCATACCGCCCGCACCAAGACCCTGCCCAAGGTATATGACTTCTGCTCTGAGGAGTCCGCGGTGCACCGGTGTATCCACGCGGTGGTGCATATGATCCAGGATCACGCCGACAAGGCGGGTATTCCCGCCCGCTTCGCCGCCACCAAGCTTATAGAGGGCGACGAGAACATCCTGCAGCAGCTGCAGCTGGATCAGAACGAGAAGGAGCTGCTGGAGCACTGCATCGTGCAGATGGAGAGCGAGAGCGGCCTGGACCGCAACGCCGCCCTGGCGGATATGCGCTACAGCTTCATTGAGAGCGTGGTGGAGATCTGCGTGGTCAAGTGCCACGAGAGCAAGGAGCACCGCCGCTCCGTACAGATGGACAAGATCCTCACGGGAAAATATACGGCGCTGCCGGTGTTTTTCGGCGTGATGTTTCTGATCTTCTACCTGACCTTTAACCTGATCGGGCAGAACCTGTCCGATTTCCTCAGCCTGGGCATCGATAAGCTGACCCTGGTGGTGGACAAGGGGCTCACGGCCTACGGCATCAACCCCGTGGTACATAGCCTTATCATAGACGGCGTTTTCGCCGGCGTGGGCAGCGTGCTGTCGTTTTTGCCCATCATCGTCACGCTGTTTTTCTTCCTGTCCATTTTGGAGGACACCGGCTACATGGCCCGGGTGGCCTTCGTTATGGACAGGCTCCTGCGCAAGATCGGTCTCTCCGGCCGCAGCTTTGTGCCCATGCTCATCGGCTTCGGCTGCACGGTGCCGGCCATCATGGCCACCCGCACCGTCTCCTCGGACCGGGACCGGAAGATGACCATCCTCCTGACGCCGTACATGAGCTGCTCGGCGAAAATTCCCATTTACGCAGTGTTTTCCACGGCGTTTTTCCCGGATCACGCGGCGCTGGTGATGATCGGCCTGTATGTGACGGGCATCCTGCTGGGCATTCTTCTGGCGCTGGTGCTGAAGGGCACGGCCTTCCGGGGCCAACCGGTGCCGTTTGTGATGGAGCTGCCCAACTACCGCATGCCCTCGGCCAAGAGCGTGGGCCTGCTGCTGTGGGAAAAGGCCCGGGACTTCCTGGAGCGGGCTTTCACGGTCATTTTCCTGGCCACCATCATCATTTGGTTCCTGCAGACCTTTGATGCCAAGCTCAATGTGGTCACGGACAGCGCGGATAGTCTCCTGGCGATGGTGGGTCAGTTCATTTCCGTTATCTTCAAGCCCCTGGGCTTTAACGACTGGCGGGTGGCCACGGCGCTGATCTCCGGCTTCACGGCCAAAGAGGCGGTGGTATCCACCCTGGCGGTGCTGCTGGGTACCAGCACGGCGAACCTGGGGGCGGCCCTGTCGGCGTTGTTCACGCCGCTTTCCGCCCTGTCCTTCCTGGTGTTCACGCTTCTGTATACCCCGTGCATCGCGGCGGTGACCACCATCCGCCGGGAGCTGGGCTCCTTTTGGAAGATGCTGGGCGTAGTGCTGCTGCAGTGCTCGGTGGCCTGGCTGGTGGGCATGCTGGTGTATCAGATCGGAGGCCTGCTGTGAGCGCGCTGGATTGGATCCTTTTGGCTGCCATCCTGGTGGGCGCCGCCGTGGCGCTGGTGCACCTGCTGAAGGGGAAAAAGGGCGGCTGCTGCGGTGACTGCCGGTCCTGTGGTGGCTGCCGCGAAAAGAAATAGACCGGACGGGCAGATGCTTCGGCGTCTGCCCGATTTTTTTCGGGGACTGGCACATTTTGCCGCCCGGGAACATAGGATGCCCACAGGGGTGGATGCTATGGTGAATCGTTTCACACAACTGCGGCGCAAGGAGGTCATCAACCTCTGCGACGGCTGCCGCCTGGGCTGCGTGGGGGATGTGGAGGTAAAGCTGCCGGAGGGGGAGGTCAGGGCCCTGATCGTGTTCGGCCCGTGCCGGTTTTTCGGCCTGTTCGGCAGGGGAGAGGACTACTACATACCCTGGGAGTGCATACAGAAATTCGGGGATGACATCATCCTCATCGACAAGCCCTTCCAGCGCCGGGACGGCCCGCCCGACCGCAAGCACAGGCGCTGGGGATAAACCGGAAAAAACGGCAGAAAATATAGAAAAACCACTTGCAATTTGCATTTCAATATGGTATTATATTTCAGCATTCCGCACAGGCTTGGACTCTCGGTCGGTGCCGTTTTGGTTGGCCGGGGGGAGGAAAAGCCTGGAGGGTAAAACTAAAAATCAAAGGAGAACTGAACAAAATGGCAAATCAGAATGTTGTTTCCATGAAGGCTCTGCTGGAGGCCGGCGTACACTTCGGCCACCAGACCCGCCGCTGGAACCCCAAGATGGCTCCCTACATCTACACCGAGCGCAACGGGATCTACATCATCGACCTGCAGAAGACCGTGAAGAAGCTGGAGGAGGCTTACAACTTCGTGCGTGAGCTCAGCGAGTCCGGCCAGAGCCTGCTGTTCGTGGGCACCAAGAAGCAGGCACAGGAGGCCATCAAGGACGAGGCTCTGCGCTGCAACATGTTCTATGTCAACGCCCGTTGGCTGGGCGGCATGATGACCAACTTCAAGACCATGCGCACCCGTGTGGACCGCCTGAACCAGCTGAAGGCCATGCAGGCTGACGGCACCTTCGACATGCTGCCCAAGAAGGAAGTTATCAAGCACCTGGGCGAGATCGAGAAGCTGGAGAAGTACCTGGGCGGCGTGAAGGAAATGAAGAAGCTGCCCGGCGCCCTGTTCATCGTGGACACCCGCAAGGAGCGCAACGCCATCGCTGAGGCACACCGCCTGGGCATCCCCGTTGTGGCCATTGCCGATACCAACTGCGATCCCGACGAGATCGATTACCCCATCCCCGGCAACGATGACGCCATCCGCGCCATCAAGCTGATCTCCTCCGTCATGGCCAACGCTATGATCGAGGGCCGTCAGGGCGAGCAGACCGAGGAGGCCGCCGCTCCCGCCGAGGAAGCCGCCGAATAAGCAAATTCCTTTTACCGCTGAACCAACGGGGCAGGGCGTGTCCCTGCCCCTTATTTTGTGAACTTATGAATTGGAGGATATAAAAATGGCTTTTACTGCTGCTGATGTTAAGACCCTGCGCGAGATGACCGGCGTGGGCATGATGGATTGCAAGAAGGCTCTGGTGGAGACCGACGGTGATATGGACAAGGCCGTAGAGTACCTGCGTGAGAAGGGCCTGGCCAAGGCCGCCAAGAAGGCCGGCCGCATCGCTGCCGAGGGCATGAGCTATGTGTGCGTGGAAAACGGCATCGGCGCCCTGGTGGAAGTGAACTGCGAGACCGACTTCTGCGCCAAGAGCGATTCCTTCGTGGCCTTCGTGAAGGATATTGCCAAGACCGTTCTGGAGTGCAATCCCGCCGATGTGGACGCGCTGATGAACTGCAAGTATGCCGGCTCCGAGCTGACCGTTGCCGAGACCATGCCCGAGAAGGTCATGTCCATCGGTGAGAACCTGCAGATCCGCCGCTTTGTTCGCATGGATACCAACACCTCCGTGGGTTATGTCCATGCCGGCGGCAAGATCGGCGTGCTGGTGAACCTGGCTGTGGACGGCGGCATCGATGCCACCGAGATCGGCAAGAACGTCGCCATGCAGATCGCCGCTCTGAATCCCCGCTTCTGGGATAAGTCCCAGGTGAGCCAGGACGTGCTGGACGAGGAGAAGAAGGTGGCCCTGGCCCTCATGGACCAGGATCCCAAGATGGCTTCCAAGCCCGCTCAGGTGAAGGAAAAGATCGTCATGGGCAAGATGAACAAGTTCTATCAGGAGAACTGCCTGCTGCAGCAGGAGTTCGTCCGGGGCGACCTGTTCACCGGTTCCGTGGAGGGTTACATTGCCGACGCTGCCAAGAAGCTGGGCGGCTCTGTGAAGTTCGTGGACGCCGTGCGTTTCGCCACCGGCGAAGGCATCGAGAAGAAGCAGGAGGACTTCGCCGCTGAGGTCGCTGCTCAGATGAACATGGGCAAGTAATTCTCGCAATAATACAGATAAAAAGGACGGCTCCGGGAGGAGCCGTCCTTTTTGAGCCTGGCAGAAAAATCCTTTGGATTTTTCTGCCGAAAGGGCTGCAGTCTGCGGGCGGCAAACTCTGCAAGGCTTTTCTGTTAATAAATAAAACCTGTCATTCCGAGAGGGAATCCATATTCCCCTCGAAATGACAGGCTTTTTGCATTTTATTACAGCTTTTCCAGCTGATCCGGCGTATCGATGTCAATGAGCTGGGCAGGGGAGACCTCCATTAAAAGCAGCTCTTCCTCGTGGGCCAGGATCACCGCCCGCCCGCCGTGGTCCCCGGTGAGGGCCATCAGCTCCGGATAAAACCGGGCCGGGAAAATACAGGGGTTGCCCCGGCGGCCGTTGTGGCCCAGGCCCACGATACGGTCCGGGTGCTGCTGGGCAAAATCAATGAGCTCCGCCACGGTTTTCTTTTGCAGCTTGGGCTGGTCTGCCACCTGAAACATCACGGCGTCGCAGTCCTTCAGGGCCGCCAGGCCGATGCGGATGGACTCGCTCTGCCCCAGCTCCGGATGGGGATTGGACAGGGAAGTGAACCCGTATTGGCATGTGAGCTTTTCGATTTCCGGGTATTGGGTTACCACCACCACCCGGTCCAGCTTCTCGCCGGGAATGGCCGCCAGGGCGCACTCGATCAGAGAGAGCCCGTCTGCGGCCGTTTGTGTCAATTTGTTTCCGCCGAAGCGGCGGCCAAAGCCTGCGGCCATCAAAACGCAGCCGATCTTCATGTGCAACACTCCTTTCCGGTAGTATACCCGGATTCTGTCTTTTTTGTCAACGCGTTGTGTCATTATTTGCAAAATAGAATCACGCTTTCCCTTTTCAATGGGGGCGTTTTATGATACAATGCATCATGGTAATATGTGATGTACTATATCCTTTTATAAAACTTGCATAAGGGAGGCTATACAATGCCAGCAACGAAAATCGGCGACAAGGTCATCCGGGTGGACGCCATTGAAAAAGCCCGGGGTGAGGCGACCTATGTCTGCGACATGACACTGCCGGATATGCAGTACGCCTATATGGTCCGCTCCACGGTCCCCAGGGGCACCATCGATGCCATCCACCTGCCGGAAATGCCGGAGGGGTATTATTTCATCTCCGCCAAGGACATTCCCGCCCAGGGAAAAAACGAGCTGTGGATGATCATGAAGGACTGGCGCTGCTTTGCCGAGGATTATGTGCTGTATGTGGGCGAGACCATCGGCTTGGTGGTGGGCCCCGACCGGGCGACCCTGAAGGACCTGCGGGACCAGATCAAGATCGACTACACCGAGGAGACTCCTGCCGTGACCATTGACGACGGCATTAACTGCGTGGGCGGCCCCATGTTCCCGGAGAAGAACAGCAACGTCATGTGTGAGCTGTTCTGTGAGAAGGGCAGACCCATGGAGGAGGTTTTCGCCGAGGCAGACGAGATTTTCGAGGAGACCTTGACCACTCCCTATCAGGAGCACGCCCACCTGGAGACCAACAGCGCCATCGCCACTATGGAGGACGGCAAGTTTGTGTTCTACGCTTCCGCCCAGTGCCCCTTCTACATCCGCAAGTCCATCGCCGGCCTGCTGGACATCCCCTATGAGGACATCATCATCCGCCAGTGCACCACCGGCGGCGCCTTCGGCGGCAAGGAGCACTTCCCGGATGTCATCTGCGGCGCCCTGCTCATTGCGGAAAATATTATTCGCAAGCCCATTAAGATGGTGTTCGACCGGGAGGAGGACACCCAGTTCAGCGTGAAGCGCCACCCCTCCAAGTGCATCTACAAGACCGCCGTGAAAAACGGCGAGATCATCGGCACCGAGGGCCATATTTACTACAACTGCGGTGCGTACCTGTCCTCGTCCTTCGTGGTGCTGCAGCGGGGCGTGTTCCACGCCAACGGCGTATATACCATTCCCAATACATATCTCAAGGGCGAGGGCATCGGCACCAACACCTTCCCCACCTGCGCCTTCCGCGGCTTCGGTGCGCCCCAGACCCTGTTCTGCTTCGAGACCCACCTGACCCACCTGGCTCACCACCTGGGCGTGGACCCGCTGGAATTCAAGATGCGGTATATGGCCAAAAAGGGCGACGAGACCACCACCAACGGCCACATCATCGAGGATGTGAAGCTGCCGGAGATGATCGACGTCATCACCAAGGAATCCGACTATTGGAACAAGATCAAAGAGTACAAGCCCGGCTGCGGTCGGGGCATCGGCGTGGCGCTTTATAACCACGGCGGCGCCTTCACCGGCAACGGCGAGCAGGCCATCATCAAGGCCCACGCCCGGCTGACCAAGACCGGCGACAAGGTGGAGATCTTCGTGGGCTCCACGGAGATGGGCCAGGGCTTCCGCACCAGCCTGCGCAAGATCTGCGCTGCCACCCTGGGCATTTCCATCGACAATATCGAGTATAAGAACCCCGACACCTCCAAGGTGGTGGACTCCGGTCCTACCGCCGCCTCCCGGTCCACCATGATCGTGGGCCGCCTGGTGGAGCGGGCCGCCCTGGAGATGAAGGAGCGCTGGAACGAGGGCGACTTCACCACCGAGGTGGAGTATGAGCATCCCGAGGGCTATCCCTGGGATCAGGCGACCTTCCGGGGCGACGCGTACCTGGGCTACGGCTGGGGCGCGGTAATCGTGGAGGTAGAGGTAGACAAGCTCACCAACGAGGTCAAGACTCTGGGCGTGTGGTCCTCCCACGAGATCGGCAAGGCCATCGACGAGCTCATCGTCCACGGCCAGATCAACGGCGGCATTATGCAGTCCCTGGGCTACGGCTCCATGGAAAAGCTGGAGAACAAGAAGGGCTACTTCAAGCAGAAGAGCATGTCCGACTATGTTATCCCCACCTCCATGGATTTCCCCAAGCAGTTCTATCACATCCAGGAAAACCCCTATCCCTGGGGCCCCTACGGCGCCAAGGGCATGGGCGAGCTGGTGTTCAACGGCGCCTCCGCCGCCTATGTGGACGCGGTGGAGCGGGCGCTGAACTGCGAGTTTACATCCATTCCCATCCCTGTTGAGGATATTGAGGAGGCGCTGAAGAATGTATAACGATGTTCGATTTACCCTGAACGGCCAGCCCATGGTCTACACCGGCAACCCCCTGCGGCGGCTGCTGGACGTGCTGCGGGAGGACTACGGTCTCACCGGCAGCAAGGAGGGCTGCGGCGAGGGCGAGTGCGGCGCCTGTTCCATCATTAAAAACGGCAAGCTGGTGACCCCCTGCATCATCCCCGTGGGCTCCATCCAGGGGGCGGAGCTGCTGACCATTGAGGGCATCCGCGACACGGAAAAGGGCAAGTGCATCATCGAGGCCTATGCCGAGGGCGGCGCCGTCCAGTGCGGCTTCTGCATCCCGGGTATGGTGATGGCCACCTATGTTCTGCTGAACGAAAACCCCGATCCCACGGAGGATGAGATCCGCTTGGGCATCAGCGGCAATCTCTGCCGCTGCACCGGGTATGACCTGATCGTGGAGTCCATCCACCTGGCCGCCCAGAAAGGAGCTGCACTATGGAAGAAGTAAAATGCTACATGCCCCAGACCCTGGCGGAGGCGCTGCAGATCCGCAAGGACACCGGGGCCCAGCCCCTGGCCGGCGGTTCCGACCTGATGGTGGCCAACAGCCGCGGCGCGGGCATTGTGCCGGGCTTTAAGAAGCCCATCCTCATCATCTCCAACCTGCCGGAGCTGAAGGGCATCCGCCAGCTGGAGGACGGCACCGTGGAGATCGGAGCTCTGTCCACCTCCTGGGAGATCCATACCTCTCCGGTGACCCATCCGCTGCTGAAGGACGCTGCCTCCCGCATGGGCGCCATCGCCCTGCGCAACAGCGCCACCATCGGCGGCAACATCGGCAACGCTTCCCCCAAGGGCGACATGCCCCAGCCGCTGATCCTGCTGGACGCGGAGGTGGTGCTCCAGAGTGTGGATGGCGAGCGCCGGATGAAGGTGGACGATTTCATCATTAAGACCAAGGTCACCGCCATCCGTGACGACGAGCTTATCACCAAGGTGGTCATTCCGCCCCAAAAGTTCACCCACATTTTCTTCCGCAAGATCGGCATGCGCCGCTCCAACGCCATCTCCAAGCTGACCCTGTCCGCCGCCGCCAACATCCAGGACGGCGTGGTGGTGGATTTCCGGGCCTCCTCCGGCGCTGCCGGTCCCAAGGTGGAGCGCAGCCGTGAGGTGGAGAGCCTGCTCATCGGCCACAAGGTGGCGGAGCTGCCGGAGCGGAAGGGCGCGTTCCTGGACGCCTGGTGCAGCGATGTCATCAAGCCCCACGCCATGCCCGAGTATCGCCGCAACGCCACCCGGCGTATGCTGGAGTACTTTATTGACGCTCTAGTGGCCGGCCATCCGGAAGGCCGGGTAGAATAAGCAGGAGGAATGAACATGATCTATCATCCCACAACCCCACTGGAGGCCGTGACGCTGCGCAAGCAGAACGCCGACACCGCCGTGTATTTGGCCGGCGGCACCGACGATCTGCGCCTGAACGGCAGCGCCCAGGGGAAGGATCTCATTGACATCAACGCCCTGGGCCTGGACGATATTTTCGTCCGGGACGGCAAGCTCTATATCGGCGCCCGCTGCACCTTCAATCAGGTCATCGACAGCGATCTGGTGCCGGAATTTATCAAGGAAGCCGCCCACTTCTGCGCCTCCTTCACCAAGCGCAACAGCGCCACCGTGGGCGGCAACCTGGGCCTGCGCCGGCAGGACAGCTACCTGGCCGCGGCCCTGACGGCGGCGGACGCGGTGCTGCAGTCCATGACGCCCCACGGCGAAGAAATGAAGCCCATTGGCGAGTATCTGCAGAGCAAGTGCATGCGGCTCATCGAGTATGTGGTGCTGGATGCCGGCCGCACCGGCTGGGTCAAGCGCTTCACCAACACCACCTCCAGCCACGCGGCTGTGACGGCGGCGGTGTCCGGGGGCATTTACGCCCTCAGCGTCTCCGGCAGCGACTTTGCCTATGGCGCTACGCCGGATCTGGCGGATTCCATGGAATTCACCGACGATATTTCCGGCAGCGCCGACTATAAGAAGTACCTGGCGAAGATCGTATTTACACTGGGGAGGTAAGGCAAATGGAAGTAAAATGCAGACTCAACGGTGAGAATATTGTCCTGCGCGGCGAGGCTGCGGATCGCCTGCGGGATGTGCTGTACCACACCGGGTGCTACTCCGTCCGCGACAGCGACGATGCCGAAGGCTTTGCCGGGTCCGACACCATTATTTTTAACGGTCAACTGAAGTATTCCAATTTTATCCTGCTCTATCAGGCGGAGGGCGCCGAGATCAAAACGGCGGAGTCTCTGCTGGAAAAGGGCGAACTGAACTATGTGCAGAAGGCCATGGTGGCCGCGGGCATCGTACAGAGCGCCTATAATGCTCCGGCGGCGGCGCTGATTTTGACCTGGCTGCTGGAAAAACACCCCAACCCCACCCGGGCGCAGATCAAGGACGTGCTCACCAGCATTTTCATCCGCGACGCGGGCTATGAGCACTATTACCTGGCTGTGAAGCTGGCCTGCGAGCTGCGGGACGAGGGCGAATTCAAGACGGAGATCGCGCCTTCCTTCCGCCCCCAGCTGGACATCATCGGCAAGCCCGCCGGGAAGATCGACGGCGCGGCCCTGGTCTCCGGCGAGCCGGTATTTGTGGAGGATAAGGTTCCGGCCAACGCCTGGTGCCTGCACGTGCTGCGCAGCCCCTTTGCCAGCGCCTATATCAAGTCCATCGACACCAGCGAGGCGGAGAAGCTGGACGGTGTGGCCGCCATCATCACCGCTTTCAACTGCCCGGATGTGTACTATATGCAGGCCGGGCAGGGCACTCCCGAGCCGTCCCCCCACGACCGCCGTCTGTTCAACATGAAGGTTCGCCATGTGGGCGACCGTGTGGCGGGCATCGTGGCCCGGACGGCGGAGATTGCCGACAAGGCCGCTTCCCTCATTAAGGTGGAGTACGAACCCACGGACGCGGTGTTCACCGTGGAGGAGGCCATGGCCCCCGGCGCGCCCCTGGTCCACAACGGCCCCGTGCAGTATAATGCCGGCGCGCCCGACGACCTGGAGGAGTACAACAAGCTCCAGGGCGACCCCCGGGAGGGCAAGGTGGTCTATCAGTTCCCCCTGCACGCCGACATCCACAAGAACATCGCCGCGTCCAATAAGGGCGGTATCGGCGACATGGAGAAGGGCTTTGCCGAGGCGGACGCCATCGTGGAGCAGACCTATCAGACCAGCCAGATCCAGCACACCCCCCTGGAGCCCCATGTGTGCTATGCCCATGTGGAGAGCGGCCGGTTGGTGCTCAACTGCGCCACCCAGGTGCCCTACCATGTGCGGCGCATCGTTAGCTGGGTCTGCGGGATCCCTGAAAATAAGATCCACGTCATCAAAGAGCGTGTGGGCGGCGGCTACGGCTCCAAGCAGGATATCCTGGTGGAGGAGCTTACCGGCTACGCCGCCTGGATCACCAAGAAACCCGTGTATTACCGCAACACCCGGGCTGAGGAGTTCTATGCCAACTCCACCCGGCACCCCATGCGCGTCCACGTGAAGATGGGCGGCAAGAAGGACGGCACCATCACCGCCCTGTTCATGGAGGTCTGTGCCAACACCGGCCCCTACGGCAACCACTGCCTGACGGTGCCCATGAACAGCTGCTCCAAGACCATGCCCCTGTTCAAGGTGGACAACATGGCCTATGACCTGAAGGTGTACTACACCAATACGCCCCCTGCCGGCGCTTATCAGGGCTACGGCACGCCCAAGGGTACCTATGGCATCATGATGGCCATGGCGGAGCTGGCTGACAAGCTGGGCATCGACTACCGCACCATGGTGGAGAAAAACCACGTGGAAGAGGGCTACATGCTGGAGATCCTCAAGGGCCTGGGCGAGGGCCGCGAGGGCGCGGTGGTGCCTGTGGGCTCCTGCGGCCTGGACGAGGCCATTCAGCAGGGCTGCGACATGATCGACTGGGGCAAGAAGGAAGTGTCCGATGATCCTGACTGGAAGATCGGCAAGGGCTTTGCCATGATCATGCAGGGCTCGGGCCTGCCGGGCCTGGATCACGCCGAGGCCATCGCCAAGCTGGAGACTGACGGCACCGTCATCCTCAACAGCGGCGGCGCCGACCTGGGCACCGGCCTGGACACCATCTCCGCCAAGATCGTGGCGGAGGTGCTGAAGCTGCCTATGGACCGCATCACCGTGGTTTCCGGCGATACGGATTCCTGCGCCTTTGATACCGGCGCGTATGCTTCCTCCGGCACCTTCTTCAGCGGCAACGCATCCTTGGTTGCCACTACGAAGCTGAAGGAATTGATTTTGAAGGAAGCTGCCCTGCAGCTGGAGGAGAAGGTGGAGGACCTGGACGTCCGGGCTCCTGGCGAGGTATACTCCAAGACCACCGGCGCGACCCTCTCTTACTATGAGCTGGTGCATACCGCCACCAGCGGCGGCGGCCGGGGCCAGCCCATTGCCCACGGCAGCTTTGTCACCACGGCATCCTCCGTGCCCTACGGCGCGCATTTTGCTCAGGTGGCGGTGAATGTGAAGACCGGCGAGATCAAGGTGCAGAAGTTCTACGCTTTGCAGGATGCCGGCACGCCCATTAACCCCGAGATCGCCCTGTGCCAGATGTACGGCGCGGTGATGAAGTCCATCGGTCATTCTCTCTATGAGGACATGAAGCTGGACAAAAACGGCAAGTGCATCAATGCCAACCTCACCGACTATGGTGCCCCCATGATCGACGAGGCCCCGGAGGACTTCAAGTCCGTCCTCATTGATGTGGACGACAAGTTCGGCCCCTACGGCCGCAAGTTTACCGATGAAGAGGCTAAA
>CABMQL010000004.1 GCA_902388735.1 uncultured Eubacteriales bacterium | reverse complement strand
CAATGCTTATCTTTTGGTCTTTGGTTCGGAATAGTGTAGTGCTGGCGGTCTATCTATTGTTTTCGGTTGCTTGCTTCTTTACCGTACATGAGCATTTAAGCAAGGAAGATAGTAATCATCTTGCAATTCATACCAAAGTCCGTTTTTCTCGTTGTAGATGTACTTTTCCATTTTGTAACCCTCCAATATGATTGTTTTTTTACCTACAATCCAATCATTCCGGCTGATTACAAAAGCCGAAGGAGACACTTCCTTACGAAGTGCCTCCTTCCGGAGCGGCCTTTTCAGTATGTCAAAAAGCCTCGCAGAGTTCGCCGCCCACAGCAGACTGCAATCCATTTGTCGAAAAATTCCAAAGGAATTTTTCGACAGTTTCCTTCACCCCAGCAGCCCCGTGATGTCCTCCACGGTCAGGTGAGGCTGCAGGGCCAGGTCAATACCGTAGGCCATCATGCGGCTCAGCTCCCGTACCCGCTGGTCGATGTCCCGGGGCGTGACGAATAGGGCGTCCCCCTCTGCCGGGCTCTCCTCGCCTATGAGCTGATCCGCCCGGATCACCGTGGGCAGGCCCAGGGCCAGCACCGGCACCCCCAAAGTATTTTGGGATACCTCCCGGCGGTGGTTGCCCACTCCGGAGCCGGGGGTCAGTCCCGTGTCCGTCAGCTGCAGCACGGCGCAGAGCTTTTCCCGACCTGCGGCGGCCAGGGCGTCCAGGACAATGACGCACCGTGGCCTTATTTTCTCCGCTGCCGCGGCGATGAGCTCGGAGCTCTCCAGCCCCGTCTCCGCCAGCACTCCGGTGGCCAGGGCCGCCACGGAGGCAAAGCCCGAAAATTCCTCCGGCATGGCCTGCAGCATGTGCCGGGTCACCAGGATGTGCGGCAGGGCCAGGGGACCCACGGCGTCCGCCGTCAGGGAGCGGTTGCCCAGGCCCACCACCAGCACCGGCCCCTCGCCCTCCGGCAGCAGCGATGCCAGCTCCCGGGCGATGCACCGGGCACCCCGGGCGAAGAAATCCCGCTGCCGCTGCAGGTAGGGCGCCAGCTCCATGGTGACGTATTTCCCAACAGGCCGGCCCAGCTTCTCTGCCTGCTGCGGGTCCGTCAGATCCATGGCCGTCAGGGCATAGCCGTCCCGCACCCGCCGGCGCACCGCCAGGCCCGGCCGGCTGGTGAGACGGGTGGTTTTCAGCTGTGCCTGGGCCGCTTCCAGCGCCAGATCCGTTCCCAGTACGCTCACGCTTGTGGTCACACCCCTTCTGAAAACACAAAATGTTGTGGCTGAACTGTAGTTTGCCGCCGGAATCAGAAAATATTCAATTTTTTCCGGCAAATCTCAAAAAAAGACTTGCAATTTGAAAGAAACAATGCTAAAATATCATCCTGCGTGGATGTTTTTTTCTGAAGCGCGAAATTGATCATCGGGGAGGTGTTTGGTTTGCCGAATATCAAGTCTGCTAAGAAGCGTGTTCTGGTGTCCGAGGCTCGTAATGCCCGCAACAAGGCCAATCGCTCCGCACTGAAGACCGCTATCAAGAAGTTCGAGGCTGCTGCCGTTGAAGGCAATCGCACCGAGGCCGAGGGCGCTTACAAGGTTGCAGTGAAGAGCATCGACAAGGCCGCCGCTAAGGGCCTGCTGCACAAGAACAACGCAGCCCACAAGAAGAGCGCGCTGACTCTGAAGCTGAACAACATTGGCTGATGAACCAAACCAAAAGGACACCCACAGGGTGTCCTTTTTTTGCCCAATTTGCAGGAGACGAGGGACGCGGATCGCCACGGCCGGTGTGCGCACCGGCTTCGCAATGACAGTTTTTTACATGGAATGCGGTGCAAGTCCGGTATCGGGTCGTCCAGGAGGCCGACCCCTACGCACCGGTTACCGATAAAAAGCCGTAGGGGGCGGCGTCCACGACGCTCCGCCGGCACAAGCTTTCTTGTTATGTGTAGGGGGCGATGCCCACATCGCCCCAACCGGGTGGCGCGCCAGGCTGCGCACTCCTACCCTGTCACCGGTGTGGCAATCCGTATCCTCTGCGCCAACCGTTTTCGCCCCGCCGCGGGCGCTGCTCCCTGCGAGATCCTTTTTCGCTTCCCCGCAAAATTCCCTCTTGACTACCGGGACAAAAAGTGATACCTTTAATGCATTACAGGTGATGATGGGCGTGGCGGCCCGGAGCTGCGGGAGGAAATGCCCGCCGGTTGGCACCGTTACGGCCATAGAGTGCGGGAAAACCCGAATTCAGGTGGAACCACGGACTATGCGTTTAGTTCGCCCTGAGCTGCGTCGGCAGTTCAGGGCGTTTTTGTTTTTTACTGAGCTGAAAAATCTTACCATAAAGGAGAATCGCTATGAAAAACACCGAAAAGACTATGGACAAGATCGTTGCCCTGTGTAAAAACCGCGGCTTCATTTTCGCCGGCTCCGAAATTTACGGCGGCCTCGCCAACACCTGGGACTACGGCCCCCTGGGCGTGGAGCTGAAGAACAACATCAAGAAGGCCTGGTGGAAGAAGTTCGTCCAGGAGAATCCCTACAACGTGGGCCAGGATGCAGCCATTCTGATGAATCCCCAGACCTGGGTGGCCAGCGGCCATCTGGCGGGATTCTCCGATCCCCTCATGGACTGCAAGGAGTGCAAGGAGCGCTTCCGGGCCGACAAGCTCATTGAGGACTGGGCCCACGAAAACGGCGTGGAGCTGCCCAAGCCCATCGACGCTTTCTCCCAGCAGGAGATGAAGGAGTATATCGACGACAAGAACATCCCCTGCCCCACCTGCGGCAAGCATAACTTCACCGACATCCGGCAGTTCAACCTGATGTTCAAGACCTTCCAGGGCGTCACCGAGGATGCCAAGAACACCGTCTACCTGCGGCCCGAGACTGCCCAGGGCATCTTCACCAACTTTGTCAACACCCAGCGCACCACCCGGCGCAAGCTGCCCTTCGGCGTGTGCCAGATCGGTAAGTCCTTCCGCAATGAGATCACTCCGGGCAACTTCATCTTCCGCGTCCGCGAGTTCGAGCAGATGGAGCTGGAGTTCTTCTGCAAGCCCGGCACCGACCTGGAGTGGTTCAACTACTGGCGTACCTTCTGCCACAACTGGCTGCTGGGCATCGGCCTGAAGGATGAGAACCTGCGCCTGCGTGACCACGATCCCGAGGAGCTGTGCTTCTACTCCAAGGCCACCACGGACTTTGAGTTCCTGTTCCCCTTCGGCTGGGGCGAGCTGTGGGGCGTGGCGGACCGCACCGACTACGACCTGACCCAGCACCAAAACACCTCCGGCAAGGACCTGACCTACTTCGACCCCGAGACCAATCAGCGCTATATCCCCTATGTGGTGGAGCCGTCCCTGGGTGTGGAGCGCAGCGTGCTGGCCGTGCTGTGCGATGCCTACGATGAGGAAGTGGTGGACGAGAGCAAGAACGATGTGCGCGTGGTGCTGCATCTGCACCCGGCCCTGGCCCCCTACAAGGCGGCCATCCTGCCCCTGAGCAAGAAGCTCTCCGAGCCCGCCCGCAAGATCTACGAGGACCTGGCCAAGGAGTGGATGATCGACTTTGACGAGACCGGCTCCATCGGCAAGCGCTATCGCCGGGAGGACGAAGTGGGCACGCCTTTCTGCATCACCGTGGACTTTGACACCGTGGGCGACGCCGAAAAGGCCGGCGACAACTGCGTCACCGTCCGTGAGCGGGACAGCATGGAGCAGGTGCGCGTACCCATCAGTGAGCTGAAGGCGTATTTGGCCGAGAAGCTGGCGTACTGATATAAAGGTATAAATAGGTATGAAGCTGAAAAAACAATTGGCCGCAGGCGCCGCTCTGCTGGCCGTGACCACCGCCGCCTGCGTAAAGCTGGCCCAGTGGGCAGGCAAGAAAATCGACCAGCGGACGAAGAAAAAGAAGTAAATAGATAACCCGAGGGACAGGCATTGCCTGTCCCTCGGGTTTATTTTCTGTGTCGCAGTCCCAGTACATCGTCGGCGGACACCTTATATAATTGGCACAGCCGGATAAAGTGTCGCAGGGGCAATTCGCTGGCCTCTCGTTCGTACCGGGCCACCATAGTCTGGGAGGTGCCCAGGTACTCCGCCACCTGCTGCTGGGTCAGGTCGTGATCCTCCCGCAGGTTTCGCAGGTTGATGGTATACGCATTCATTTTTCCCCCACCTTTCTGTGAGGTAGTATACGCAAGTAAAAATATTTACTATTGACTTTAGTAAATATTTTTACTATTATAAACATACATATACCAAATATCCGCAAAATTCAGGAGGAGAAAACAATGAGTATTTCTCGGTCACAGAGGCCGCACTACCTGGGCGCGTCCCCACACGGTGGTCTCCTCCACCACCACATGCTCCGGCAGGGCGCAGATGTCGCACACCACCTGAGCCATATCCTCCGGCTTCAGATTGTCCGCATTCTCCGGCAGCGGCGCATCCTGGGCGTTCACCTGGAAATTGGTCTGCCCGGCGCCGGGGATCACGCACACGGAGCGGATGCCGTGCTCCTGCAGCTCCACATAGGCGCTTTTGCTCAGGTTGCGCACGCCGGCCTTGGCCGCCGCGTACACGCTGTAGCCCGGCCAGGCATGGCCCGCGCACACGGAGGAGAGATTGATGATGGTCCCGCTGTGCTGCCGCTTCATCAGCGGCGTCAGGTAATGGATGCCGTAGATGGGCCCCATGAGGTTGATGTCCACGCACAGGCGGATCTCCTCCAGGGTCTGGTCGCACAGGTCCTTGATGACAACGCCGGTGCCGGCGTTATTGACCAGCACATCCAGCCGGCCGTACTCCCGCTCCAGCAGGTCCCGCACCCGGACCCAGTCCTCGGGCCGGGAGACATCGGCGGCGACGCCCTTCACGCCCAGCTGGGCGGCAGTCTCCTGCACCCGGGCCTCGCTGCGGCCGGTGATGACCACCTGCGCCCCCTGCTGGGCCATCTTTTCCGCAATGGCCCGGCCGAAGCCGCTGGTACCGCCGGTTATAAGAACGACTTTTCCGCTGTTATCCATGTCTTACTCCTCCTCTACCGGCAGCAGCAGCGGCGTCAGGTCCCGGTCATACTGGCCGCTGGCCACCCGGGCGTCGATCTGCTCCGATATGTTCTTCATGTAGTTCAGAAGGATCTGATATTTTGCCATGCCTTCTTCCTCGGACAGCTCCAGGTCCTCCGCCCACAGGGCGGTGACCTTGTCCTGGTAGAGGCGGGCCCGGGAGAGGGCCATGAGGCCCTGCTCCGTCAGTCCCAACTCATTAAGGAAGGAGGCGGTATCTTCGCCAATAGCCTGAATGTCGGCCAGGAACGCATCGTAGTTTTCCTGCACCTGCGCCTGCTCCGACTCACTCAGCTGGGCAAGGCCGTACTCCTGGGCCAGATCCGTGACGATCTCGGCGCCGGCATACTCATACACTACATCCTCCGCCAGCTTGTTCCACATGGTGGGGTCGTCCCGCAGGTCATCCAGGGTCAGGTTAATTGCCAAAAAACTTCGTTTTTTGGCAAAGAGATCGCAGTCTGCTGCGCGCATAATTTTGAGCCTATGGCTCAAAATTCCACACTGGCAGCCTGAGCGGTATTTTTCCCCACGCACATGTCGCGGGGAAAAATGATTTAACTTCTTTGCCGCCTGCGGGCGGCAAACTCTGCGAGGCTTTTTTCGCGCCGTGCGATAAATTGTTGATGTTTTTAGACAATGCCGATCCCCCCTCCAGGCGGCTGCCCGGAGGGGGGATCGGCGTGTGTATTATGGCTTTTATTGATAGCTTTTTCAGTAGGCCGCGGCGTAGATCCGCTCCATATCCTGCCGGTCCAGCACGCGGAAGGCGCCGATGGTCTTTTGCCCGTTCTGGCTGCAGCAGTCGGCCAGGCGCGGCGCTTGGCCGGCCGGGATCACCAGCTCCGTCAGCGAAACCGGCATGCCCAGGGCCTGGAAATAGGCCCGGACCGCCTCGATGGTCCGGTACGCCGGGGCATCCCCCGGCAGGCCCCACACCGCCTGCCCCAGGCGGGTGAAGCGCTGGGGGTGGCTGGCGCAGACGTACTCGGCCCAGGCCGTCCACATGGCGGATAGGCTCTCGGCGTGGATGACGTCAAAGCAGGCGCTGAGCTCGTTGCCCAGCTTATGAACGGCAAAATCCCTTGTGCCGCCCAGGCCCGTGAGAGAGTTATGGGACAGGCTGCCGCACCACATGAGCTCGCTCATGGCGTGGCTGTCGGACGGGTCTGTCACCGCCGGGAGACCGTTGTGGACCACCGTGCGCAGCACGGCCTCCGCCAGGGCATCGCTGGTCTCGTTATCAAAGACGCCGTTGAAATAGCGGTCCAGGGTGTGCATGAGGATGTCCACCACGCCGCAGGCCACCTGCCGCCGGGGCAAGGTGGCGCACAGCTGCGGATCCAGCACGGCAAACACCGGCACGTTCAGCGGCGAGCGCACGCTGCGCTTTTCACAGGTATCGGGATCGCTGAGGATGGCCGAGGCGCTGGTTTCCGACCCCGCCGCCGGGATCGTCAGCACGACGCCCACGGGCAGGCGCTCCGTTACCGGCAGGCCCTGCCGCCAGATCTCCCACAGGTCGTTTTCCGGCTGCCTGGCGCCGATGGCGATGGCCTTGGCCGTGTCGATGGCGCTGCCGCCGCCCACCGCCAGGATCATATCCGCCCGCTCCGCCAGGGCCAGGCGGACACCCTCACGGGCGTGGGCCACCACGGGGTTGGGCCGGGCCCCCCCAAAGAGGATGGGCGTGCAGCCCGCCTGCTCCAGATACCCGCAGAGCCTGTCCAGCAGGCCCGAGCGCCGGGCGCTGCCGCCGCCGCTGACCACCAGCACCCGGCGGCCGCCGTACTTTTGGCACAGGCGTCCGGCTTCCTTTTCCGCTGCGGCCCCGAAGACGATCTCCGTGGGCACATGATAGGTAAAGCTCCGCATGGCGGCCGGTCAGTCCGTAAATTGGGCGGGGCGCTTTTCCAGGAACGCCTGCATCCCCTCGGCCTTATCGTGGGTGGCAAAGGACATGCCGAAGGTGGTGGCCTCCATGCGCAGGCCATTTTCGATGTCCATGTCCATACCGCTCTCCACGCAGGCCTTGGCCAGGGTCACGGCGTAACTGCCCTTGGAGAGGATCTTGCGGGCCATGGCCTGGCAGGCGGCCAGCAGCTCCTCCTTGGGCACCACCTTGTTGGCAAGGCCGATGCGGTAGGCCTCCTGGGCGTCGATGCGGTCGCAGGTGAAGATCAGCTCCTTGGCCCGGCCCTTGCCGATGAGCCGGGGCAGCCGCTGGGTGCCGCCGAAGCCCGGCAGGATGCCCAGGCCGCACTCCGGCTGGCCGAACACGGCGGTATCCGCGGCGACGCGGATGTCGCAGGCCATGGCCAGCTCGCAGCCGCCGCCCAGGGCGTAGCCGTTCACGGCGGCGATGCTCACCTGGGGCATCCGCTCCAGGCGGCAGAAGGCCTCGTCCGCCAGCAGAGCCATGGTACGGCCCTCCTCGGCGGTGGCACTGACCATCTCGGAGATGTCCGCCCCGGCCACAAAGGCCTTGGCCCCGCTGCCGGTGACGATGACCACCCGGGCGTCCTTGCTCTTTTCCACCTGAGCCAGGCAGTCGTTCAGCTCCGTAAGGGTGGCGGTGTTCAGGGCGTTGAGGGACTTGGGATTATTGATGGTGATATAGGCGATGGAATCCTTTACTTCAAACAGCAGATGCTCATACATGGCCGTCACCTCAATCCACTTTCTGGGCGGCCTTATAGGCCTTGATGGCCTCGGTGAGCTTGGGCACGATGGCGTGCAGGTCGCCCACGATACCCAGGTCCGCCAGCTTCATCATGGGGCAGGTCTCGTCCTTATTGATGGCGATGACGAACTCGCTGCCCTCCATGCCGGCCAAATGCTGGATGGCGCCGGAGATGCCGCAGGCCACATACAGGTCGGGATGCACGGTCTTGCCGGTCTGACCCACCTGGCGGTCCTTCTCGATCCAGCCGCTGTCCACGCCGATACGGGAGGAGGCAACCTCGCCGCCCAGGACCGCCGCCAGCTCGCGCAGGGGCTCATAGCCCTCGGCGCTGCCCACGCCGCGGCCGCCGGACACCAGCACCTTGGCCTCAGTGATGTCCACGGACTTCTTATGGTCGTGTACCACTTCCAGCAGCTCTACGTTCCGGTCGTCCATAGACAGGCCCGCGTCCACCGGGGTGACCTTGCCCTGCCGGGCCGGGTCGCGCTGGGGCATCTCCATGACGCCGGGACGAACCGTGGCCATCTGGGGTCGATAGTTGGGGCAGATGATGGTGGCCATGACGTTGCCGCCGAAGGCGGGACGGGTCATCTTCAGGTTGCGGTCGGCGGTGTCCAGCTTAGCGATGCGGTCCTCGGGCAGAGAGGTGGCCGAGCGGAGGTACGCCTGGTACTTCTCCACGTCCACGTCCAGGCGGGTGCAGTCGGCGGTGAGGCCGGTGTGGATGCGCCCGGCGATGCGGGGGGCCATATCCCGGCCGATGGAGCTGGCGCCAAAGAGCACGATATTGGGCTCATAATGGCGGATCACATATTCCATGCCCTTGACATAGGGCTCGGTGGTATACTCGGCCAGCACGGGATGATCCAGCACCAGCACCTCATTTGCGCCGTACTGGCACAGCATGTCGGCCTTATCGGCGATGTTATGGCCCATGAGGACGGCCACGACCTCCTGGCCCAGGTCGGCGGCCAGGCGGGTGGCCTCGCCGATCAGCTCCAGGCTGACCTTCTGAATGCTGCCGCCCCGCTGCTCAACAAATACAAAAATATTCTTGCTCATCTCTTGTCCCTCCTGTCAGATGATATGGCGCTGGATCAGCTTGTCCATGATAGCTGCCACGGCCTCGTCGGCGCTGAGACCCTTGAGCACGGCGCCTGCCGCCTTGGCCTGCTTGCCGAAGGACATGAACACGTTGGTGGGAGAGCCCTTCAGGCCGATCCACTCGGGGTTGAGGGCAGACTTCAGATCCTCAAAGCCCCAGACGGTGACATCCTTGCCGTAGGCATCCACAATGCCCCAGGTGGACATGTAGCGGGGCTCGTCCAGCTCGGACAGGGCCGTCACCAGGCAGGGCAGCTGCACCTTCAGCAGGTGGGCCTGATCCTCAAACTGGCGCTTGACCACCACGCTGCCGTCTGCCACGGACAGCTCCTGGGCATAGCTGACCTGGGGCACGCCCAGCTGCTCGGCGATCTGCGGGCCCACCTGGGCGGTGTCGCCGTCGATGGCCTGGCGGCCGGTGATGACCAGGTCGAAGCCGATCTTCTTCAGCGCCGCGGCGATGATGGTGGCGGTGGCGTAGGTGTCAGAGCCGCCGAACTCACGGGCGGACAGCAGATACGCCTCGTCCGCGCCCATGGCCAGGGCTTCCCGCAGGGCCACATCCGCCTGGGGCGGGCCCATGCACACCACGGTGACGGTGCCGCCCACCTGCTCGCGCAGGCGCAGAGCGGCCTCCAGGCCGGCCTTATCGTCGTGATTGATGATGCTGGGTACGCCCTCGCGGATGAGGGTATTGGTCTTCGGGTCCAGCTTTACCTCGGCGGTATCGGGGACCTGCTTGATACATACAACGATCTTCATTTACCTTCGCCCTCCCTTATTTCAGCTTCATGGAACCGGAGATGACCATCTTCATCACCTCGGAGGTTCCCTCGTAGATCTCGGTGATCTTGGCGTCGCGCAGCATGCGCTCCACCGGGTACTCCCGGCAGTAGCCGTAGCCGCCCATAGCCTGCACGGCGAAGCGGCAGACCTCGTTGGCCACGTCCGAGGCAAAGAGCTTTGCCATGGCGGCCAGGGGGCCGAAGTTCTGATGCTGATCCTCGGCAATGGCGGCCCGCCAGGTCATGAGCCGGGCGGCATCGATCTTGGTCTGCATCTCCGCCATCTTGAACTGGGTGTTCTGGAAGGAGTTGATGGGCTTGCCGAACTGCTTGCGCTCCTTGCCGTACTTGATGGCCTCGTTCAGCGCGCCCTGGGCGATGCCCACGGCCTGAGCGGCAATGCCGATACGGCCGCAGTCCAGGGCGCCCATGGCGATCTTAAAGCCCTTGCCCACGGGTCCCAGCACCCGGTCCGGAGTCACCCGGACGTTGTCATAGGTAACGATGCAGTTGCTGGCGGCCCGGATGCCCATACGCTCGATATTCTCGCTGACGGTGACGCCGGGGGTGTGCTTCAGATCCACGATAAAGGCGGTGAGCCCCTTGGCGGCAGGGACGGTGCGGTCCGTTAGGGCAAAGACGATGCACACATCGGCAAAGCCGGAGTTGGTGGTGAAGATCTTGGAGCCGTTGAGGATCCAGTCCTCGCCGTCCTTCACGGCCACGGTCTGGGCACCCTGTACGTCGGAGCCGGCGTTGGTCTCCGTCAGGCCGAAGGAGCCGATCTGGCTGCCGTCCACCAGGGGGCGGAGGAACTTCTGCTTCTGCTCCTCGGTGCCGTAGTTGTTGATGCAGGAGCAGCACAGGGATGTGTGCACGGAAATGGTGATGCCGGTGGAGGCATCTACCTTGGAGACCTCCTCCATGCACAGGGTGTAGGCCAGCGTGTCGGCGCCGGCGCCGCCGTACTGACGGCTGTAGGGGATGCCGAAGAAGCCGTAGCGCTGCATCTTGGCCAGCAGGTCAAGATCGTACTCCTCCTTCTCATCCATCTCCTTTGCCAGGGGACGGATCTCCGTCTCCGCAAATTTCCGGAACAGTTCCTGCTGCAGCAGGTGCATTTTGCTCAGTTGAAAGTCCATAGCTACCTCCATATTATAGTAGTTGCAGGTTCGCAGTTCCATATTACTAAAGCGCAAATTATTTGTCAACATATTTTTTGCATGCAAATTATTTGACGGTTGACAACTTTTGCCCTTTCCGGTATGATTAGACTACCGTTTATTTTCGGAGGAACGCTCTATGCAATTAAATGAGTGCATCAACTTTATGCTGACCAATGTGCAGAACGCCGTTTTCCTCTGCTTCAAGAAGCAGCTGCAGCAGTACAACGTCACGCCCATCCAGTACGCCCTGCTCAAGTGCCTGTGGGACGAGGACGAACAGGCCCCCTCCCAGCTGGCCCAGCGCCTGTACCTGGATTCCTCCACCGTCACGGGCATCATGAGCCGGCTGGAGGAAAAGGCCCTGATCGTCCGGGAGTACAGCAAGACCGACCGCCGGCGGATCATCGTCTGCCTGACGGACGCGGGCCGGGCCCTGCAAAAGCCCATTGAGGCCCTTATCGAGGAGACGAACCGCCTGGTGACCCAGGGTCTCAGCGCCCAGGAGCAGCGGCAGCTCCGGGAGCAGCTGCTGCACATTGCGGACCAGGCCAACCACCTGGCCGCCCAGTAAGCCGGCCCCTTATCAGCCCCAGGAAGGCAGGTGCGATCTTATGCTTACCGTAGAGAATCTCTCCCTCGATCCGTTTTACAACCAGGCCTTTGAGGAGTTCGTGTATCAGACCTTCACGGAGGACGACGTTTTCCTGCTCTGGCGGAATCGCCCGGCTGTGGTGGTAGGCCGCTATCAGAACATCTGCCGGGAGGTACACGCCGCCGATCTGCTGCGCCGGGGGATCCCCGTGGTGCGGCGGATGACCGGCGGGGGCACCGTATACCACGACCCGGGCAACGTGAACTACACCTACATCACCCAAACCGGCGGCCAGCTGGACTATGACGCGGTCCTGGCTCCGGTCATCGCCGCCCTGCGGGCCCTGGGCATCCCGGCCCGGAAGGACCGGGTCTGCGACATTGCCATCGGGGACAGGAAGATCTCCGGCAGCGCCCAGCGGCTGGTGAAGGGCCGGCTGCTGCACCACGGCACCCTGCTGTTTTCATCCGACCTGGCCATGCTGGATAAGATCACCACCCACCGGAAGAACGACGGCTTTCAGAGCAAGGGGACCCCGTCCGCCATCTGCGCCGTCACCAATATCCGGGATCACCTGACACAGCCCATGACCCTGGCGCAGTTCCAGGCGGGGCTTCTTGCGCAGATGGTCCCCGCCGGCGGCCGGCGGCTGACCCTGACGCCGGAGCAGGAGGCCCAGGTGCGCCGCCTGCGGGACGAAAAATACCGCACCTGGGCGTGGACCTGGGGCAAAACGCCCCCGTTCACCTATGAGAAAACCGGCGTTTTCGCCGGAGAGCCCATCCGCATCGCCTACGGGGCCAAGGGGGGCATGGTCTCCGGCGCAGCCGTGGACTGCCCCGCCCTGGACGGGGCCCTGGCCGCAGAGCTGTTAAACGGCGCGCGGCTGGAGCCGGAGGGCTTTGCCGCCATCTGCCGCCGCCTGGCCGGAGACCGGGCGGAGGAGCTATTGGACCTGCTGATGTAACCGGCGCGGACACGCCGCGCCCGGATGAGAAAGGACGACACCATATGGAAAAGAACATACACATGCCCAAGCTGCGCCCGGAAATGAAAAGCGGCGTGCTCTGCGCCTGGCTGAAGGAGGAGGGCGAGACCGTATCCGCCGGGGAGCCTCTGTTTGAGATCGAAACGGACAAGGTGGTCAACCAGATCGAGGCCACCCAGTCCGGCGTGCTGAAAAAGCAGCTGGTGGAGGAGGGCGACACCGTGGCCGTGGACGAAGCCGTGGCCGTGCTGGAAGCGGAGTGAGCCATGGAGAAGAAACCGGACTGGCTGAAGGTCCGCTATAATCAGGACGCCGTGAACCAGGTGGCGGAGCTGATGCGGGACCTGAAGCTGAACACCGTGTGTAAGGAGGCCAACTGCCCCAACCTGGGCGAGTGCTACCGCAAGCACACCTCCACCTTTATGATCCTGGGCAGCGTATGCACCCGGAACTGCCGGTTCTGCAACGTGACCACCGGCCATCCCCTGCCGCCGGACCCGGAGGAGCCTATGCATGTGGCCCGGGCCGCCAAAAAGCTGGGGCTGCGGCACGTGGTGCTCACCTGCTCTACCCGGGACGACCTGCCCGATGGCGGCGCGGGGCAATTTGCCGCCTGCGTCCGTGCCATCCGGGAGATCTGCCCCGGCACCACGGTGGAGACGCTCATCTCCGACATGAAGGGCGACCACGCCGCCCTGGATACCGTCATCGCCGCCCACCCGGAGGTGCTGAACCACAACGTGGAGACCGTGCGGGAGCTGCAGCAGGCCGTGCGGCCCCAGGCCCGGTATGAGCGGTCCCTGGGCGTGCTGCGCTACTGCAAGGAGCAGGACCCCTCCCTGCTGACCAAGACCGGCTTCATGGTGGGCCTGGGCGAGACGGAGGAGCAGATCAGCCGCCTGATGGACGACATCCTGGCCACCGGCTGCGACATCCTGACCATCGGTCAGTATCTCCAGCCCTCCCCCCGGCACTATCCCCTGGCCCGGTACGCCACGCCCGAGGACTTTGCCCGGTGGAAGGAGCTGGCCCTGGCCAAGGGCTTCCGGCATGTGGCCTCCGCCCCGCTGGCCCGCAGCTCCTACAAGGCCTGGGAGGTATTGGAGGACACCCATGATCTATATTGAGACCGGCTCCACGGACGTTTACTACAACTTCGGCCTGGAGTATTACTTCACCGTGGAAAAGCGTCTGCCGGACACCGTTTTTCTCTTTTGGCGCACCACCCCCACCCTCATGGTGGGCAAATACCAAAACGTGCTGGAGGAGATCAACAAGCCCTACGCCGATGCCCACGGCATCCGCCTGGTGCGCCGCATGAGCGGCGGCGGCACCATCTACACGGATTTGGGCGGCTGGCAGTTCACCTTCATCCAGCACCGGGCGGCCGGGGAAATCGAGTTCAGCCAGTACATCGCCCCGGTCATTGGCGCCCTGGGCGAAATGGGCGTTTCCGCCGCCTTCAACGGCCGCAACGACCTGACCATCGACGGGCGCAAATTCTCCGGCAACGCCCAGTATCGCCTGGGCGACTGCATCGTGCACCACGGCTCCCTGCTGTTTGACACGGACATTGAGCAGATGGTGGCCTCCACCACCGTGGACAGCTACAAGATCCTTTCCAAGAGCATCAAGTCCGTCCGGGACCGGGTCACCAACATCGCCGAGCATCTCCCCTCCCCCATGAGCGCTGAGGATTTCAAGGCGGCCATGGTGCGCAGCATCATGGCCGGCAGCACCGATGTGTACACCCTGACAGCCGAAGACGACGCCCGCATCCGGAGGATCGCCCGGGAGCGGTTTGCCGGCTGGGAGCAGATCTACGGCAAAAACCCCAAGTTCACCATCGACCGCTCCGGCCGCACCGCCGGCGGCAAGATCCAGTTCAAGCTGGACGTGCAGAAGGGCATCATCCGCAGCGCCGCCGTATACGGCGACTTTTTCTCCACCCTGGACGCGGAGACCATCTGCGCCGCCCTCACCGGCTGTGCCTATGAGCGGGGCGCCGTACTGGCCGCCCTCCGCCGCCATGGCGTTGACGGCGCCGTGTACCGCATCCCCGCGGAGGAAATGGCCCGGATCATCGTGGACTGACCGGGATCCGTCTTTATCCTGAACCAGCAAAACCGGCGTGGCCGCAGGGGTCACGCCGGTTTTTTCATAGGTGAAGGGGGCTCTGAATTTTTTGTAAATTCCCGATTTTCCGCTTGCGCGGGGGATTTCCGTAGGATATACTTATTTTAATTTATGGCAGGGTGAGGTTTTGGTATGAGCTCCTTTATTACCTTTGAGAACGTAGAAAAGCGGTACGGCACGGGGGATGTGGCCGTGCGGGCGCTGCACGACGCCAGTTTTACCATTGAAAAGGGCGAGATATGCGTCATCGTGGGCCCCTCCGGCGCGGGCAAGACCACGCTGCTGAATATCCTGGGCGGCATGGACACCCTTACCTCCGGCCGGGTCTTTTTGGACGGACGGGAGGTCTCCGCCTTCACGGGCCGCCAGCTGGCGGACTACCGGCGGCGGGACATCGGGTTCGTCTTTCAGTTTTACAACCTCATCCCCAATCTGACCGCCCTGGAAAATGTGGAGATCGCCTCCCAAATCGTCAAGGACCCGCTGCCGGCGGCCCAGGTACTGCAGGACGTGGGGCTGGGCGAGCGCATGGTGAATTTCCCGGCCCAGCTCTCCGGCGGCGAGCAGCAGCGCGTGGCCATCGCCCGGGCGCTGGCCAAGCGGCCCCAGCTGCTGCTGTGCGACGAGCCCACCGGCGCGCTGGACTACAACACCGGCAAGCAGATCCTGGCCCTGCTGCAGGCTCAGAGCCGCCAAAACGGCATGACCGTTGTAATTATCACCCACAACTCCGCCCTGACCGCCATGGCCGACCGGGTGATACACATCAAAAACGGCACCGTGCAGAGCATGGAGCGCAACAAACGGCCTACGCCGGTTGAGGAGATCGAATGGTAATGGGCAGCGCTTGGAGAAAAAATAATTTGCGGGAGCTGCGCCGCTCCCTGGGGCGCTGGCTGGCCATTTTGGCCATTATTGCCCTGGGCGTCGGCTTTTTTGCCGGGCTCAAGGCCAGCAAGCCCGCCATGCTCCTGACCGCCGAGGATTATCTGGGCGAGACGGGCTTTTACGATCTTCGCCTCATCAGCACCCTGGGCCTGACCCAGGAGGATGTTTCGGCCGCCGCGAGGACAGACGGCGTCGCCGCGGCGGAGGGCTCCGTCACCGTGGACGCCGTGGGCACCATAGGCGAAAGTGAGCGCACCCTCAAGGTGCTGACCCTGACGGATACGGTCAACCGCCCGAAGCTGACCTGCGGGCGCCTGCCCCAAAAGGCCGATGAATGCCTGGCGGATATGCATCGCTTCTCCCAGGAGGACGTGGGCACCACCGTCACCATCAGCAAGACCTCCATTGACGACTGCCTGACTGCGGATACGTTTACCATTGTGGGGCTTTGCACCTCGCCGCTGTACTTAAATATCGAGCGTGGGACCACCGCACTGGGCGGCGGGGCCATCGACGCCTTCCTCTGCGTCCCCAAGGATGCCTTTGCCCTGGACTATTTTACGGAGGTCTCCGTGCTTGTGGACGGCGCTGACCGGACCCTGTACTCCGATGCGTACACCGACGCCGTGGCCGCCCTGCGGCCCACACTGGAGGATCTGCTGGCCCAGCGGGCGCCGCTGCGCTATGAGCAGATCGTTGACGATGCCCGCGCAGCCCTGAGCGATGCCCAGGCGGAGTACGACCGGGGCGCGGCGGAATATCAGGCCCAGCGGGCGGACACCGAGGCACAGCTGGCCGACGCCAAGCGTCAGCTGGACAGCGGCGCCGCCGAGCTGGAGGCAAACCGGAAGCAGCTGGACGAGGCCCAGGTGACCCTGGACGAAAAGGAAAAGGAGCTGGCCGCCGGCGAGCAGCAGCTCACCCAGGGGGAGGCCGCCCTGGCCAGCGCCAAGGAGGATGCCTACGGGCAGCTGGATGAAAAACAGGCGCAGCTGGACGAGAACCGCCAGCAGGTGGAAAGCGGCCTCCTGAAGGTCAGGCTCACGGGCCTGCCCCTGCAGTACGAGGCGCTGCTGGCCACACGGCTGCAGCTGCAGAGCCGCCTGGCCGCCCTGGAGGAGGGCTCGGCGGATTATAACGCCACCAAGCGGATGCTGGACGGGACCCAGCGCCTGATCGACCAGTATGAACGGGGCCAGGTCATCCCCCAGTACCTGCAGCTCAAGGATGCCCAGGCCCAGCTGGACGATGCCCAGGCACAGCTGGACAGCGCCCGCAGCCAGGCGGACGCCACCTTTGCCGCCAAGGAAGCAGAGCTGGCAGATGCCAGGGCGCAGATAGAAAGCGGCAAGCAGCAGCTATCAGACGGCCGCAGCGAACTGGAGAGCGGCCGCGCACAGCTGGAGAGCGCCCAGGCACAGCTGAGCCAGAGCCGCGCAGACTATGAGGCCGCCCAGGCCGCCGCACAGGAGGGCTTTGCCCAGGCGGAGGAAAAGCTGGAGAGCGGCAAGCGCCAGCTGGAAAAGGCCCAGGTGGAGGTGGAGAAGATCGACCATCCCTCCACCTACGTGCTGGACCGGACCATCAACACCGGCTATCTCTCCTTCCGGGGCGACTCCTCCATTGTGGAGGGCGTGGCCAGGGTCTTTCCGCTGTTTTTCTTCCTGGTGGCCGCCCTGGTGTGCATCACCACCATGACGCGCATGGTGGATGAGCAGCGCACACAGATCGGCACCCTCAAGGCCCTGGGCTACTCCGACGGGACCATCGCCTGGAAATACATCTCCTACTCCGGGTCGGCGGCGCTGCTGGGCGCAGTCTTCGGGTTTATGATCGGAACATGGATCTTCCCCCAGGGCATCTGGCAGGGCTATTCCATGCTCTACCAGTTCAGCAGCCGTCTGCGCTATTACTTTGACCCCGTCATGGCGGCGGTCTCCCTGGGCGCATCGCTTGTCTGCTCGGTGGGAGCCACATGGTTCGCCTGCCACACGGAGCTGCGGCTGCTGCCCGCGAATCTGATGCGCCCCAAGGCCCCCAAGCCGGGCAAGCGCATCCTGCTGGAGCGGGTCCGGTTTATTTGGAGCCGGGTGTCCTTCCTGCACAAGGTCTCCATCCGCAACATCCTGCGCTATAAAAAGCGCCTGTTTATGATGCTGCTGGGCATCGGCGGCTGCACGGCGCTGATCGTTGCGGGCTTTGGCATACGGGACTCCATCGCCACCATTGCCGACGACCAGTTCGGCAGCATCACCCACTACGACATCGCCGTCACCTTCTCCACGCCTATGGACACGGCCCAGCAGGAGGACTTCCGCGCCCGGTATCCCGCCGCACAGACCTGCGTCTTTGCGGAGACGGACTCCTATGAAATTAAAAATGGCTCCGCGGTCTTTACCCTGAACACCGTGGCCACCGATGACCCGGACATCACCTCCGTCATCGGCCTGACGGACGGCGCGCAGACCGTCCCCTACCCCCAGGAGGGCGCCATCATCGACCGGGATCTGGCCGACCGCCTGGGGCTCAAGGTAGGCGACACGCTCACCGTCTCCCTTAGCGACACAAAGAGCGTGGGCCTGCCCGTGGAGGGCGTATTTGAAAACTACGTTTACCACTACGCCTACATGACGGCCCAGACCTATGAGCGCATCTTCGGCGAGAGCTGCAGCTACGAGACGGCCTACCTCCTGACCCAGGAGGACACCTACGCCCTGGGCGCGTCCATTGCGGATAACCCAAGGGTAGCCAATGTCTCGGTGTCGGCTTCCCTGCGCTCTTTGGTACACGACATGATGAAGAGCCTGGACTATGTCGTCGGCCTGGTCATCGGCAGCGCCTGCGCCCTGGCGCTGGTGGTGCTCTTTAACCTCTGCAACATCAGCATCACCGAGCGGGTCCGGGAGATCGCCACCGTCAAGGTCCTGGGCTTTTACCGGCGGGAGACCCGGTTTTACGTCTTCCGGGAGATCCTCATGCTCAGCGTCCTGGGCGCCCTGGTGGGCCTGCCCGGCGGATGGGCTCTGCACCGGTTCATCATGTCTCAGATCCGGGTGGACATGGTGTCCTTCCACGTCCATGTGGCTCCCCTGAGCTACGGCCTGTCCTTCGCCATCACCATGCTTCTCAGCGTCTTGGTCTGCGCCCTGCTGGGCCGCAAGATCGACCGGGTCCACATGGCCGAGTCCCTCAAATCCGTTGAATAAGCGGGCTTTGCCCTATATAGCGCACAGCCGTGCGGCCATCCCCCTTAGGCGGGGACAGCCGCACGGCTGTATTTTTGCTTATTCGTCTTTTTACCGGCACAGGAAGCTAAACCAGCCCTCGCTGGTGTGGGTCTCCAGGATCTCCCAGCCGTCCCGGCGCAGGTGGTCCGCCACTTCGTCCGCCCGGTCATCGATGATACCGGAGCAGAGGAACAGGCCGCCCTCCTTCAGAAATGGCCGCACCTGGGGGGAGATGCCGATGATGACGTCCGCCACGATGTTGGCCACCACCATATCGTATTCCCCGCCGAACTCCGCCTGCAGCGCATGGTCCGTGACCACGTTGCCCCAGCGGACGGTGTAGCGGTCCTTGCCGATGCCGTTGATGGCGGCGTTTTCATAGGCCACGTCCACGCACTTGTCGTCAATGTCGCAGGCGAAGGCCTCCGCCGCGCCCAGGCGCAGGGCGGCAATGGAGAGGATCCCGCTGCCGCAGCCCAGGTCCAGCACCCGCTCGCCGCCGCTAATGTGGGCGTCCAGGGCCTGCAGGCACAGGCGGGTGGTGGCGTGGCTGCCGGTGCCGAAGGTGAGGCCCGGATTCAGCCGCAGCTCCACCCGGCCGGGAATGCTGGCCTGCTCCCACTCCGGGATGACCAGCAGCCGCTCCCCGATCTCCATGGGCTTATAAAACTGCTTCCAGTTATTCTCCCAGTCGGCATCCTGGACGGCGGCGCGGGTGAGGCGGGCGCCGGGGAGAGCGGCGGCCAGCTCCTCCGCCGCGGTGAGCTGGCGGCGGCCGTCCGCATCATCGGCAAGATAAAAGGTCACCCGGCACAGGCCCTTTTTCTCCTGCAGGAGGCTCTCGTCCACATAGTCCCAATACTGGTGGTTATTTTCCAGGAAATTCTGGAAATCCGCCTCGTCGTCAATGACCAGACCGGTGATGCCCAGCTCCTCCAGCCGGGCGCACAGGCCGTCCAGCTCCGCCGGACGGGTGTCGATATGTACCTCGATCCAGTTCATCGCTGGGTGCCCACAAAGAAGATGCCCATGGTGTTGGGGCCGGTGTGGCTGCCGATGACGGGGCCGATGTAGTTGATATACACCGTCTTGGTGCCGAAGCGGTCCTTGATCTGCTGGGCCACGGCCCGGGCGTCCAGCTCGCAGTCGGCATGGCAGATGAACATGGTCTGCTCCTCCGGATGGATGGCCAGCGCTTCGATCTTATCCAGCAGGGCATTGATGGCGGCCTTGCGGCCCCGGGCCTTGCTCACGGGCACCAGCTTACCCTCATCAGAGGTGTGCATGATGGGCTTGATAGAGAGCATGGTGCCCACCAGCGCTGTAGTGGCGCTGACCCGGCCGCCCATCTTCAGATAGTTCAGATCGTCCACGGTGAACCAGTGACAGATACTCAGGCGGTTCTCCTCCACCCATTTGGCAAGCTCCGCCGCCGTGAGGCCCGCCTTCTTCTGCTGGGCTGCCAAATACAGCAGCAATCCCTGGCCCAGGGAGGCGCTGAGGGAATCCACCACGTGGATCTCCGCCTCCGGAAACTCCGGGCGCAGGTCGTCAGCGGCGATGACGGCGGATTGATAGGTGGTGGACAGCGCCGAGGAGAAGCACACGCAGACGATGTCCTTCCCGCTCTGCAGTACCCGGCGCATGGCATCCTGAAACTGGCCCACATTCACCGCCGAGGTGGTGGCCAGCTTACCGGCGCGGATGCGCTTATAGAACTCCTCGTTGGAAATGGCCGTTCCCGCCAGGTCATTGGGGTAATCCTGCCCGTCCATGTGCATGGTCAGGGGCAGGACCTCCAGCTCCAGCTCACGGGCCATATAGTCCGTCAGGTCGCAGCAGCTGTCTGTCATCAAAACATAATCACGCATAATATGCCCTCCTTCCGCCATTTAAGGCGTTTCAAATTTCAATTTTGTATAAAATCCGGAAAAGCCCCGGGGAGATAACACGGTTTTTGTGGGGCCGCAGGCGGATCCCGGCGGCACGCATGGGCATCGCCCATATTTCTGCAGGGGCGGACGACCCTGTCCACCCGGCCCGGCGGCACGCGATATTTTTGTAGGGCGGCGTGCCCTCACGCCGCCGCACAGCAGACGCAGAGGTTTTCCCTGTTCCGCCCGGCCAGCACAAGCGCGGAGCGCGTCGCGGAATTAGACACAGAGATGATACGAAAGCACGGCGCAAAATTTGCACAGACTCAAAAGCGGAAAACTCGCAACCACGGTAAGGAAGGGTGTGTGAGGGAAACCCAAGAAGGGTGTCCCTCACCATTCAAATCAATAGTTTTTGAAACTTTGAAAAAGTTTCAAAAACTCAGGCAGCGGGATGAAAAGAATTTTCGGCACGCTGCCCAAAACCTTGGTTTTGGCGGCGTTCTTTCCTCCCTTTCTTTCGCTGTAGAAAGAAAGGGAGCCGCCGGAGGCATGGCGCTTATTAGCAGGCGCAGCGCAGGGGAAACGGATTGCCGCACCAGTGACATCGGTCACCGGTTCGCAATGACAGTGTTTTTTACAAGGGGTGCCAATTCCGGGTGGACCGTCGGGCCGTCGGCCCGCAATGACACAGCTTACTTCCCCACGCAAAAGCGGGAAAAGATAGTGGCCACCAAATCCTCCCGGATGCTCTTGCCCGTCAGCTCACCCAGAGCCGCCAGGGCCTCCTCGGCGTCGGTGAGGATCGCATCCGGCGTCAGGGCCGCCGACAGCGCCTCCTGCGCCCGGTCCACCGCCGCCAGGGCCCGGCCCACAGCCTCCGCCTGGCGGGTGTTGGTCAGCAATGCGCCATCAGTGCGAACCGCCTGCGGGTAGAGGGCCTGCACCAGGCGGCCGATCTGCTCCACCCCTTCCCCTGTCTGGGCGCAGACAGAGCACACGCCGTCAAACCGATCCGCCAGGCCGGCCAGCTCCGCCTGCCGGGGCAGGTCGCTCTTATTCACCAGCAGCAGGCTGTGCTCCGCCTGCTGCGCCAAAGCGAAAATACGCTCCTCCGTCCCGGTCAGGGGGACGGATCCGTCCAGCACCACCAAAGAGAGGCTCGCCCGCTCCGCCGCGGCCACAGCCCGGTCCACGCCGATCCTCTCCACACTGTCCCGGGCATCCCGGATCCCCGCCGTGTCACACAGCCGCAGCATCTGACCGCCCAGGCGGACCTTTTCCTCCACCGTATCCCGGGTGGTGCCCGCCACCTCGGTGACGATGGCCCGGTCATAGCCCAGCAGGGCGTTGAGCAGAGACGATTTGCCCGCATTGGGCAGGCCCAGCAGCACCGTAGGGATGCCCTCCCGCAGGATACGCCCCCGGCGGAAGGTATCCAGCAGCCGCTGCAGCTGCCGGCGGCAGCGGGACAGGGTATCGGCAATCTCCCGCTGCTCCAGGGGCTCGATATCCTCGTCGGGATAGTCCACCGCCGCATAGAAGCGGGCGGTGACGTCCATAAGCCCGTCATACACCTGCTCCACACCCCGGCTTATGCTGCCCGAGAGCTGCAGGGCGGCGTTTTGGGCGCACTCGGCCGTCTCGGCATCGATGAGATCCGCCACGGCCTCCGCCTGGATGAGATCCATCCGCCCGCTGAGAAAGGCCCGCCGGGTAAATTCACCCCCCTTGGCCTGCCGGGCGCCGAATGTGAAGGCGCTGCGCAGCACCTCCTCCAGCACCACTGCAGACCCGTGGCAGTGCAGCTCCGCCGACCACTCGCCGGTATAGCTGCTCTCCGGGGCGAATATAACGCACAGGCCGTCGTCAATGACCGCACCCTCCGCCGTGCGCATGTGCCCGTACACCATCCGGCGGTGGGGCAGCGCGGCGGCGCTCTTTCCGCTGCAGGCGGCAAATACGCCGTCCACCACGGCCAGAGTCTCCGGCCCGGATATGCGCACGATGCCGATGGCTGCAGGGGCCCGGGCGGTGGCAATGGCGGCTATGGTATCGGTCATGGCTTTCATGCTCCTTAACGTAACTGGCGAAAATTCCTGCGGAATTTTCTGCCAAAGAGATTAGCGAAATCTATTATAGCATATTAGATGGCCCGTGTATAGGAAAAAATGCGCCCGCAGGCGCATTTTCACGGATCCTTACTGCATCATCCGCTTGAGTCTGCGGATATCCTCCCCCGCAAAGGGCAGCACCGTATACTCCCCCTGCAGCCGGGACCAGATAGCCGCGCCGTAGCGGCTCTCGATCTGCGCGGGGGTGAGGTTGGTGCTGATGATGGTGCTCTTTCCGGCCAGGAGACGTCCGTTCACCAGCTGGTACAGGGCGCTCTGGACGAAGCCCGTGGCCATCTCAGTGCCCAGGTCATCCAGAATCAGCAGGTCGCAGCTCTCAAACCGGCGCACGTCCACGGCAGCGTCCGGCTCCTCATCGGCGCGGAACTTCGCCGCCTCACACCGGGCAAACACATGGACCGCCGTGTCATACACCACGGAGAAGCCGTCCTCGCTGACGACTCTTGCGATGCAGGCGGAGAGGAAGGTCTTTCCCAGGCCCGGCGCACCGTCCAGCAGCAGGTTGGCCGGTTTTTTCCCAAACTCGGCGGCATAGCGCTGGCAGGTGGCCAAATTCCGCTCCATCAGCTGCCGGGGGCTGCGCCCGGACTCCCCAGGCTGGGTGTCATACCACTCCAGGCCGAAGGTATCAAAGCTCTGGCTGCCCACGTCCAGCAGGCTGCTCAGGCTACGAATCTGCTCCTGGGCATAGTATTTCTGCAGGCAGGCGCATATCCTGCCGCCGCAATAGCCCGTGTCGCCGCAGAGGACGCACCGAGGCTTATCCACCAAGGCGTCGGCGGGATAGCCGTGGGCGGTGAGCAGCTGCGCACGCTCCTGCTGCAGGGACAGATTCTCCGCCCGGAGCCGCTGGATCGCCGGGACCGGGTCCTCCCCCCGGCGCAGGGCCTGGGCCATGATGCGCCCCATGGTGCCCCGGAGCTGCTGCTCGATCTCCTCCAGGCGGGGAACCTCCCGATAAATGCGCTGCCGCCGGGCCGCCGCCTGGGACGCCCGGCGCTGCTTGTCCTCCTCGAACCGCTGCAGCGCCTCCCGCATCACCTTGCCGTCATATGCCATGTTCCTGCCCCCTTACCATTTCATAAACTCCTCCAAGGAGCGGTCCTTTTTCTCCGCGGGCTTCGGCTTGCGCTCCTCCTGCACCTCCCGGAGTGTCCGCAGGCCCTCCTTATCCCAGCGGCGCAGGATGCCGTTTAAGTACCGCCAGTCCATGCCCTGCTTTTTCAGCACCGTCTTTTCATAGGCCAGGGCCACCATCTCCGGCGAAAAGCCCCAGTCCATCCACTGGGCGATGTACTTCTCCTCCGCCTCCACCGGGCGGCGGTCACCCATGTGCAGGGCGGCCATGTACTGACTCGACTGCTCCCGCCGCCGGGCTATGGTGCGCAGGTACCGGGCGGCGGATTCCTGGTCGAACAGGCCCCGCTTGGCCCAGTAATACCCTTCCTTTTCAATGGCGGCCACCGTGGGCCGGCGCCCCGGGCCGAAGCGGCGCTCCTGCTCCTCCACACAGTGGCGCACCAGCAGGAAGATCACGTCCGCCGGCAGCCCCACCTCGTGGCGCAGATTGGCCAGGCGCTTGAGGTCCATGGTGGTGAGCTTCTTGCCCAGGGAGCGCTCCGTCTCCCCCACCAGCATCTCAAACTCCTTGTCCCGCAGCAGCTGCACCAGGTCGGCGGCGGTGTACTCCGCCGGGCGCTGCTCCGGCTCCGGCAGGGGCAGGCCCTGGGCCTGGATGAGGCCCATTTTCTCCAGCTTGGTCTGGGCCGCCTGGAGCCGCAGGGCGCTCATGGACAGCTTTTCCATCAGCTGCTCCGCCGTCACCGCGTCCTCGGCCCGCATGAGGTACAGATACAGCAGCGCCGCATCGCCGTCCGCCGCGGCCAGGAGCTGATCCACCTGCCGCGCCGGGAGCGCCAGGGTCTTTTCCCGGTCCCGGATGATATAGCCCGCCATAGTCTCTCCCCCTTCATTGTTGGCGAAAAACTCCGTTTTTCCCGCCAAAAAGATTTGAATTTTTCGCGTCTGCGGACGCGAACTCTGCGAGGCTTTTTTAGTCTGCACAATAATGCAGATTACATTTTACACGAAAACCCCCTTTTCGTAAAGCCGCCGGAACACTTTAATTTGTTAATTTTTTGTTTTCCGACAGAAAAGACTTTCCCCGGCGGGAAAATGTGCTATAATAAGGTGATTTAGTATGGAGTATTATCCGTTTTTCAGCGGGGACAGGAGGCAGCTATGGCAAATCGCGTCACAGTGAACATCTGCGGGGAGGACTACACCCTGGTAGCCGAGGAGAGCACCGCCTACATGGAGCAGGTGGCCGCTCTGGTGGACAAGAAGATGAACGAGGTCATCGCCGGGGCCAAGGTGGGCCGCAGCGACGCCGCCGTCCTGGCTGCCGTGAACCTGGCAGACGAGCTGCTCAAGAGCGAGCAGGCGGCGGAGAATCTGCGCCGCCAGGTGAAGGGGTATCTGGACGAGGCCGCCCAGGCCAGAGGCGAGATCTCCGACCTGAAGCGCCAGCTCTTTAAGGCCCAGCAGGGCAAGAAGTGAGGGCTATGGAACTGCTCTCCCCCGCCGGGTCTCAGGAGGCCCTGCTGGCCGCCGTGCAGAACGGGGCCGACGCGGTATACATGGGCCTGGGCAGCTTTAACGCCCGCCGCAGCGCCCGGAATTTTACGGACGAGGACTTCGCCCGGGCTGTGGACTACTGCCACGAGCACGGGGTGAAGGTCTATCTCACCCTGAACACCCTGCTCACCGACCGGGAGCTGCCCGAGGCGGCAGAGGTCCTGCGCAAGGCCTCCGCCTGGGGCGTGGACGCGGTGCTGGTGCAGGACTGGGGCCTGTGGCAGCTGGCCAAGCTGGTGGCCCCGGATCAGCCCCTCCACGCCAGCACGCAGATGAGCCTGCACACCCTGTCCGGGGCGCGGCTGGCAGCGGAGCTGGGCATGGAGCGGGTAGTGCTGGCCCGGGAGCTGTCCGCCCACGACACGGAAGTGATCTGCCGCGGCTGCGGGGCGGAGGTGGAGGTATTCGGCCACGGGGCCCTGTGCATGTGCTACTCCGGCCAGTGCGCCATGAGCGCCATGATCGGCGGGCGCAGCGGCAACCGGGGCACCTGCGCCCAGCCCTGCCGCCTGCCCTACACCGTGGGCGAAAAGACCGGGTACCTATTGAGCCTGAAGGACAACAATCTTTCGCCCTATCTCCGGCAGATGGAGGAGATGGGCGTTTCCTGCGTGAAGCTGGAGGGCCGCATGAAGCGGCCGGAATATGTGGCGGCGGTGACGGGCATCTACCGGCGGCTGCTGGATGAGAAGCGCCCCCCCTCCCCCGCCGAGCAGGCCCAGCTGGAGCGGGCCTTTTCCCGGGACGGGTTCACGGACGGATACTGGACGGGCCGGCGGGGCCCGAAGATGTTCGGCATGCGGCCGGAGAGCGCCCGGTGGCCGGAGGACTGGTTTGCCCAGGTGCGCAAGACCTACGAAAACGGCGCGGAGAACCGGCCCGTGGCCGTGGACTTTACCTGCCGGGTAGCGGCGGGCGAGGAAGCCCAACTGACGGCGGCTCTCCCGGACGGACGCAGCGTCACCGTGACCGGCCCCGTGCCGGAGGCGGCCCGAAACCGCGCTCTCACTGAGGACGAGCTGCGCGCCCGGCTGCAAAAAACCGGGGGCACGGTGTTTGCCTGCCGAAAGACGGACATTTCCCTGGGAGATGGGCTGATGCTCTCTGCCGGGAGCATCAACGCCCTGCGGCGGGACGCCCTGGCGGCTCTCCGGGCGCTGCTGGTGGAAAAGCCCCGGCGGCGCGTCTTTGATACGCCGGCGCTGCCGGAGGCCCCGGCGGCCTATTCGGGTGCGCCGAAGCTGACAGCCAGCGTCACCTATGCCCGGCAGCTCACGGCGGAGCTGGCCCGGGGCGTGGAGTATCTCTATCTGCCCCTTTCCCTATTGGATGAGATCGACCTGGGCGAATACGCCGGGTACACGAAGCTGTGCGCCGTGCTGCCGCGGATCTTCCGCACGGAGGACGAGGAAAAATTCCGGGAGATTTTGCGGGAGCATCCCCAGCTCACCGCCGCGGCTGTGAGCAACCTGGGCCACCTGCCCATTGTGAACGGCCTGGGGCTGGAGGTCCGGGGCGACCTGGGGCTGAACGTGTTTAACAGCCGGGCACTGCTGCTACTGCAGGAGCTGGGGCTGGGGAGCGTCACGGTCTCCGCCGAGCTGCGGCACCAGCAGGTGCGGGATCTGCGCAAGTACATCCCCTGCGAGGCGGTGGTCTACGGCCGCCTGCCGCTGATGGTCACAGAGAACTGCCCCCTGCGGTGCAGCGGACAGTGCAGCGGCGGAAGCGGCGGTACCCTTACAGACCGGACCGGAGCGCAGTTCCCGGTGCTGTGCGGCCACGGCTGCCGGCCGGAGATCCAGAACAGCAAGCCCCTGTACCTGGCAGATAAGCCCGAGTGGAAAAAATGCGGTCTGCGCTGGGCAAGGCTGCGCCTGACCACGGAGACGGCGGCGGAGGCATTGGACATCCTGCGCCGGTATCAGGGGGCGGACTGCCCTCCGCCGGAGGACTTTACAAGGGGCCTGTTTTACCGGGGCGTGGAGTAATATTTTGATACACGGTTGTATAACTCGCACACAATATCACTATTTGTATTCATTTTTGAGAGGTTACACCCCATGGAGCTGAAATTCAAAGCCGTACATCCCAAGATCGGGCGGGAGATCCCCCTGCCGCAGTTTGCCACCCCCGGGTCCGCCGCCATGGACCTGCGGGCGTGCCTGGAGGGGCCTGTGACGCTGCGCTCAGGCGCCCGGGCGGTGATCCCCACGGGTCTGGCTATGGCGCTGCCGTCACAGGACTATGTGGCCCTGGTGTTCGCCCGGAGCGGGCTGGGCATCAAGAAGGGCGTGTGCCTTTCTAACGGGGTGGGCGTCATCGACAGCGACTATCGGGGCGAGATCGCCGTGGGGCTGGTGAACCTGTCCGGCGAAGACTACACCGTGCAGCCCGGGGACCGCATCGCCCAGCTTATGGTGGTGCCGGTGGTGCAGCCCACCGTCACACTGGTGGATGAACTGGACGAGACTGACCGGGGCGCCGGCGGCCTCGGCTCCACAGGGAGGTAAAGGGATATGGAAAAAATCGTTTTGGCCTCCGGTTCCCCCCGGCGGCAGGAGCTGCTGCGGCGCATGGGCATCACGGAGTTTGACATCCGGGTGCCGCAGGTGGAGGAATATTATCCGGATCACTTATCCCCGGAGGAGATCGTGAAATTCATCTCCCGGGAGAAGTCCGACGCCGCGGCGGCGCTGTGTACGGACGACGAGATCGTCATCACCGCGGACACCATGGTGTTCCTGGACGAGAAGCGCCTGGGAAAGCCCCGGGACGAGGCCCAGGCCCTGGAGATGCTCACGGCTCTGGCGGGGCGAAAACACACGGTGTGCACCGGCGTGACCGTGCGCCGGGGGGCGGAGATCTGCACCGCCGCCCAGCATACGGACGTATATTTCCGCCCGGCCACGGAACAGGAGCTGCGCTCCTACATCCGCACCGGCGAGCCCATGGACAAGGCCGGGGCCTACGGCGTGCAGGGCAAGGGCGCGCTGCTGGTAGAGCGCATCGACGGTGACTTTTTCAACGTCATGGGCCTGCCGGTCCTGCTGCTGGCCCGGCTGCTGAAAGGCTTTGGCATCGACCTGATGGAGTGATACTATGAAGAATTTTTTCAACAAAACCGGCATATGGATCCTGGCCGCGGCGGTGGTGGTCGTGCTGACGCTGTCCATTCTGTCCGCCACGGGCACGGGCCTGCTGAATAACATCGCCGGCACCATCGCCAGCCCCTTCCGCTCCGCCGGAGCCGCCATAGGCAACTGGTTCGGGTCCATTTCCGACAAGTTTGACAGCGTGGAGGCCCTGCAAAAGGAGAACGAGGAGCTGCGCAAGCGCGTGGCCCAGCTGGAGGATGCCAACCGCAAGGCCGAGACCGACAGCCAGGAGAACGAGCGTCTGCGCACCCTGCTGAACCTGCGCCAGCAGCGGCGGGACTTCACCTTTGAGAGCGCCAAGGTAACCCAGTATGAAAACTCCAACTGGGCCTCCACCCTCACCCTGAACCGGGGCACCAGCAGCGGCGTGGCGGTGAACAACTGCGTGGTGAACGAGACCGGCGCCCTGGTGGGCGTTGTGACGGAGGTGGGCCTGAACTGGTGCACCGTGGCAACGGTGCTGGACACCCAGGCCCAGTTCGGCGCCACGGTATTCCGCACGGGCGAGTCCGCCGTGGCCATGGGCGACCTGGAGCTGATGCAGAGCGGAAAGCTCAGGCTCAGCTACCTCTCCGGGGCCAACACCCCCGTGGGCGGCGACATGGTGCTGACCTCCGGTCTGGGCGGATACTACCCCTCGGGCCTGGTCATCGGCACGGTGGAGGATGTGCGCACCGACGACTCGGGCCTGACCCAGTACGCCGTGGTGCAGCCCACGGTGACGCCCTCCGCCCTGGTGGAGGTGTTCATCATCACCGCCTTCGACATCGTGGACTGAGAGGTGCGCCGTGGGACGTCGTGACTTTGTGTTCAAATGGCTCTTTTACGCCCTGATCGCCCTGGCATTCGTGCTGGTTCAGGTCTTTGGGCTGGTGCATATCCGCATTTGGGGCGTGCATCCGTTCCTGTTTCCGGTGCTGGTGTCCACTGTGGCCGCCCTGGAATCCGCCCACGAGAGCGCCGTGTTCGCCCTGGCCACCGGCGCGGTGCTGGATCTCACCATGCCGGGAGTGATCCCCTGCTTTTACACGGTGGCGTTTTTGGTGGTGTTCTTCCTGGCCCGGGTCCTGTCGGCCAAGGTGCTGTCGCAGCCGTTTTTCTGCTGCATGCTCTGCGGCGCGATGAGCATCGTGTGTACCGACCTGCTGCAAATGCTGTTTCTCAACGCGTCCGTCAGCTTCTCTTTCCGCTCCGCCCTGCTGCTCTCGGGCAAGGAGCTGCTGCTGACGCTGCCCCTGATGCCGCTGATCTACCTGCCGGACTACAAGATCCGGCGCACCTTCCGCCAGGAGTGAGCGGCCCTGTATCCGCCGGAAAGGAGGCGTTTTCCCTATGAAAAAATCCAATCCCTACCGCACCCGGCTCATTGTGCTGCTGGGCTTTTTGGCCGCGGTGCTGGTCTTTTTCGCCGTGATGCTGTTTCACTATCAGATCGTCAACGGCAACCGCTACCGGGCCCAGTCCATGGCCGGCACCGCCCGGCGCGAGACCGTGGAGACCAGCCGGGGCATCATCACCGACCGAAATGGTAAGGTTTTGGTGTCCAACCGCCTGACCTACACCCTGAAGTTCTCCGACGAGAGCTTCGACGACGATGCCGCCTGCAACGCCGCCGTGTGGCGGCTCATCACCCTGTGCCGGCAGGCGAGCCTTTCCTGGATCGATCCCCTGCCGCTGACAAATGCGGCGCCCTTTGCCCTCACCACCGAGACCCCCGGGGAGACCTTTGTCAACTGGCTGGACCAGCACGACATCCCCTACACCGGCAAGGACACCGTGACCCTCTCCATCAGCGGCGGCGAGCTGCTGGACATGGCCCGGAAGATCTACAAGATCTCCGATGACTATACCGACGACCAGGCCCGGCTCGTCGCCGGAGTCCGCTACGGGGCGGAGGTATCCGGCGGCTACGTGTTCGCCGAGGATGTGCCTGTGGAGGTCATCAGCCAGGTGGTGGACGGCCATTATGCCGGTGTGTCCACCGGCACCTCCTCCCGCCGGGTGTACAACACCCAGTACGCCGCCCACATCCTGGGCCGGGTGAGCCGCATCTTCGCCGAGGACTGGAACGACAAATACAAGAATAACAGCGACTACTCCATGGACGACCTGGTGGGCAAGGGCGGCGTGGAGGAGGCCTTTGAGCAGTATCTCCACGGGGTCAACGGCGTGAAGCTGGTGACCACCGACAAAAGCGGCAAGGTCACCGGTGAGCTCTACGCCAAGGAGCCCCAGCCGGGCAACACCGTGGCCCTGACCATTGACCTGGACCTGCAGAAAACCGCCGAGGATTCCCTGGCGGCCACCATTCAGTCCATGACGAAAAGCGACGGCGTGGCCCGGGGCGGCGCGGCGGCTGTGGTGGGCGTGGGTACCGGCGAGGTGCTCGCCCTGGCCAGCTATCCCACCTACGACCTGAGCCAGTGGGACGAGATGTACGACACCTGGAGCAAGGACCCCTCCCTGCCCATGTTCAACCGCGCCACCGACGGCACCTATGCCCCCGGCTCCACCTTCAAGCTCTGCACCTCTGTGGCGGCGCTGGAGTCCGGCATCATCACCCCCTCCACCACCATTGTGGACCGGGGCATCTACACCTATTACGAGTTCCCCCAGCCCCGGTGCTGGATCTATAACGCCACCGGCAGCACCCACGGGGCCGTGAATGTGTCCCAGGCCATCACCGTGTCGTGCAACTACTTCTTCTATGAGGTGGGCCGGCTCACGGGCATCCAGCGGCTGGACGACTACGCCAGCCAGTTCGGCCTGGGCCGCAGCACGGGCATCGAGATCGGCGACTCCGACGGCGTGCTGGCCAGCCCCGAATACGCCGAAAAGATCGGCGAAACCTGGACCGACGGCCAGACCATCACCGCCGCCATCGGCCAGTCCTACAACCTGTTCACGCCCCTGCAGCTGGCCAACTATGTGGCCACGCTTGTCAGCGGCGGCGACCACTACGACGCCCACCTGCTCAAGAGCGCCAAGGCCTACGACAACTCCTCCGTGGTCTACGCCTACAACAAGGGGCCCAGCAACCACGTGGACATATCCGACAGCACCCTGGAGGCCGTAAAATCCGGCGCCCGGGGCCTGGCCACCGGCAGCCTGAGCTACGTCTTCAACAGCTGCATCGTGCCCGTGGGCTGCAAAACCGGTACCGCGGAGACCGGCGGCGAGCTGTCCAACGGCTGCTTCGTAGCCTTTGCCCCCTATGACGATCCCCAAATCGCCGTGTGCGTGGTCATTGAGCAGGGCGGCGGCGGCGCCAACCTGGCCCCCATCGCCCGGGACATCATCAACTCCTACTTCTCCAGCGCGTCTACCTCCGCCACCGTTGTCGGCGAGAACACGCTGCTGCCATAAGTTTTCGGGAAAAATCCTGTTTCCGTAAGGAGGGTTTTCTATGTCTGTTTATTTTGATTCCAAGGATCCCCGCTGCAAATCCCCCTTCGGTGCCGTTTTATGCGGCACCGAAGTGTCTTTTGCTGTGTTTTTTACCCCGGAGGACGGCATTGCGGGCGGCCAGCTGCAGGTCCGGGAGGAATTCGCCGGGGTGACCCGGACCATCCCACTGGTCCTGGAGGACGGCGCTCTCCGGGGCACATACACCGCTCCCGGGACGCCGGAGCTGGCCTGGTACCGCTTCGAGCTGCGCCGGCAGGACGGCCAGGCCGTCACCCTCCCTGAGCGGCAGCTGACGGTGTATGAGAACACCGTCACGCCGGATTGGTTCGGCCGGGGCGTCAGCTATCAGATCTTCCCGGACCGGTTCTGCCGCAGCCGCATCCCGGACCCGGCGGGCATGGTGGGGGACCGGACAGTCCACGAAAACTGGGCCGACACGCCGGACTATCTCCCGGACGAAACAGGAGAGGTCCGCTGCCGCGACTTTTTCGGCGGCGACCTGCCGGGCATTATCAGCAAGCTGGACTATCTGCAGGACCTGGGCGTGACCACCCTGTACCTGACGCCCATTTTTGAATCCGCCTCCAACCACCGCTACAACACCGCCGACTACCGGGCCATCGACCCCATGCTGGGCACGGAGGAGGACTTCCGCACCCTGTGCGGCCAGGCCCACCGGCGGGGGATGCGCGTGGTGCTGGACGGCGTGTTCAACCACACCGGCAACGTCAGCCGCTACTTCAACGCCGACGGGTTCTACCCCGACCTGGGGGCGGCCCAGTCCCAGGAATCCCCCTATTATAATTGGTACCGCTTCATCCGCTGGCCGGAGGAATACGACGCCTGGTGGGGCATCAAGACCCTGCCGGCGGTGGAGGAGACCCAGGCCTCCTACCGGGAGTTCATCATCCAGGGAGAGGATTCCGTGGTGCGCCACTGGCTGCGCTGCGGCGCGGACGGCTGGCGGCTGGACGTGGCCGACGAGCTGCCCGACAGCTTCATCGCCCAGCTTCGCTCCGCCCTGGAGGCGGAAAAGCCCGACGCCGTGCTCCTGGGCGAGGTGTGGGAGGACGGCACCAACAAGATCGCCTATGGTCAGCGCCGCCGCTACCTCCTGGGCCGGGAGACCCACGGACTCATGAATTACCCCTTCCGCAAGGCGGCCATGGACTGGCTCCTGGGCGGCGACGCCGCCGCCTTCCGCGACAGCATGGAGGCCCTCCGGGAGAACTATCCCGCCCCTGCCTTCTATAGCGCTATGAATTTCCTGGGCACCCACGACACGCCCCGGATCCTGACCCTCCTGGGCGGCGAGCCCACACCAGAGAGCAAGACGGATCGGGCGGCAGCCCGGCTCACGCCCGAAGGCTACGACCTGGCCCGGCGGCGGCTGATGCTGGGGGCAATGCTGCTGTACGCTTTTCCCGGCTCCCCCACGGTGTTTGCCGGGGACGAGGCCGGGCAGCAGGGCTATGAGGATCCCCTGAACCGCCGCACCTACCCCTGGGGGCAGGAGGACGAGGCGCTGCTCACCTGGTTCCGGCGGCTGGGCCAGCTGCGGAAGGAGCGTCCCTCTCTGCAGCAGGGGGACATCACCTATCCCTACGCTCAGGGCGGCGGCCTGGCGGTGCAGCGCCGGGCGGGCGACCAGGTGTCCCTGGCCGCCATGAACGCCGGCCCGGAGCCCCTGGAGCTGAAGCTCCCCTGGTCCCAAGGCACCGCCACGGATGCCATGACCGGGCAGCAGTTTTTGGCCTCCGACGGCGCGGTGCATCTGACGCTGCCGGGGTACAGCGGGGTGCTGCTTGTATAAGCTGTTGAAAAGCCCTTGGATTTTTCCGGCAAGGGGAGTTTGCAGTCTGCGGGCGCGAACTCTGCGTGGCTTCATAAGTCCCAGGGGGATGTTTCACATGAAACACTCCCCTGGGACTTTTTGCATTGTTTCATGTGAAACACCCCCTCTCCCCTGCCCCGCGATAAATGTTTCACATGAAACAGCCGGATTTTCAAATTTTTTATCAGAATCTATTGAAACGTGCGCCGGAGTTGGTATATAATAATGTGCATGACAGAAATATGGAGGGACGAGTGGGAAATGGCTAAAGTTGTTGCGATCGTGAATCAAAAGGGCGGCGTAGGCAAAACCACCACCTGCGTGAATCTGGCCGCTATCCTGGCCGCCAGGGGGCTGCGGGTGCTGCTGTGCGACTTCGACCCCCAGGCCAACGCCACCTCCGGCATGGGCGTGGATAAATCCCGCTCCAACGGCGTGTATGACGTGCTCATCAATGGCGTGGAGACGGAGAAGGTCATCGTCACCACACCCTATGGCGATGTGCTGCCCAGCAGCAAGGCTCTGGCCGGCGCCGGGGTGGAGATGATCGACCTGGAGGGCCGCCAGTTCCTGCTCAAGCGTGCCCTGGACCAGGTAGCGGATCGGTACGACTACATTTTCATCGACTGTCCCCCGTCCCTGGAGCTGCTGACCCTGAACGCCCTGTGCGCAGCGGACAGCCTGCTGGTGCCGCTGCAGGGGGAATATTACGCCCTGGAGGGCCTCAGCGACCTCATGGGCACCGTGCGCATCGTGCGCCGGGGCCTGAACCCGAAGCTGGAGATCGAGGGCGTGCTGCTGACCATGTTCGACGGCCGCACCAACCTGGCCATCCAGGTGGCCCAGGAGATCAAGCGGTTTTTCCCGGGGAAGGTGTACACCACCGTCATTCCCCGGAACATCCGGCTGTCCGAGGCGCCCAGCCACGGCAAGCCCATCCACGCATACGACCGCACCTGCCGCGGTGCGGAGGCATACAACGCTGTGGCAGATGAATTTCTGCGGAAAAACGGCGCAGGTAAGGAGGAGTAAATTCCTATGGCAAACAATGCAAAAGGCCTGGGCAAGGGCCTGGCCGCCCTGCTGGGCGACAATGTGATGGACACCGGCGAGGAGAAAAGCAGCCTGTACCTGCCCATTTCCCAGGTGGAGAGCTGCGCATCCCAGCCCCGGAAGCAGTTCGATCCCGACGCCCTGGCGGACCTGGCGGATTCCATCCGCGAGCACGGCATCATCCAACCCCTGACGGTGCGCAAGCTCCAGTCGGGCTATTATCAGATCATCGCCGGCGAGCGCCGCTGGCGGGCCGCCCGGATGGCAGGCCTGGACCAGGTCCCGGCCATCGTCATCGAGGCCGACGACCGCAAGGCCATGGAGCTGGCCATGATCGAGAACCTCCAGCGGGAGGACCTGAACCCCATGGAGGAGGCCGAGGGCTACCGCCAGCTGATGGATCAGTACAATCTCACCCAGGAGGAGACCGCCCAGCGGGTGGGCAAATCCCGCTCTGTGGTGGCCAACGCCCTGCGGCTGCTGAACCTGTGCCCCCCGGTGCGGGCCATGGTGGAGGACGGACGTCTCTCCAACGGTCACGCCAGGACCATCCTGCCCCTCTCCCCTGCCCTGCAGGAAAAGGCGGCGGACGCCGTCATCAAGTCGGACCTGTCCGTGCGGCAGACGGAGCTGCTGGTGAAAAAGCTCACCGCCGAGGAGAAGGCCCAGCCCGCCGTCACCACCGGCGGCCTGGAGGTGAATTACGCCGAGGAGGCCGCCAAGTCCCTGGGCGCGCACCTGGGCCGGGGCTGCAAGATCGTCAGTGGCCGCAAAAAGGGCCGCATTGAGCTGGAATACTACGGCATGGACGACCTGAACAACCTACTGGACGCCCTGAACGCCCTGAAGCTGAAATAAATTGTTTCACATGAAACAGAGAGGAAAACAAGATGCTGGACATTAGATTTGTGCGAGAAAATCCCGACCTGGTAAAAGAGAACATCCGCAAGAAATTCCAAAACGCCAAGCTGCCCCTGGTGGACGAGGCCATCGCCCTGGACGCCGAGCGCCGCCAGGCCATTGCCGACGGCGAGGCTCTGAAGGCCGAGCGCAACAAGCTGTCCAAGGCCAACGGCCCCCTGTTCGGCCAGCTGAAAAAATGCACCGACGAGGCCAAAAAGGCCGAGCTCCAGGCGCAGATCGACGCCAACAACGCCGCCGTAAAGGCCGATGCCGAGCGCATGACCCAGCTGGAGGCCAAGAAGGACCACGCCGAGGCGGCCCTGAACAAGATCATGATGGTCATCCCCCAGATGATCGACCCCGCCGTGCCAATCGGCAAGGACGACAGCTGCAACGTGGAGGTGGAGCGCTTCGGCGAGGCCACAGCGCCGGAGTTCGACATCCCCTATCACACAGACATTATGGAGCGGTTTGACGGCATCGACATGGACGCCGCCGCCCGGGTCTCCGGCAGCGGGTTTTACTACCTGCTGGGGGACATCGCCCGGATGCACGAGGCGGTGCTGGCCTACGGCCGGGACTTTATGATAAACAAGGGCTTCACCTACTGCATCCCCCCCTTCATGATCCACGGCAACGTGGTGGAGGGCGTCATGAGCCAAACGGATATGGACGGCATGATGTACAAGGTCGAGGGCGAGGATCTCTACCTCATCGGCACCAGCGAGCACTCTATGATCGGCCGCTACATCGATCAGATCCTGCCCGAGGGCGCCCTGCCCCAGACCCTCACCTCCTACTCCCCCTGCTTCCGCAAGGAGAAGGGCGCCCACGGCATCGAGGAGCGGGGCATCTACCGCATCCACCAGTTTGAAAAGCAGGAGATGATCGTAGTCTGCAAGCCCGAGGAGAGCAAGGACTGGTATGAAAAGCTGTGGCGCTACAGCGTGGAGCTGTTCCGCTCCCTGGACATCCCCGTGCGGCAGCTGGAGTGCTGCTCCGGCGACCTGGCGGATCTGAAGTGCCGCTCCTGCGACATCGAGGCCTGGTCTCCCCGGCAGCAGAAATATTTCGAGGTCTGCTCCTGCTCCAACCTGGGCGACGCCCAGGCCCGGCGGCTGAAGATCCGCTACAAGGACGACAGCGGCAAAATGCAGCTGTGCCACACTCTGAACAACACCTGCGTGGCGCCCCCCCGGATGCTCATCGCCCTGCTGGAGAACAATCTCCAGCCCGACGGCAGCGTGCGCATCCCCAAGGCCCTGCAGCCCTACATGGGCGGCACGGAAGTGCTGGTTCCCAAGCACTGACATCCTGCAAAGGAGAAAACAGATATGAAGAAGTTTTTTCAGGAATTCAAGGAATTCGCCATGCGCGGCAACGTGCTGGACATGGCCGTGGGCGTTGTGGTGGGCTCTGCCTTCACCGCCATCGTTACCTCCATTGTGCAGAATCTGCTGACCCCCCTGCTGGGCCTGCTGATTCCCGACAGCACCTTTGCGGAGTGGGCCCCCGGCGGCTTTGGCATAGGCGCAGTCATCAACTCTATAATTTCTTTCCTCATCACGGCCTTCGTGGTGTTCGTGCTGGTAAAGGGTGTGAACAAGCTGACCCACCTGAAAAAGCAAGAGGAGGAGCCCGCTCCCGAGGAGCCCGCAGGCCCCACCACCGAGGAGCTGCTCACCGAGATCCGTGACCTGCTGAAGGAGCAGAAATAATTTGGAAGCCATTTTAAAGCAAGGCCTGGAGAGCCTGGGCCTGGACACGGCCGCCATCCCGGCGCTGACAGAATACGCCCGGCGGCTGCTGGAGAAAAATAAGGTCATGAACCTGACGGCCATTACGGAGCCCCGGGACGTAGCCACCCTGCACCTGCTGGACTGCGCCTACCTGCTGACGGCGGCGGACTTCCGGGGTAAAACCGTGGTGGACGTGGGCACCGGCGCGGGCTTTCCCGGGATGCCCATGGCCATTTTGGAGCCTGCGGCCCGGCTGACCCTGCTGGACAGCCTGGGCAAGCGCATTGACTTCCTGCGGGAAACGGCGGAGGCCCTGGACCTGGAAAACATTTCCTGTGTCCATGCCCGGGCGGAGGAATTCGCCGCCGATCACCGGGAGCAGTATGACTACGCCGTGTCCCGGGCGGTGGCGGCGCTGCCGATCCTGAGCGAGCTGGCGCTGCCGCTGGTGAAGCCCGGCGGGGCGTTCCTGGCCATGAAATCCGTGGAATCGGACGCAGAGATCAACAGCGCCCGCAGCGCCATTGCGCAGCTGGGCGGAAAAATCGAGAAGATCCTGGATTACACCGTTCCCTGCGCGGAGGTGCGGCACCGGGTGGTGGTCATCCGCAAGGTGAAGCCCACGCCCCGGCAGTTCCCCCGGGCCTTTGCCAGGATCAAAAAATCCCCTCTCAAATAAGGAAAGGAGGCAAAATGGGCGAGATCATTGCCGTGGTGTCCGGCAAAGGCGGCACCGGAAAAACTACATTTACCTCCAACATCGGATTCGCCCTGGCCTCCATGGGGAAAAAGGTGCTGTGCCTGGACTGCGACATCACTCTGCGGAACCTGGACCTGGCCCTGGGCCTCAGCGACAGCGCCCTGATGGATTTTTCCGACGTAATGAGCGGCCGATGTACCCTGGAGGAGGCGGTGGTGAGCCACCCCAGGTACCCCTCCCTGTTCCTGCTGGCCGCCCCCCTGGTTTTTGACGGCTTCCGGGTGGACCCGGCCCAGGTCAGGACCCTCATGGGCCGGATCAAGGAAAACTTCGACTTCTGCCTGGTGGATGCGCCGGCGGGCCTGGGTCAGGGCTTCCGCATGGCCACCCAGGAGGCGGACCATGTGGTGGTGGTGACCACCACGGACGTCACCGCCCTGCGGGACGCCCAGCGGACGGTGATGGAGCTGGACCGCTTCCCCACGGACAAGGTCCATTTGGTGGTGAACCGGGTGGCCAAAAAGCTCATGCGTCAGCTGCACACCACCATCGACGACGCCATGGACGCCGCGGGCCTGCCCCTACTGGGCGTGGTGCCGGAGGATCCGGACATCCCCAGGTGTCTCAACCAGGGCGTGCCCCTGCGGGACGACAATTTCTACGCCGCCCGGGCCTACTATAACATTGCCAAACGCATCGCGGGCGGAAAGGCCCCGCTGATGAAGATATAAATAAACTATCGAAAAAACCTGTCTGTCATTCCGAGGAGCGAAGCGACGTGGGAATCCGTCCCCTCTTTTTGAGCACAGATTGCCGCTCGATGCCCTTACCATGGCAGCTGTTTCAAGACTATCTCTATTGCACAGAAAGGAGAGCGCAATTATGAATATCGCACTGATCGCTCACAACAACCGCAAGGAACTCATGGTCCAGTTCTGCACCGCTTACTGCGGCATCCTGGCCAAGCATACCCTCTGCGCCACCGCTACCACCGGCCAGATGGTGGCCGAGGCCACGGGTCTGACCATCCACCGCTTTATGAGCTTTTACCACGGCGGCGGCCAGCAGATCGGCGCCCGCATCGCCTATAACGAACTGGACATGGTCCTCTGCTTTGACGACCCCAACACCAAGGAGCCCTCCCCGGACATCATCTATATCTCCCGCCTGTGCGACAAGAACAACATCCCCTATGCCAGCAACATCGCCACCGCGGAGATGCTGGTGCTGGGCCTGGCCCGGGGCGACCTGGATTGGCGCGAGGTGGTCAATCCCAAAAGCAGCCCCTTCACCGCTTGACATTTCCCGGCCAATGGGCTAAAATAAGCTGAAATACCGCGATAACGGAGCAGGAGTAGTTCTGTCCCCGCCGGAGCAGAGAGGCGCGCCATCGGCTGCAAGCGCGCCCCGGCACACAGAGTGAAGACAGCCCCACCAGCGGGGATGGAAACATCCACGGCCCGCTCCCCGTAACAGGAGCGCCAAAGGGTCCCCCTTTCGGGGCCGAAATTGGGTGGCACCACGAAGCATCGCGCTCTCGTCCCAATGCACGGGACGGGAGCGCTTTTTTTACTTTCCGTCAACCGAAATTCATGATAAAAGGAGAACACGAACATGGCAAAAATGACGCCCCGGACCCTCTCGGGCTTTATGGAGCTGCTGCCGCAGCCCCAGCAGCAGATGGAGCGGATGATGCAGATCCTGCGGGAGACCTATTCCCTCTACGGCTTCACCCCCCTGGACACCCCGGTCATCGAGGCCAGCGAGGTGCTGCTGGCCAAGGGCGGCGGCGAGACCGAAAAGCAAATTTACCGCTTTCAGAAGGGCGACGCCGACCTGGCCCTGCGCTTTGACCTGACCGTACCCCTGGCCAAGTATGTGGCCCTCCACGGGGGTGAGTTGAGCTTCCCCTTCCGCCGCTATCAGATCGGCAAGGTCTACCGGGGCGAGCGGGCCCAGCGGGGCCGCTTCCGGGAGTTTTACCAGGCAGACATCGACGTCATCGGCGACGGCAAGCTGGACATCACCAATGAGGCGGAGATTCCTTCCATTATTTACCAGACCTTCACCCGCCTGGGGCTGAAGCGCTTCCAGATCCGGGTGAACAACCGCAAGATTTTGAACGGCTTTTACGCCATGCTGGGGCTGACGGAGCAGTCCGGGGCCATCATGCGCACGGTGGACAAGCTGGATAAGATCGGGCCGGACAAGGTCCGGGACCTGCTGCTGAGCGACTGCGGACTCACCGAGGACCAGGCGGCGGAAATTCTCAAGTTCATCGCCATCACCGGCTCCAACGCCGACGTCCTGGCAGCCCTGGAGGGCTATGCCGGGCGGCACGAGCTGTTTGACCAGGGCCTGTCCGAGCTGAAAACCGTGACGGCGTACCTGGCGGACTTCGGCGTGCCGGAGGAGAATTTCGCCGTGGACCTGACCATCGCCCGGGGCCTGGACTACTACACCGGCACCGTGTACGAGACCACCCTGCTGGACCACCCGGAGATCGGCTCCGTTTGCTCCGGCGGCCGGTACGACAACCTGGCCGAGTACTACACCGACCGGCAGCTGCCCGGTGTGGGCATCTCCATCGGCCTGACAAGGCTGTTCTACGTCCTGGGCGAGCAGGGCATGCTGAATCCCGACCTGCCCACCGCCCCGGCGGATGTGCTGGTGCTGCCCATGACGGAGGACCTGGCCCCGGCCATCTCCCTCTCCACCCAGCTGCGGGCCGCCGGCGTGCGGACCCAGCTGTACACCGAGCAGAAGAAGTTCAAGGCCAAGATGAACTACGCCGACAAGATCGGCGTGCCCTATGTGATCTTCCTGGGCGGCGACGAAATTGCCGCCGGGGTGGTGGCCTGCAAGGATATGAAGACCGGCCAGCAGACCAAGCTGCCCTTTGCCGAGACCCTGGCCCTGATCCAGTCCGGCCTGGCGGAGAAGAATAAGGGTGCAGTAATCCTGGAGTAAAGCGCGGGAGGCACGGATCGTCACAGCCAGTGTGCGCACTGGCTTCGCAATGACACATTGCAAGGAGTGCGGTGTGCGGCGGGACACACCGGTCCCACCCTACAGTGAGATTGTAAAACCGTTTGTAGGGCAGGGCCCATGTGCCCTGCCGGGAGTGCGGCGCAAGCCCGATCCGGGCCGATGTAGGCATCGGCCCCTACGCACCGGTTATAGATAGAACTCCGTAGGGGGCGATGCCCACATCGCCCCGCCGGCACCAGCCCTTATAGGGCGTATATAGAAAACAAATCGTAATATCTAATTTAAATTATACAATTCATTATCAAAATAGGAGGAAGAATACGATGATGCAAATGCGTACACACACCTGCAATCAGCTGCGCCTGGCCGATGTGGGCCAAAGCGTGAAGATCGTAGGCTGGATGGAGAACGTCCGCGAGGTGGGCAGCAACCTGGCCTTTGTGGTCCTGCGGGACTTCTACGGCACCACCCAAGTGGTGGCAGAGACCGAGGACATGCTGGCCATCATCAAGAGCCTGAACAAGGAGTCCACCATCAGCGTGGAGGGCGTGGTCCGGGAGCGGGCCAGCAAGAACCCCAAGCAGGCCACCGGCGAGATCGAGGTGGTGCCCAGCAAAATCGAGGTCCTGGGTCGCTGCCGCTATAACAGCCTGCCCTTTGAGATCAACCGCAGCCGGGAGGCCGACGAGACCGCCCGCCTGAAGTACCGCTATCTGGACCTGCGCAACCCCGCCGTGAAGCAGAACATCATTCTGCGCTGCCAGGTGGTGGCCGCCCTCCGGGCCGCCATGACCGAGCACGGCTTCCTGGAGATCACCACCCCCATCCTCACCGCTTCCTCCCCCGAAGGCGCCCGGGACTACCTGGTGCCCGCCCGGAAGCACCCGGGCAAGTTCTACGCTCTGCCCCAGGCCCCCCAGCAGTTCAAGCAGCTGCTCATGACCTCCGGCTTTGACCGCTATTTCCAGATCGCGCCCTGCTTCCGAGATGAGGACGCCCGGGGCGACCGCTCCCCCGGCGAGTTCTATCAGCTGGATATGGAGATGGCCTTCGCCACCCAGGACGACGTGTTCGCCGTGCTGGAGGATGTGCTGCCCCCCATCTTTGCCAAGTTTGGCACCTACAGCGTGGCCTCCTCCGCCCCCTTCCGCCGGATCCCTTACCTGGAGTCCATGGAAACCTACGGCTCCGACAAGCCCGACCTGCGCATCGACCTCACCTGCAAAAACGTCACCAAGCTCTTTGAAACCAGCGAGTTTGAGGCCCTCAAGGGCCAGACCGTGAAGATGGTGGATATTTCCAATTGCACCCTCACCCGCAAGCAGATCGAAAAGCTGCTCACCGACTGCGAGGTGCAGTCCGGCAGCAAGGGTTACTGGTTCAAGGTGGACGAGCACGGCGAGATCGCCGGCGGCATCGGCAAGTTCGTGACCCCCGTGAAGGAGGAGCTGGCAAAGGTCCTGGACCTGAAGCCCAATACCCTGGTGGTGGTGGCCGCCGGAGAGGCCGCCACCAAGTCCGTGGGCGTGATGATCAAGACCTTCGGCGCCGCCTGTGAGGGCCATATGGACAAGGAGCGGTACGAGTTCTGCTGGATCGTGGACTTCCCCATGTACGAGATCGGCGAGGAGAGCGGCGAGCTGGAGTTCTGCCACAACCCGTTCTCCATGCCCAGCGGCGGCATGGAGACCCTGCTCAAGGCCGAGCGGGGCGAGATGGACCCCCTGGACATCTACGCCAACCAGTACGACCTGGTGTGCAACGGCGTGGAGCTCAGCTCCGGCGCCGTGCGTAACCACGATCCCGAGATCATGATCAAGGCCTTTGAGATGGTGCGCCTGGGCGAGGAGGACGTGAAGAAGAAGTTCCCCGCCATGTACAACGCCTTCTGCTACGGTGCGCCTCCCCACGCGGGCATCGCCCCGGGCGTGGACCGCATGGTCATGCTCCTGGCGGGCGAGAGCTCTATCCGGGAGATCATCCCCTTCCCCATGAACAAGAACGCCCAGGATATCATGATGGGTGCGCCCTCCACCGTGGAGCAAAAGCAGCTGGACGAGCTGCACATCGCCCTGGTGGGCCAGCTGGAGGAGGACTAAGCCCTTTCGCACAAACAAAAATCGAGAGGCGGCCTTACGGCCGCCTCTTTTTTGCAAGGGTGCTGGGGGGACACGGATCGCCACGACCGGTGACACCCCCCCAAAAAATTTTCCCTGTCATTCCGAACCAGTGGGCACACTGGTGTGGGAATCCGTTTCCCTTGTAGGGCAGAGCCCCCGCCCGCCCGACTCCGGCAGCGCATCACTTTGTAGGGCGGGGCCCATATGCCCCGCCGCACACCGCATTTCCCGGGCGGGCCGATGTAGGCATCGGCCCCTACGAAACGATGACAAGAAATGTTATGCACAACACGGCAGACGCAGAGGGTATCCCTGCCGCGCCAGGGCAGCGCGGGCCCGCGTGAGCGGCCAGCGGATGGCGGCGCAGAGGCCATGCGAAAGCAAGGGGCTAATTTTGCACATTCCGGTTCGCGGGGTATGAGGGGACCGACGCGGACGACACTTCAGCCGCGGAAAGGATTCCAAAACCTTGGTTTTGGCGGCGTTCTTTCCTCCCTTTCTTTCGCTGCAGAAAGAAAGGGAGCCGTCGGAGACATAAAAGCCGCAGCGCTGGGGGAACCGGATCGCCGCACCGGTGACACCGGTCACCGGTCTCGCAATGACAGGCATTACAAGAAATACGGCACATGCCCAGATCGGATCGTCCGGGAGGCCAACCCCTAAGGAAGCATATCAGGAGACGTGCAGGGGCGGACGACCCTGTCCGCCCGGCTCCGGCACACCATACCCATCTTTCCCCTTTCCTCCCCCCTCCCCCTTGCATTTCTCCCCATTTTGCGGCATACTGTTCTCAAACACATTTATCACCAAAGGAGTTTTCAACATGGAAACCGTAAAGCTATACTACGCCGACGCCTTTCAGCGGGAATTTGACGGAAAGGTCCTGGCCTGCCGACCCCAGGGCAAAAAATGGCAGGTAGAGCTGGATCAGACCGCCTTCTACCCCGAGGGCGGCGGCCAGCCTGCCGACCACGGCGTCCTGGGCGGCGCCAGGGTCACGGACGTCCAGGAGCAGGAGGGTGTCATCCTCCACACCTGCGACAAGCCCCTTCCCGAGGGGGAGACAGTCCACGGGATCATCGACTGGGCCCGGCGCTTTGACCACATGCAGCAGCACTCCGGGGAGCACATCGTCAGCGGCATGCTGTGCAGCACCTACCGCTGCGACAACACCGGCTTCCACCTGGGGGAAAGCTCCGTCATCATCGACTACAACGCCGACATCCCCTGGGAGGGGGTGCTGGACATCGAGGCCCGGGCCAACCGCTACCTCTGGGAAAATCACCCCTTTGAGGCCCTCTACCCCAGCGCGGACGAACTGGCCGCCCTCCCCTACCGCAGCAAGAAGGAGCTGACGGGCCAGGTGCGCATCACCCGGTTCCCCGGGGCGGATATGTGCGCCTGCTGCGGCACCCATGTGGCCTATTCCAGCCAGGTGGGGCTGGTGAAATTCATCGGCTGGCAGAAATTCCGGGACGGCGTGCGCCTGGAGCTGCTGTGCGGCCAGCGGGCGCTGGACTATCTGGCCCTGAACTGGCAGCAAAACAGCGCCGTGGGCCGGGCCCTCTCCGTAAAACCCGGCAAAACCGCCGAGGCCGTGGAGCGGCTGCTGGGCGAGGTGCAGAGCCTGAAGGCCCGGTGCGCCGGGCTGGAGGAGGCAGAGTTCCAGCACCTGGCGGAGGCGAACCGGGATGCAGGGAACGTGCTGCTGGTGCAGCCGCCCATGGAGCCGGACAGCGTGCGCCGTCTGTGCGACGCCGTGAGCCGCACCTGCGGCGGCCGGTGCGCCGTGTTCGCCGGGGCGGACGGCGGGTATAAATATGCCGTCATCCACCCGGGGCAGGACATTTCCGCCCTTGTTAAAGCCATGAACGCCGCCCTCCACGGCCGGGGCGGCGGAAGGGACGGCTTCGCCCAGGGCAGCGCCGCCTGCACCGAGGAAGAAATTCACCGTTTTTGGTCGGAAAATCCGTAAAACCCAAATAATTTGCAGATTTTGCCGGTTTTTTTGGCGTTTTGGGACTATCTTTTCCGCTAAAATGGTGTTATACTGTCCTGACGTGAACTGAAAAAAGAGGTAGGATATGCAGAACGAAAACAAGCTGGGCGTTATGCCCATCAAAAAACTTATTTGGAATATGTCCCTGCCCATCATCATTTCCATGCTGGTGCAGGCGCTGTATAACATCGTGGACAGCGTGTTCGTCTCCCGGGTCAGCGAGGCAGCGCTGACCGCCGTGTCCCTGGCGTTCCCGGCGCAGAACCTGATGATCTCCCTGGCCGCAGGCACCGCCGTGGGCGTCAACGCCCTCATGGGCCGGGCCCTGGGCGCCAAGGATCAGAAGCGGGCGGACACCGTGGCCATGAACGGCCTGTTTTTGGCCCTGGTGGGCTTCGTCCTGTGCGCGGTGCTGGGCCTGACCCTGTCGGATTTCTTCTTCCGCAGTCAGACGGACGTGGAGGAGATCATCCAAATGGGCAACCAGTATCTGATGATCGTCATGGGCGCGTCCTTCGGCGCCTTCGGCCAAATGATGCTGGAGCGGCTGCTCCAGGGCACGGGCCACAGCATATTTTCCATGTACACCCAGGGCGCGGGGGCCATCATCAACATCATCCTGGACCCCATTTTCATCTTCACATTCAAAATGGGTGTGGCCGGCGCGGCCATCGCCACGGTCATCGGCCAGGTCTGCGCCTGCATCTTCGCGCTGGTGCTGAACCTGAAGAAAAACCCGGAGATCCACCTGGTGTTCCGGGGCTTCCGGCCCAATTGGCGCATCATCGGCAGCATTTACGCCATCGGCCTGCCGTCGGTGGTGATGATGGCCATCGGCTCGGTGATGACCTTCCTTATGAACAAGATCCTCATCACCTATCACTCCGCCCACGAAACCGCCGCCACCGCCTTTGGCATTTACTTCAAGCTCAACAGCTTCGTATTCATGCCGGTGTTCGGTCTGAATAACGGCGTGGTGCCCATCATCGCCTACAACTATGGCGCCCAGCAGCGCCGCCGCATGACCGAGGCCATCCAGCGCAGCACCATTTATGCCTCCTGCATCATGCTCCTGGGCATGGCCATCTTCCAGATCTTCCCCGGGACGCTGCTGAAAATTTTCGATGCCACGGACACCATGCTGTCGGTGGGCATCCCGGCCCTGCGGATCATCTCCCTGAGCTTCTGCCTGGCCGGCGCGTGCATCGCCCTGGGCGGCTGCTTCCAGGCCCTGGGCAAGTCCATGTATTCGCTGATCGTGTCCTTCATCCGCCAGCTGGTGCTGCTGATCCCCATCGCCTTCGTCCTGGCGCAGATCGGCCACAGCATGGGCAACGACAACCTGGTCTGGTGGTGCTACCCCATTGCGGAGGTGTTCTCCCTGATCGTGTCGCTGCTGTGCTTCCGCCGGCTGCACCGCACCCTCATCTCCAAGCTGCCCGAGGACGGCCCGGCCCCTTGCCCCGAGGGTCCCGCCGCGTAAGCTCCGGGCCCCGCTATCGTAAAACCGCAGATCGCCGCACCGGTACCCATGCCGGCGCGGCGATATTTTTTGTGGGGCGAGCCATCCTCGGCCTGCCGATGGGACTTGCGCCGCACCTGCGGCGGCGTGAGGGCACGCCGCCCTACGGATGGCATGACAACTTGCGCAAATCCGGCTCGGGCCATCGGCGACACCGCCCCCTACAAAATATTCCGTAGGGGCCGATGCCCACATCGGCCCGTCCGCCGGCCTTGCGCCGCACACCGCACCCCTTGCTTTGTGTCATTGCGAGCCAGTGCGCACACTGGTGTGGCAATCCGTATCCCCCTGCGCTGTGCTGCCAGTGCCCGCAGATGCCGACCGCGGCTCCCTTTCTTTCTGCGGCGAAAGAAAGGGAGGAAAGAACGCCGTCAAAACCAAGGTTTTGCAATCCTTCCGCGGCTGAGGTGCCGTCTGCGTCGGTCCTCCCTACCCCGCGAATCGGGATTTGCAAAATTCGTGCCGTGCTTTCGTATGGTCTCTGCGTCTCCATCCGCGACGCGCTCTGCGCTTGTGCTGGTCTGGCGGGATGGGGGGAAACCTCTGCGTCTACCGTGCGGCGGCGTGAGGGCACGCCGCCCTACGAAAGACATGAAAGCTTGTGCAAATTCAGTTCGGGCCGTCGATGACGCCGGCCCGCCTGCAGCCCACGCCTTGTTCCATGCAGGGCGGTCGCCCCCCAGCTCCGAAAAAAGAAATGCAAAACCGCCGCTTCTGGAGAAAGCGACGGTTTTGCATTAAAAGGGGAAAGGGAAGAATATCGTATGGAAAAAAAAGGTAAATCAAACGACTCATTTATTTTTTGCCGGTAACGGCAGATACAACGCCCACGATTACCAAAAGAACAGCCAAAGCGGCCAACAAAATGTTCAGGAACATGATCCCGACCTCCTTATGTAGTTTTGATTTTCGTAAGCTTACTGGATGATATTATATTAGCAGAACCTTAGCAATTTGTAAAACGAATCTTATTCATCGTTTCCATGAAATTTTATTGTGCCTACGGGAAATCTGTGCTACACTAAAGAGGCAAAGGAGGGCGAGGCACATGAACATGGGAAAATATCAGGTGTTTTTGCGGGTAGCCGCCTGCGGCGGCTTCACTCGGGCGGCGGAGGAGCTGCATTTCACGCAATCCGGCGTCAGCCACACCATAGCGACCCTGGAATCGGAGCTGGGGGTGCCGCTGTTCGTGCGCAACCGGAGCGGCGTGACCCTCACGGCGGACGGCCGGGCGCTGCTGCCCTACATACAGACCCTGTGCGACGACGCCCTCCGGCTGGAGCAAAAGGCCGCCGACCTCCGGGGCATGGAGACCGGCCTGGTGCGGGTGGCCACCTTCAACAGTGTGTCCGTGCAGTGGCTGCCGTATCTGCTGAAATCCTTCCGGGCAGAGCACCCGCACATTGAGTTTGAGCTGCTGCCCTTTGTGGAAAATGCGGAGCTGGAGGAGGCGGTGCTCAGCGGCCAGGCGGATTGCTGCTTCGTCAGCCTGCCCACAACCCAAGCCCTGGACACCTGGCTGCTGCACCGGGACCAGTGGCAGGTCATTGTTTCCTATGGCCATCCCCTGGCCGGGCGGGACCCCTTCCCCTTAGAGGCTCTATCCACAGAGCCGTTTATCTATCTGCAGGAGGGGGATGACTACGAGGTGCAGGCCGTGCTGGACCGCCTGCAGGTGCGGCCCAACATCCAGTATATCCTGCGGGATGACCTGTCCATCCTGGCCATGGTGTCCAACAATTTGGGCATCAGCATCATGCCGGAGCTGGAGCTGGAGCACTGCCCCTATCCCCTGGTGGCCTGCCCGCTGCCCCAGCCGTTTTACCGGAACATCGGCATCGGGGTAAAGGACAAGACCGCCCTGTCCCTGTCCACCCGGCGCTTTGTGGAGCACACCCGCCGCTGGGTGGCGACTCATTACGGCCAGTAAGCCGTCTGCGGCCGGCGGGCTGCCGGATATATTTCACCCTAAAAAAAGAAACCGCCACCTTGACCGGTGACGGTTTTCTTTTTGATAAGCCGCATAGGAACAGAAAATATTCCTATATTGACAAAATATAAAATTTTCTCTATAATTTCGTCAGGTGCTGCACGAACGGCAGGCGGTTGGCCACACCACCCGAGAGGGGGTGAGGCTGTGCGGATTACACTACATATCGGAGCCTTCACGGTGACGATCATCGTAAAACGCAGAAACCGCCACTCTGGCAAGTGACGGTTTCTATGAAACTTTAAGTTCACTTCGTTAGGGCCAACCGCTTGTCGCAGCACCCTTTCTATGCCCATTATAGCAGAAATATTCTCCCTGTCAAGCACGGGCACGGAGGCGGCGGGGATTTCCCCGGGGCTTACCTGTAGTAGTCCGTCTCCTCCTCCAGGGCCATGGGCAGGCCGTTGTGGTACACGGGAATGGTGGCGAACTTGAAGCGGCTGGCCTTGTGCTTCTGATCGATCTGCTTCTTTATCTCCGGGTCGCACACGCCCCGGCGCACATACTCGTTGACGGCGTGGTAGGTGAAGCCCAGGTTGTCCTCGTCCGTGAGGCCGGTGAGGCCGTCAGACGGCGGCTTCTGCAGGAAATGCTCCGGCAGGCCCAGGGCCCGGCCCAGGGCGATGACCTCCTCCGTGGTGTACATACCCAGGGGGGAGAAGGCCCCGGCGCTGTCGCCATAAATGGTGCAGTAGCCCACCCAGTCCTCGGAAAGGTTGGAGGTGTTGATGACCGTGCCGCCGGGCAGGCTCTGTGCCACGGCGTAGAGGGTAGACATGCGGATGCGGGAGGGCAGATTCACCGTGGTCTGGCGGCTGGGGGTAAAGCCCGCCTTCTCCATCTCGGCCAGGACGCCCTGCACCGCATCGTGGATGTTGATGGTGCAGTGGGGGATCTGCAGGTGCTCCACCAGGGCTTGGGAATAATCAATATCCGGCTGCACACCGTTGGGCATGAGGACGCCGTAGACGTTCTCCCGCCCATAGGCCGCCACGGCCAGGGCCGCCACAGTGGAGCTGTCCTTGCCGCCGGAGATGCCGATGACCGCGGTCTGACCGTGGCAGGACTGCATCATTTCGTTCATCCATTCCAGCAGGCCGGCCAGCTGCATTTGGGGGTTAAAATCCATAAAATGTACCTCCCTATGATTTTCTTGGGGCTATTTTACGGCAAACGGCGGCAAATTGCAACGAATTTTTTGCCAGATACAGAAAAGCCTCCCGCCTTGCAGCGGGAGGCTTTTCTGTTGTGTGTTAGGAGAGAGAGAAAATCACTTAAGGAAAGGTTCTTTGTATGCTCATATATTACTTTGTAAATATGGCAAAACAATAAATTCCCGGTGAACAATTTGTGAACAGTAGTCAAAATTTCCGGCTCTCGGCCACGGCCAGTTCATCGCAGCGGTTGTTCTTGGCGTTGGAGGCATGGCCCTTGACCCAGTGATAGCGGACCTCATGCCGGGCGATGAGGGGCAGGAGCCGCTCCCACAGGTCCACGTTCTGCGCGGGCTTTTTGTCGCTCTTGACCCAGCCCTTTTTCTGCCAGCCGTAGACCCAGCCCTTGGACAGGGCATCGATGACGTACTTGCTGTCGCTGTAAAGCTCCACCACGCAGGGCTCCTTCAGCAGAGAGAGGGCCTCAATGACGCCGGTGAGCTCCATGCGGTTGTTGGTGGTGTCCGATGCACCGCCGGAAATTTCCTTCTCGATGCCGTTCCACTCCAAAATAGCCCCCCAGCCCCCGGGCCCGGGGTTGCCGGAGCAAGCGCCGTCGGTGTAAATGGTAACCGTTTTCATAATAGCTCCTTGTATTTCAAATGACTTCAGCACGCAGCGCACCTATCCGACGGCGCTTGCTTGTCATGTTCTGCGGTTGCCCTGCAAAGGGCGAGCAGAACCGACATTCCCGCATAAAACCGCACGGCGGTTTTTTGCCCGTCGGTGTAAATGGTAACCGTTTTCATAAGCTCTCCTTGTGAATGCTTTTGTCATTGCGTGACCAGCCCGCAGACTGGTCGCGGCAATCCGTTCCCCACGCGGCGGGCTGAGGTCACCCCGCCCTACGGATAGTAGGAAAATTTATGCAAGCCCAGGTTCGGGCCGTCGGGACGCCGGCCCCTACAGGCAAAAACAAAAAGTGCTTGCGGTCGTGCCGATGTGAGCATCGGCCCCTACGGAATCAAGCTTCCGGCTTTGCGTAGGGTGGCGTGCCCTCACGCCGCCGCGCAGTAGCCGCAGAGGTTTTACCTGTTTCGCCAGGCCAGCACAAGCGCAGAGGGAATACGGATCGCCACACCAGTGACGTCGGTCACTGGTTCGCAATGACACGCTGTATGAACTGCGGTGCAAACCCGGTGCGGCGGGACAAGATCCCCCCGCCCTGCGGATAGCATGATAGCCGGTGGGACGGGCCGATGTGGGCATCGGCCCCTACGGACGGTCTCATGAAAATGGGTGTAGGGGGCGATGCCCACATCGCCCCGGGCGGCATTAATCCTCCACGGCCACAACCGTGAGCACCCCGTCCCTTACGGTGAACTTCACGTTTTTCCCGGCAAAGGCCAGGCCGTAGACCCGATCCGGGTCCTCCTGATACCGGGGCCGGGGATCGCAGGCCAGCACGCCCATCAGCCCCGCCTTCTGTTCCTCGGTCAGGTTAGAGAGCAGCGCCGGGTCGCAGTTTACCTGCAGGGTCTGCCCGTCCAGGGGGTCGGTAAACCCGCCGGTGGCCTCCGGATGGCAGTCGGCATAGGGCAGGTAGGGCTTGATGTCCAAAATCGGCGTGCCATCCACCAGGTCGGCGCCGCTGACGTCAATGACCGGGCCCAGCTTCTCATCCAGCCGCACCCCCTCCAGCTTCACGCAGGACAGACCCAGGTTGTTGGGCCGGAAGGGCGACCGGGTGGCAAACACACCCATGCGCCGGTTGCCTCCCAGCCGGGGCGGCCGCACCGTGGGCGACCAGCCCTCCCGCACCGCCCGGTGAAACTGAAAGATCAGCCACAGGTGGGAAAAACCCTCCAGCCCCCGGAGGGCGTCCGGGTTCCGGTACGCCGGCTCCAGCACGATGGTTCCCCGGAGCTGGGGCACCAGGCCGCTCTGCCGGGGCACGCCGAATTTCTCCGGCAGGTCCGTATGGATGCGGGCGATGATGTCCACGGTCATCCCCGCTTCCTCCGGCCGGAATCGATCAGGTGGGCGCGGATGTCCTTGGGCAGGCGCAGCAGGCGCACCGCCTCCCCCGCCACGATAACGATCATGCACGCCACCACGAAATAGATGTTCTGCCACTTGATGGCCGACAGGAACACCAGGCACAGTATCACCAGCAGCAGCCCGTGGATGCGGCGGTTGCCGTCCTCGATGCGCTGCAGCTCCTCACTTTTGAAGTAGATCACCTTGTCATACTCAAACTCCGCCTTGGTGGCGGCGTCGCCGTACAGGGTCTTGGTGAAATACTGCCACCGGGTCAGGGGCACCATGCTCTCCCGCTTACTTCCCATAGTTTACTCCTCCGCAGATGCCGCAGGCTCCTCGGGGTCGGCCAGAGCCATGGAGATGACCCGGTCGCCCTCGGTCTTAAACCGCATGACGATGACGCCCTGGGTGGCGCGGCCCGCCACCCGGATGTTCTGCACCGGGGTGCGGATGAGGATGCCGCTCTCGGTGACCAGCAGCAGGTCCTCCGTGCCGTCCACCACCTTGATGCCCACGATGGGGCCGGTTTTCTCCGTGACCATATAGTTGCGGATGCCCAGCCCGCCGCGGCTGGTGATGCGGTACTCCTCCACAGGGGTGCGCTTGCCGTAGCCCCGCTCGGTGATGGCCAAAACGGTCTTGCCCGGCTGGGCCTTAGCGGCGCCCACAACATAGTCGCCCTCCCGCAGCCGGATGCCTCGGACGCCCACAGCCGTGCGGCCCATGGGGCGCACATCGCTCTCGTGGAAGCGCACCGCCTGGCCGTCGTGGGTGGCGATGAGAATATCCTGGTCGCCGTCGGTCTCCTTCACGCTGATGAGCTGGTCGCCCTCGTCCAATGTCAGGGCCCGGATGCCGCTCTGGCGGATGTTCTTCAGCTGGTCCACGGGCAGGCGCTTCACGGTGCCGTTTCTCGTGGTCATGAACAGGTACAGGGGCTCATCCTCCGTCTCCCGGAAGTGGAGCATGGCCTGGACCTTCTCCCCGGTCTCCACCTGGATGACGTTGACCATGTTGACGCCCTTGGCGGTCTTGCCGCTCTCGGGGATCTGATAGCCCTTCTTCCGGTAGACCTTGCCGGTGTCGGTGAAGAACAGAATATAGTCATGGGTAGATGCGGTGAACACCGACACCACCTCGTCCTCCTCCCGGGTGGACATGCCCTTCTTGCCCATGCCGCCCTTGCTCTGGGCGGCGTACTCGCTGACGGGGGTGCGCTTGATGTACCCGGCCTTGGTCAGGGTAAAGACGCACTGCTCCTCCTCAATGAGGTCCTCGATGTCGATCTCGTCCTCCACGTCCTGGATCTCGGTCTTGCGCTCGTCGCCAAACTTCTCGGCCAGGGTGGAAAGCTCCTCCTTGAGGATCTGCCGCACCAGGGCGTCGTCGGACAGCACCCGGCGGAAATAGGCGATCTTCTCCTCCAGGTCGTCGTACTCCTTCTGCAGCTTCTCCCGGTCCAGGCCCTGCAGGGCCTTCAGGCGCATGTCCAGGATGGCCTGGGCCTGCACCTGGTCCAGCCCGAAGCGGGACATAAGGTTCTCCCTTGCGTCGTCGTAGCTCTCCCGGATGATTTTGATGACCTCGTCGATGTTGTCCTGGGCGATGAGCAGGCCCTCCAGCAGGTGGGCACGCTCCAGGGCCTTGTTCAGGTCGAACCTGGTGCGGCGGACGATGATTTCTTCCTGGAAATTCAGATACTCGTCGATGATGTGCCGCAGGGACAGGATCTTCGGCTGCCGCTGGTTATCCACCAGCGCCAGCATATTGATGGCGAAGGTGGTCTGCAGCTGGGACTGGGCAAAGAGGCGGTTGAGCACCACCTGGGGATTGGCGTCCCGCTTCAGCTCAATGACCACGCGCATACCGTTGCGGTCGGATTCGTCCCGGATGTCGGAAATGCCGTCCAGGCGCTTGTCCTCCACCTGCTCGGCGATGTTCTTGATGAGCATGCGCTTGTTCACCTGGTACGGCAGTTCGGTGATGACGATGCGGCTGCGGTCCTTGCCGAACTCCTCAAACTCGTGCCGGGCGCGGACCACCAGCCGGCCCCGGCCGGTGGCGTAGGCGGCGCGGATGCCGCTGCGGCCCATGATGATGCCCTTGGTGGGAAAGTCGGGGCCCTTGATGTGCTCCATCAGGTCCGCCAGGGTGGCGTCCGGGTCGTCCAGCACGCAGATGCACGCGCCGATGACCTCCCGCAGGTTGTGGGGCGGGATGTTGGTGGCCATGCCCACGGCAATGCCGGAAGAGCCGTTCACCAGCAGGTTGGGAAAGCGCGCAGGCAGCACCCGGGGCTCCTTGCGGCTCTCGTCAAAGTTGGGATCCCAGTCCACGGTGTCCTTTTCGATGTCCCGGAGCATCTCGTTGGAGATTTTGGAGAGCCTTGCCTCGGTGTATCGGTAGGCGGCGGCGGGGTCGCCATCCACGGAACCGAAGTTACCGTGGCCGTCCACCAGCATGTAGCGCATGGAAAAGTCCTGGGCCAGGCGCACCAGGGCGTCGTACACCGATGCGTCGCCGTGGGGGTGATACCGGCCCAGCACATCGCCCACGCAGGTGGCGGACTTCTTAAAGGGCCGGTCAGAAGTGAGATTGTCCTCGTACATGGCGTAGAGGATGCGCCGGTGGACGGGCTTCAGGCCGTCCCGCACATCGGGCAGAGCGCGGCCCACGATAACGGACATGGCGTACTCAATGTACGACTTCTCCATCTCCGGCACCAGGGGCGACTCCACAATGTGCTGCTGGGGATACCGGATCTCCTCCGGATCGTATTGGGGTTTTTTACTCATATCGTATCTCCTTTGTGAAAGGATTGGTTCGTCGGATTCATAGATGATCATGCGGTAGGGCGGGGCGATGCCTACATCGGCCCGATGGCACCGTTTTTCAAATCGTGCGTAGGGCGGCGTGCCCTCACGCCGCCGCAGGTGCGGTGATTATCGGGCGGCAGGCTGAGGGCAGCCCGCCCTACGGAAGGGTATCATAGGGGTGCGTAGGGGAGGGGCTCTGCCCCTCCCGCGGGCGGGGTAGAACTCCGCCCCTACGGACGGTCCGGGGTAAAATTCTCCGCCTTATTTTAGTAATCCAAATTCACCGCGTACTTGGCCTTTTTCTCGATGAATTCCTTTCTCGGCTCCACCTTCTCGCCCATGAGCACCGTGAAGGTGGCGTCGGCGGCCACGGCATCGTCCAGGGTGATGCGCCGCAGGGTCCGCTTCTCCGGATCCATGGTGGTCTCCCACAGCTCGTGGGGGTTCATCTCGCCCAGGCCCTTGAAGCGGCTGATGTCCACCTTGGCGTCGGGGTTATCCCCCCGGAGCAGGGCGGAGACCTCGTCCCGCTCCTCGTCGGAGTAGGCGACCCGCGTCTGCTTGCCCCGGCTCAGCTTGTAAAGCGGCGGCACCGCCGAATATACATACCCGTTTTCAATGAGCGGCCGCATGAAGCGGAAGAAGAACGTCAGCAGCAGCGTGCGGATGTGCGCGCCGTCCACATCGGCATCGGCCATGATGATGATCTTGTGATAGCGCAGCTTGTCGGCGTCGAACTCGTCGCCGATGCCCGCGCCCAGAGCGGTGATGACGGGCTGGAGCTTGTCGTTGCCGTACACCTTGTCCGCCCGGGCCTTCTCCACGTTGAGCATCTTGCCCCACAGGGGGAGGATGGCCTGGAACCGGGAGTCCCGGCCCTGGGTGGCGGAGCCGCCTGCGGAGTCGCCCTCCACGATGTAGAGCTCGGTCAGCTCGGGGTTATTCTCATTGCAGTCCCGCAGCTTATCGGGCATGGCCGCGCCGCCGAGAGCGGTCTTGCGGCGGATGGATTCTCTGGCTTTCCGGGCAGCCTCCCGGGCGCGGTTGGCGGTGAGGGCCTTGTCGAGAATGGTCCGGGCCACCGCCGGGTGCTCCTCCAGATACACCGCCAGCTGGTCGGACACGATGCTGTCCACCAGGGTGCGGATGTAGGCGTTGCCCAGCTTGTCCTTGGTCTGCCCCTCGAACTGGGCCTCCGTCAGCTTCACGGAGATCACCGCCGCGATGCCCTCCCGGCAGTCCTCGCCGGAGACCTTGTCGTCCCCGTCCTTGAGCATGCCATACTTGGTGCCGTAGGCGTTGAGCACCCGGGTGAGGGCGGCCTTGAAGCCGGTTTCGTGCATGCCGCCGCCCGGGGTGTGGATGTCGTTGGCGAAGGAGACCAGGGTCTCGTTGTAGCCATCATTATATTGCAGGGCAATTTCCGCCGTGGAGTCCCCCTTGGCCCCGGAGAGATAGATGACGTCCTGGTGGATGGGGGTCTTGTTGCGGTTGAGATAGGCCACATATTCCCGGATGCCGCCCTCGTAGCACATGGTCTCCCCCTGCTCCTGGCCGGGCCGGGCATCGGTGATGGTGATGCGCAGGCCCGCGTTCAAAAACGCCTGCTCCCGCATGCGGGCGTGGAGGACCTCATAGTCGTAGACCAGGGTGTCGAACATCTCCGGGTCGGGCTTGAAGGTAACGGTGGTGCCGGTGTGGTCGGTGTCGCCGATGATCTTCATCTCCTGGGTGATGTCGCCCCGGGAGAACTTCATCTCGTAAATGTGGCCGTTCTTGTGTACCTGCACCTCCAGCCACTGGGACAGGGCGTTCACCACCGACGCGCCCACACCGTGTAGGCCACCGGATACCTTGTAACCGCCGCCGCCGAACTTGCCGCCGGCGTGGAGGACGGTGTACACCACCTCCAGGGCGGGCCGGCCGGTCTGGGGCTGGATGTCCACGGGGATGCCGCGGCCGTTGTCGGTAACGGTAATGGTGTCGCCGGGGTTGATAGTGACGGTGATATCCGTGCAGTACCCGGCCAAGGCTTCATCGATGGCGTTGTCCACGATCTCATACACCAGGTGGTGCAGGCCCGAGGAGGAGGTGGAGCCGATGTACATACCGGGCCGCTTGCGCACGGCCTCCAGGCCCTCCAGCACCTGGATCTCCGAGGCATCATATTCCGTATCCACGGCGATGACTTTTTCCAGTTCTGACATAAATCCGATTCCTTTCTCAAGGGAAGATGATCTTCCGCTGTATTTACGATTCCATAAGGCGTGATCCGGGGCGATGTGGGCATCGCCCCCTACGAAATTCTATCGAAAACCGCGCGTAGGGGCCGATGCCCACATCGGCCCGGTGGCACCGATTTTCAAATCCTGCGTAGGGCGGGCTGCCCCCAGCCCGCCGCCCGGACTTGTACCGCACCTGCGGCGGCGTGAGGACACGCCGCCCTACGAAATTCTATCGAAAAATGGTGCGTAGGGATCGGCCTCCCGGACGACCCGAACCGGGTTTACACCGCACTCCCGGCAGGGCACACGGGCCCTGCCCTACAAAAATATTATAATTGTAGGGCGGCACCCATGTGTGCCGCCGCACACCGCACTCCATGCAAAGTGTCATTGCCAGGGCGCACCGCGCCCGTGGCAATCCGTTCCCCTTTGGATTCATACAAGGGTATTACGGATTCCCACGACCAGTGTGCGCACTGGTCTCGGAATGACATGGGTTTCCATATTAGCCCGGCGCACCTATTCTCCCCGGCTCCGCTTCTGCAGCGTTTGGGTATTCAGCTGCGAAATATACACGATCTGCCTGTGGTACGGATGGTCGCACACCAAAAACGACTTGGGGATGTCCTCCGTCACCGGCACCACCACGCCCTCGCGCTCCGCCTTTTCCAGAAATTCCCGGGTGCGCTTGGACTGGGAGGTAATGTCCAGGTCGAAAATGCCGATGATCCGTTTTTCCGGGATCATGGCATTCTGCCCGATGTGCAGGTAGCTCACAAAAGCACCTCCCCATTCTGAATGTGAAACAGCCGCCCCGCCTGCAGGCGGTCCAGCCTATCGTTTTCGCAGCAGGTGATGAACACCTGGCCGCCGGAAATGCGGTTTAATACATATTCCTGCCGCTTAGGATCCAGCTCCGAGAGCACATCGTCCAGCAGCATCACCGGGTACTCCCCCACGGCGCTGCGGTGGATCTCCCGGTCGGCCAGTTTTAAGGACAGCGCCGCCGTGCGCACCTGGCCCTGGGAGCAGAACTGCCGGGCGCTCCGGCCGTTGACCTCCACAATAAAGTCGTCCTTATGAGGTCCCGACAGGCACAGCCCCGAGGCAAGCTCCGCGTGATAATGGCTCTCCTGGTGCTGGCGCAAATTCTGCGCGATGTCCTCCGTTTTGGCAAAGGGGTCCATAACGGTTTTCACCGTCTCATATCGTAATTTTAATTCCTCCCGGCCGCCGCTGCAGTCCTCGTGGGCCGGGGCGGCGTAGGAATCCAAAGCCCGGCAATACTGGGCCCGGTAGTGGATGAGGATGGCCCCCACCCGGCACATGCGCTCGTTAAAGTCCGGCAGCATGGAAAGAAGCCCCGGGTTCTCCTCCCGGTCCCGCAGGATGCGGGTCTTGTGCTCGTAGAGCCGGTGATACTCCGCCAGAGCCTGGGCATACCGGGGCCGCAGCTGGCACAGGGACTGATCCATAAACTTTCGCCGAGCCGCCGCCCCTTCCCGGATAATAAACAGATCTTCCGGGCAGAAAAACACCGTGTGCAGCACGTCGGACAGCTCCGCGGCGTTTTTGGCGGGCACGCCGTTGACGGTCATCTTCCGCCGCCGGCCGGCCTGGAGGGTGATCTCCGTGACAAAGTCCCGCTCCCGGGAAAAGATCTCACCCCGAAGCACGGCCCGCTGGCCGTCAAAGGCGATGAGCTCCCGATCCGACCGGGTCCGGGGGGACTTGCCGCAGGAGAGATAGACCATGGCCTCTAACAGGTTGGTCTTGCCCTGGGCGTTCTCCCCGTGGATAACGTTGCAGGCGGGGTCAAAGTCCAGGGTCTGCTCCCGATAGTTGCGAAAGCCGCTGACCGTCAGCTTATTGATCCGCATAGGCAACGCCCAGGGTCAGGCCGTGATAGTCCACCCTGTCGCCGGGCCGGATCTTCCGGCCCCGCTGAGTGCAGGTTTCGCCGTTTACCAGCACCTCGCCCTCCTGCACCCGGATCTTGGCCTCGCCGCCGGTGGCTACGGCGTCCGACAGCTTCAGCAAATCCTGAAGCTTAATGTATTCCGTTGTAATGGTCACGATTTTCATGTTTTTTGCTCCTTATGCCTTCAGCCGCACCGGCAGCACCATATAAAGGAAGTTGTCGCCGCCGTCCACGGGAGTCATGACGCAGGGGCTGATGCCGGTATTCAGCTCCATGACCACCTGGTCCGCCGGGGCAAAGCGCAGGGCGTCCATAAGATAGCGGTTGTTGAAGCCGATCTCCAGGCCCTGGCCGTCCCCGTCCACGGGGCACACGTCCGTAGCCTCGCCGTTGCCGGTTTTGGCGGACATGGTGATGCAGCCGCTGCCCATGAGGCAGCGCACAGGGCTTTTCAGCTTCTCGCTGATGACCACGCTCACCCGGTCCAGGCTGCTGAGCATGGTCTTGCTGTCCACGGTGAGGCGGATGGGATTGTTCCGGGGGATGGCGTTCTTGTAGTCCAAAAATTCGCCCTCCAGCTTCCGGCAGATGAGCTGGGTGGACCCGGTCTCAAAGAGCAGGTGGCGCTTGCCCAGCATCACGGTGATGGTCTCCTCGCTGTCCTCGCAGATCTTCTCCACCTCGTTCAAGGCGCTGCCGGGGCACACGAACCGGAAGGCGCCGCCCTCCAGCTGCTCGATCTTCTCCCGGCGCAGGGCCAGGCGGAAGCCGTCCACGGACACCACCGTCACCCCGTCAATGCCCACCTCAAAGAGGGAGCCCGTGTGGATGGGCCGGTTTTCGTTGGTGGACACGGCAAAGGAGGTCTGGTTGATCATAGCCTTCAGAATCCCCTGCTGCACGGTCATGGAGTAGTCGCTCTCCACCTCGGGCATTTCCGGGTAATCGTCGGCGGACAGGCCCAGGATCTCAAACCGGGCGTCCCCGCAGGTGAGGGTGACCATGAATTTCTCGTCCGCGGAGAAAACGATGACGTCGTCGGGCATTTTCCGGATGATGTCGCCGAATAGCCGGGAATTGAGCACGATGCGTCCGCCCTCCCGGATGTCGGCCTCCAGCCGGGTGCGAATGCCCGTCTGCATGTTGTAGCCGGACAGGGTCAGCACGTCCGTCCCCTCCAGCAGCAGCCCCTCCAAAGCGGGGATGGAGCTTTTGGTGGCCACGGTGCGGGAGGCGGTATTCACGGCGAGCTGCAGCAGCGCCTTTTCGCAGGAGAATTTCAGCATCTCGATCATCCTTTCTTTTTTCCTAAAGATCCCGCGCATATTTTATGCGCACAGAACATAAGCTAAGTATTTTTAGTAACAGTAGTCGTAGGGAAAACCATTGTGGAAAAACTGCGCAAAGCCGCGAAACAGCTCACTTTTTTCTCCACATGGGGAATAGGAAAATATCCACAGCTTTCCACGGATATTTGGGCGAATCCGGAAGCTGCCCCCTTTTCCACAGGAAGTTCACAAGCTATGTGGATAATTTAGCCCCGGGCGCTGTTATTGATGTTGGTGGTGATCTGCTTCACGGTCTCGGCAAAGGCCGGGTCGGAGCGCATCTGCTTTTCTACCTTATCCAGGGAGTGCAGCACCGTGGTGTGGTCCCGGTCGCCGAATTCCTTGCCGATGTCCACCAGGTTCATGCAGATCATCCGCCGCATGAGGTACATGGCGATCTGCCGGGCGTTGACCACTTCCCGGCCCCGGCTCTGGCCCCGGAGCACATCCTCGTCGATGTGATAGGTGGAGCAGATGTAGTTCACCACCGCCTGGGCCGTGGGGATGTACTCGTTGTTTTTCTTGATCATGTCCCGGATGGCCTTGAGGATGTCCTCCTGGCTCATGGTGCTGCCCATGAGGTCGTAGTAGGCCAGGATCTTGTTTAGGGTCCCCTCGATCTGCCGGACGTTGGCGGTGACGTTCTCCGCAATGAGGTCGGACACCGGGTCCGACAGCTTCACGCCCAGCATGGCGGATTTATTTTTCACGATGGCCAGCCTTGTCTCGTAGTCCGGGGGCGTCACGTCCACCATCAGGCCCCACTCAAAACGGGTGCGCAGCCGGTCCTCCAGCTTGGTCATCTCCCGGGGAGGCCGGTCGGAGGTGAGGACGATCTGCTTGCCGGCCTCGTACAGGGAGTTGAAGGTGTGGAAGAACTCCTCCTGGGTCTGCTCCTTGCCGGCGATGAACTGCACGTCGTCCACCAGCAGCAGTGTCGCCTGGCGGTACTTCTCCCGGAACTCGGCGTTTTTGCCCTCCCGGATGGAGGCCACCAGCTCGTTGGTAAAGTCGTCGCCCTTGATGTACACCACCTTGGCGTCCGGATAGTTCTGCTTCAGCCCGTGGGCGATGGCGTAGAGCAGATGGGTCTTGCCCAGGCCGGAGTCGCCGTAGATGAAAAGCGGGTTGTAGTTCACGCCCGGCCGGTCGGACACGGCGTGGGCAGCGGCGTAGGCCAGCTTGTTGCTGGGCCCCACCACATAGGTCTCAAAGGTGAACGTCCCGGAATCCTCCAGGTCCCCCGGATAGTCGGGCTTGATGCCGTGATAGGCGGACAGCTGGTCGTCGTTGAGGATCTTGATCTCAAAATCCGCGGAGAACAGGTCCCGCAGGGCGTCCCGGATGTAGGGCAGAAACCGGGCCTCGATGGTCTTCTTCTTGAATTCGTTGCCGCAGTGCAGCACGAAAGCGGAATCCTCCATAGTGACCACCTCCACCTCGTCGAACCAGGTGTTGATGGTGGTGGGGGCCAGCTGCTGTGACATCTGCTGCAGCACGCTGCCCCATACATCGGTCAGTGAATTCAAAGTGATAGCTCCCCTTTCCCAAAAACAAATTCTATCTGTGGGGTAAATCCGGCCCGCTGTTGCCCCTTTTGGGGCAACGCTGTGGAAAAATATTTTTAAATCAGGCTCCGCTGGCCGCCTCTCTATGCGCGGGCGGCATACGGGCACCATAAGTGTACCATAAAAGTATGAAAAAGTCCACACTTATATATTAGATAATGTATAAAACTTTTTTCTCCACCCGGGAAAACTCGCCGCCCACGGGGCGAAATTTATGTTGACAGGCCCTTTTTCATTATGTATAATGAACAAAGTGCCGCATTTTCGGCACCTGACTTTTTCAACTGCGGGGCGGAGGTCACTTCGCCCGCCGTCGAGTAAGTGTGGCGGCCCGGTTGCCGCCGCCGGATTTTCTACGTAATGGAGGTGTCCTGCAATGTTCCGTACCTATCAGCCCAAGAAGCGCCAGCGCTCCAAGGTGCACGGCTTCCGCAAGAGAATGGCTACTGCCAACGGCCGCAAGGTTCTGGCTCGTCGTCGTGCCAAGGGTCGCGCTCGTCTGACCCTCTGAGGTCACGGAAGGTGCATCCGGCATAGCTCGTGAAAAACAGGGACGGTGGAAGGGAAAACTGCCGTCCCTATTCGTCTATGCAAATGTCGCTTGAAAGTGTAACTTTAAGCCGGGAGAAAACCATGAAAGCAGCCGTAACCGTCAAGGAAAATTACGAATTTCGCCGCATCTACCGCAAGGGCCGCTCCGCCGTGAGCCCCTATCTGGTGGTGTACTGCCTGAAGAATCGGGCGGGGGGCAGCCGTCTGGGCGTCACGGTGAGTAAGAAGCTGGGTCATGCGGTGGTGCGCAACCGGGTGCGCCGCCGGATCCGGGAGATCTACCGCCTGAACCGGGACAAAATGCGCCCCGGGTGGGACGTGATCGTGGTGGGCCGTGGCCGCAGCGCCGCAGGCCCCTATCAGAAGATGAATGCTGCGTATCTGGACTGCCTGCGCCGGCTCTCCCTGCTGCGGGAGGACGAAACATGAAAAAGGCATGTATGGCCGCCATCCGGTTTTATCAGCGGGAGGTCTCTCCCCTGTTTCCCCCGCGCTGCCGCTATATCCCCACCTGCTCGGAGTACGCCCTGGAGGCGGTGGAAAAATACGGCGCCGTAAAGGGCAGCTTCCTCGCCGCCAAGCGCATATTGCGGTGCAATCCCTTCCACAAAGGCGGGTATGATCCCGTTCCGTAACCATCGGCTTTTCCCAAGAACTAAACGGAGGAAAAAAATATGTTCGCACAACTCGGATATTATATCTGTGTGCCTTTTGCCTGGCTGACCCGGGTGTTCTATTCCCTCACCGGGTCCTACGGCCTGGCGCTGATCCTGTTCACCCTGGTGGTGAAGCTGGTGATCCTGCCCTTCCAGCTGAAGGGTAAGAAGAGCATGCTGCGCATGAACCGCATGCAGGGCAAGGTCAAGGACATCCAGACCCGCTACGCCAATAACAAGCAGCGTATGCAGGAGGAGATGGCCAACCTCTACGCCCAGGAGGGCGTGAACCCCATGTCCGGCTGTCTGTGGTCCTTCCTGCCCTTCCCCATCCTCATCGCGCTGTACGCCATCATCCGTCAGCCCCTGCGCTATCTCATGGGCCTCAGCATGGACACCATCAGCGCCATCACCGATGCAGCCACCAAGCTGGGCTACACCGCCGTAGAGGGCGGCAACGCCTCTGCCTATGAGCAGATCTACCTGGCCAAGTTCGTCCATCAGAACTGGGAGAGCTTCCAGGGCCAGTTTGACGGGCTCATCAACCTGGACTATAACTTCCTGGGCATGGACCTGGCCAGCCAGGGCTCCACCCTCTTCAAGCAGATCACCACCGGCGGCTGGCCGGTCATCGGCGTGCTGCTGCTGCCGATTATCGCAACGGCCCTGCAGTTCCTCATGACTCGCATCAGCATGAAGGCCAGCGGCAATACCGCCGGCGGCCAGGGCAAGATGATGATGTATCTCATGCCCCTGATGACCCTGTGGATGGGCTATATCCTGCCCGCTGCTCTGTGCGTGTACTGGATCGCCAACACCGCCTTTGCCACCATCCAGGAGCAGGTGCTCAATAAGTACTTCAACAAGATCCTGGACCGGGAGGAAACGGACAAGGAGCGCGCCAAGCGCGAGGCCCGGGCCGCCAAGATGATGGCCTCCCGGGAGCGGATGCTGCAGCAGCAACAGCAGTATGAGAAGTCCAAGTCCGGCGGCAGCGGCAAGAAGAACCAGTCCGCCAAAAAGCCGGAGAAGAAGGCCGGCACCAATGAAAACGGCCGGGTGGGGCAGCGTCCCTATGCCCGCGGCCGCGCTTACAACGAGCATCACTACGACGAATAAGGAGTTTTGTCATGCGTTATATTGATGTAACAGGCAAGACCGAGGAGGAGGCCGTCCGCAAGGCGCTGGAGCAGCTCCACCTGGAGCGGGATGACGTGTCCCTGGAGATCCTGGAGCGCTCCAAGAGCGGATTTTTAGGCATCGGCAGCAGCCCGGCCAAGGTGCGGGTGCGCTACGAGCTGGACGTTGTGGACGAGCCGGAGGTCAAGACCCCGGCGCCCCAGGCAAAGCCCGCCGAGAAGAAGGCCGCCGAGAGCAAGCCTGTGGAAAAGAAGCCCGCCGAGAAGAAACCGGCGGAGAGAAAACCGGTTGAGAAAAAGCCCGAGCCCAAGCCCGTGGAGAAGAAGCCCGAGGGGAAGGAGTCCACCTCTGCCGCCGCCTGTGACAATGACGATGCCCGCCGCATCACGGAGTTCCTGGCGGGTCTGCTGGAGCACATGGAGTGCAAGGCGGAGATCAAGGTGTACGAGGAGGAGAAGAACCGCTATAAGGTCATCCTGGAAGGCCAGCGCCTGGGCGCCCTCATCGGCCGCCGGGGCGAGACCCTGGACGCCATCCAGCAGCTCACCAACTACGCCGTGAACAGCGGCCGGGATAAGCGTCTGCGGATCCATGTGGATGCGGAGAATTACCGGGCCAAGCGGGAGCAGAGCCTGGAGAGCCTGGCCAATAAGGTGGCCGGCAAGGTACTCAAGTACCGCCGCAGCGTGACCCTGGAGCCCATGAACGCCTATGAGCGCCATGTGATCCACGCCGCCCTGCAGGATAAGGCAGGCGTCACCACCTATTCCGTGGGCACGGAGCCCAACCGCCGTGTGGTCGTAGCCTACGACCGGGGCAATCGCTAAAGTTAAAGAAAAGCAGACCGGGAATTTCCCGGTCTGTTTTTTTGCGCATCGAACAATCAAAAACCCCGTAGGGGCGGGATTCTACCCCGCCCGCTTGTACCGCACCCCGGCAGGGCACACGGGCCCTGCCCTACAGGTTTTGCTTTTATATGGGAAACGGGCGGGGCAGAGCCCCGCCCCTACATACATTTACAGAAATCCTTTGTAGGGCGGGCTGCCTCCAGCCCGCCGCCCGTTACCCACTGCACCATTGCGGCGGCGTGAGGGCACGCCGCCCTACGCACGATTTGAAAAACGGTGCAACCGGGCCGATGTAGGCATCGGCCCCTACGCGGGGGTTTTCAATATAATTCCGTAGGGGGCGATGCCCACATCGCCCCGCCCGGGCCTGCCCCTACTCCCATGCCGTGCGTAGGAGCGGACGCCCCTGTCCGGCTACCGAATAGTGAGGGAACCCTTGCAAAACTGTCATCGCCG